>NZ_CP016268.1:2753934-3080423 GCF_001677435.1 Woeseia oceani
GCCACGCACAACTTTTTCTGCGAGGCTTTCGAGCGTGACGGCATGCTCTATCACAACCCGGGCTCCGGCCTGATGCTGACCGGCAGTGATGTACGGCGCATCGTTTTCCACCAGCAAGGTTCGCCGCAACTGACCTCGCCGCGCCTGCAGCAACGTGTGCCGCGCAACCCGATCATAGTCAGTGGCACCTCGCCCGAGCCCAACGCACTACTGGAACGACGCGCCGCCAGTTACGAAACATCGACCCGCGTCGGCAATGCCACTTTCGTGTTGCAGGTTGCAGACGACAAGCTGGTGCTGACAGTGACGGCTGATCGTGCGGAGATCGGCCGCGCAGCACCGGAACTGATTGCGCCGCCTGACTTTAGTGCAGCGGCAGACTACGACGGCGAATGGAACTTCGACCTGGCCGCGCGCGTCCGTGACCTCGGCGATCGCGACTCCGAAAACGACACCTGGCGCAGCAACACAGTGGTCGAGTACAAACGGCCGTACTATTCCCGCGATAAGCCTTTGCCCGTCGAGCGCACGCTGTATGCACGTTTCTACCTGCGTGATGCCTGGTCGTCCGTGGAAAACGAGCTGGTGCTCGTGCCGTTCGACAGTGCCGGCATCTGGGCGCACCTGGTTGGCAACGAGAGTTTCGGCCCGCGCGGCCGCGACATTCTCGCCACCGTGAACGACGCCGAGTGGCCACAAGTGCAGGCCGCCATACGCGAGGCGTACAGTGGCGGACCGAACAATGCCTGCGGTGCCGAGCCCTATGCGGCATTTCAGCGCGTGCCCTCTGACACCCTGGCGCAGGACTATCGCCGCCATGAACGCCGTGTCAGCAACACCAGTATCTGGGTGCACTGCCTTGCAAGAGAGCTCGACAACCTCGAGCGCAACTTCGCTCAATTCTTGGCGCGCCATGCCAATGCACCGGTAACCGATCCGAACCTGTGGCGCTTGCTGGCGCTGGAAGCCAGATTGGCGGCGGCGCGGCCGGAGCAACAGCGGCTCGATGCGCTGCTCGCCAGCGTGACGGCCTCACTCGAGGTCGCCGATCGCAATATCAATGCACGCCTCGACGCCAACCGGCGCGAAGAAGAACGCGCGCGCCGCGCCGAAGCGCAAAGCCAGCCGTCAGCCAAGGATCTGTGGATGCGCTCACAGGGACCGGAGGCCTATTACGATTGCCTGGCCACGGCCATAAGCGCCGTCGCGGCCGGGCAATGCCGCATGGATCACCTCAAGCGGATGCAGAACTCATCCGCGTTCGCCGCGCAGGTGGCAAGCGAACAACGCGCACGCCCGGCGAGCAACAGCGGCAACCGCCGCCGGACAGTCAGCTCGGGCGGCAGTGCTGCAGGAGGGTCTTCCTCTGCCGGCGGCGATGACGGCCAGGCCGAACGCGACGCCGCCAGCAGCGAGCGCTTGCAGGCATGGCAGGACCGCACACACGAAGGTTGCGGCTCAGTCAAAGACACCAGCGGTGGCCGCTCATGCGTGATGTACAGCACCGGCATCGGGTACCTGAAGTACCTCGATCAGGAAATAAAATCGCCGCGTTCGATTGCGGAGTTGGCCGAGCAACGAGAACGCAAAGACATCGCCAACAATCCGCACTGGGGTGCTTGTGCGACGGACAGCACGAAACTCGACGATGGCCGTCGCCTTTACTATCGACCGCTCGGCGCATACATCAGCGAGACCACGCGCTGCGAGCGTCGGACTGACGGTGACATGGCTGCCGCTGTCTGCTGGTTTGCCACGAGCTGGACCTGCGAACAGGCGTTTTCGGGCGAGGCGAAATAACGACGACTTTCTCCTTGTTATTCAAGCAAATATCCACGCCCGCTGAGACTGGTGAGGAGAAACTCTGACGCCACTAACGACCTGTGCGTGTGATCCACGGAGGCTCAGCTAAGCTTTAGGTAACACTCCAAATGAGCCGTACTGACCCTGTTCAGCCTGGAGCGTACGGCTTCGGCCGGAGGTTCCGTATGAAAACCGCACGCCAGCTCGTTGTGTTTACCACCGCCCTGTTGCTCACCGCCCTGCACGCACTTGCCCAGTGGTAACCGACCTCAATCGCGTGGGCGGTGCAGTGAACTTTCCTGTGCCTTCGACATGACTGACAACGCGGTCACGAAGACATTGCCTGGCAAACGTTCTTGTGGAGTACACCGCCTGATGAAGCCAACCTTAATGCCACCGATTTGATTCACGCACAGCTGCAAGAGTGCAGCGTCCTGGGAGACTATGATGGTCACAAAAACGAGAACAATATGGGCGCACGCCGCCACATTGCTGCTACTTTGTATCGCAATACAGCAAGTCACACTCGCGGATACGATCGAGATGACGCCGGAAGAAAAAGCGAGCGACGATAAGGGCAAACGAAACTTCGCCGGAATAAACTTTGGCGTTGGCATCTCACTAACGTTCGATACCGGAAAGAACAGCCGCATTAAGGCCGCGTCAATCGTCGACGGTATCGTTCGAATAGACAACGAGGACGACAAAATTGCCCGCGTGATGCTCGAAAGCCATTATTTCTTTCTTCCCGACAAGAAGTTTCTCTACCTTGAAGGACTCGACCAAGGCCGTTGGGGCTGGGGCCCGTTCGTCGCGCTGCAACCGGGCACGGAAGAGATCATCGAAGCCGTCGCCGTAGGTGTGATGCTCGGCTTCCGTCGACCCAAAGATGAAACTGGCAGCAGCTGGAACGTCGGCCTTGGCTACGTGACTGATCCCAACGTCAACATACTCGGCGACGGTTTCGTCGCCAATCAGCCGCCACCCGGCAACGAAACAGCGGTAAGACTCAAAGAGATCAGTCAGGACGGAGTGGTACTGCTGTTCTCGTTCTCGTTCTAAAATTAGGCCATTGAGTGAACCGACGCACACTGCAACCGGTGTGCGTCGGTTTCATTTTAACCAGCCCCTGTTGCCCAAGCAGAAAATGCGCCGGAGAAAAGGTGTCAGGTCCCTTTTCTCAACCGGTCGGCCACCACATTTGCCGCACGGAGCAATCCTTTCAGCAATGCTTCATCAACGTCAAGGTGTCCTTCGTATTCCGCCAGGTTTCGCTTTCGGTGTGCCTGATCCAGAATCCGCCACTGTTCGTTATGAATGTCGAGCGTGTGTTTCAGGCATTGAAAGACAATGTACCGGTTTTCGGATCTGTAACCGGCTCTGCGCAGTGCGGCAAGTGACAACGCGTGTGCAGCGTTGTAGGCGAGATCAAATCGCGACTCGATACTCAGTGTTTCGTTGTCAGCGTCGCGTAATCGAACAAGGCCGGAGCTGATCAGGCCAGCCACCTCCTGTTCCGCCGACGGCTCGGCTTTGAGTTTCCCAACCTTGACCAGATTGTCCAGTTGCTCATGTGGCATCCAACTGCCCTGTCAGAATGGCAATTGGCCCGGCCAACACTCGGCTGAGAAATGCATTGTTGTCCGCACGACGTTTTTGAAACTCACTAACAGTGTAAAGCGTGGGGTTCACTTGTCGGCCGAGTTTTTGTTCCGCTGCAGAAAGGGTTGCGTAAAGATCTTCGAGAGTCAGCTCGTCGGACACGACGAGAAGATCAATGTCACTTTTTGCGGTGTCTGAGTGCTTGGCCACAGAGCCGTAAATTAGCGCCAGAGATATTCGCGGCGCCAACGGTTGCAGCGCGACTCGCACGTTCTCCTCAACGCCTACCGTTTTGCTGACGATGGAACACAGCTCCATGTAGATGGGCGAATCAGGATTGGCCCGATAATGTTTTTGGTTGCCGAGACGTTCGATGACCACGAGTTCACTGCGTGCGAGCCGGGCAAGCTCACGCTGAACCGCGCCCCGACCTACGTCGGCCAACTCAATCAGCTCAGTGACGAAATAACTCCGTTCCGGTTGCCCAAACAACAGCCCTAGCAGGCGCTGCTGAGTCGCGGTGAACAAGGCGTCCGCCAGGGACTGCTCGCCCGGCTTCTGGCTGGCTTTTGTGGATCGTTGAACACTGGTCGTTTCCATACCCATAGTGGGTATATTAGTACCCGATTTGGGTATAGTCAATTGGGCAGTGTGTTTTCCGTGAATAAGATCCCCCCCCTTTGACCGCGAGGCATTACAACCGTTGTAACTTACGGATAACTAACTGAATAGGGGCAATAAGAAGCCTAAAGGGGGGAATTTTGTGAGCTTGAACACTGCTCAATGCGGACCAGTAGCTAAGTGAGACAGACTGCTTTTCTCAGGCAAGCGGCTCGCGCATTCCTCAAATATGGGGTCTGCCCTCCTTTCCCAACGGCACCTTGGGAATACGCTACCTCGGGGGTATTTGGGGGGTTGCGACGCCCAGCCGGTACTCCACCCGCTCACCCGCCACAGGGCACTCGAACGCCAGCAGGTAGGCGGTGAGTTGCAGGTCTTTACCGTCGCTCTCGCCACTACCGTACAGACGATCGCCTATCACAGGAAAGCCCAGCTCAGCGAGATGGCGGCGAATCTGGTGTTTACGCCCGGTCTCGATGCGCACGTCAAGCTCGGAGTTGCCCTCTGTAACTCGCACTAAAGAAAACTCGCTGATGGCGGTTTTCTCATTAACAGGCGACTCAATACGTAGCGGCTTCGGCTGCGCCGAAAAATCGCCCGCGACAATTACGCGATAGCGCTTCTCTATCTTGCGCTCACGAAACAATGCCGACAGCGCCGCGGCCATCGTCTTCGTGTGCGCGACCAGGATCAGGCCGTTTGCCGCACGGTCGAGGCGATGCACGACGAACGCCGGGCGTTCCGGTTGCAGGTGTCGTTCGGCCCAGCGCGTTACCGTGCAATGATCGCCCCACTTCGAGCCTTGCGAACGCAAGCCATACGGTTTGTTCCAGGCGGAGTACGCGCCGACATCCGCGACCAGTATCGGTTGCGGCGGTTGCTCGTCCAGCACTTGCGGGTCGTAGTAAAGGTGGACCTCGTCACCCACGCGCAGCTTGCGCGTTGCTCGTCGCAGCCGGCTCGTGTTACTGCCGCGAGTCAGCCAGACCGCACCCTTGGTCATCGCCGACTTTATGCGCTGCCGGGGTAAACCGGTTTCGTTCTGCAAGGCGTCGATAGCCGTTTGTTCAGTCGACTCAATGACGACGTGGGCTTCGGTTACCTGTTTTGACATGTCCATTCGGAGAGATGATACCTTGCCAGCGTGTCAACCGATCTCCTCTCGCTGCGTTACTGGCATTGCAACCCTCGTCAGGCGCAGCGGCGTCGCTTTGCCCACCGTCCGGAGTTTTTATGCATACCGATACCGTCATCGCCGCAAACCGCTTCGGGCTCGGTGCGAAACCCGGTGATCTGACCCGTATCGATGGCCGCCACGAACGCTGGCTGAAAGACCAACTCGCGGGGCCATCACGACCATCGCCGGTACTTGCCGACCTGCCAACGACGCCGAAAATTCTTGCCGATTTCAATCAGCTGCGAAACATGCGCAAATCCATACGTGACAAAGACGACGATGCGCCCTCCCCGGACATCGTGCGCGAGTACACACGGATCGTGCGTACGCATTACGTCGCACAGGTCACCGCCCGCTATGCCCACGCCGCCGTGACAGACCTGCCTTTCCACGAACGTCTCGTGCACTTCTGGGGCAATCACTTCGCGGTGCAAGCCAACAAGCAGCCGTTGTCGGCGCTCGCTGGCGCGTTCGAGAACGAGGCCATCCGGCCCAATCTTGGCGGGCGTTTTATCGATTTGCTGCTGGCCGTGGAACGCCACCCGGCCATGATCATGAATCTTGATAACCAGCGCTCGATCGGGCCGAACTCCACCTTGGCAAAACGTGCCAACAGCCGACGCAACAACCGTGAGCTCGGTCTCAATGAAAACCTGGCTCGCGAAATACTCGAGTTGCATACCCTCGGCGTCGACGGCGGTTACACACAGGACGATGTCACCGCGTTTGCCCGGGTCCTCACGGGCTGGTCGATTGGTGGCGGTGACCGGCCCGCATTGCGCGAAGGACGTCCCGGCGAGTTCGAATTTCGCGAGAACATTCACGAACCCGGCACGCAGACGGTACTCGGTCAGCGTTATGCGCAGAAGGATGAAGCGCAAGGCGTGGCCGTCTTACACGATCTGGCAATGCATCCGTCCACTGCCCGGCACATCGCCGGCAAACTCGCGCGGCACTTTGTGGCGGATGAACCGCCTGCCGCGCTGGTTGCGCGCCTGGCCGATACCTACCTTGAGTCCGGCGGCGACTTGCCGACCTTGCACGCGGCCCTTTCCGATGCGCCGGAGGCATACGCCAGTGTGCACGCCAAGTACAAGAGCCCCCATGAATACGTCATCTCTGCCTACCGTGCCTTTGACTACCAGCCGGACGATGGCCGCCGCCTGATCGGGTCGCTCGACCTGATGGGCCAGACGCCGTACCGACCCGGTTCACCGGCCGGCTGGCCGGACACGGCCGACGAATGGGGCGGTGCCGATGCTTTGCTGAAACGCATCGAGTGGGCGAATGCCGTAGCCGCTTTATCGGGTGACCGCGTCCAGCCCGTCGCGCTGGGCGAAGCCGCGCTGGGCGTCGGCATGAGCGCCAACACGCGAACCGCCGTCGCCCGCGCCGAAAGCACCTCACAAGGACTGGCGCTGTTACTCGCGTCGCCCGATTTTCAGCGGAGATAAAAATGCCGGACCGACGAGAATTATCAAAACGAGTTGCCGCCACCAAGATGGTCTGCAGCCTCCCTGACCTGACCTTCGCGCGTACCGAAAGCACCTCACAAAGACTGGCGCTGTTACTGGCATCGCCCGATTTTCAGCGGAGATGAACATGCTGGACCGACGAGAATTATTAAAGCGCATGGCGGCAACCACCGTGGCCTGCAGCCTCCCTGGACTAACCTTCGGTCGCGCCGACACGGACGCACGTTTTGTGCTGGTCATTCTGCGTGGCGCGATGGACGGTCTCGCGTTCGCCCCTCCCTACGGTGACAAGGACTATGCCCGCACGCGTGGAGCGCTTGCGCTTGCTGCACCCGGCACGGACGACGGTGCGCTGAAGCTCGACAACCTGTTTGGCCTGCACCCGTCGTTCAAAGCCGTGCACGACATGTACCGCCGCGGCGAAGCAACGCTCTTGCACGCGGTCGCCAGCCCCTACCGCGAGCGCTCGCACTTCGACGGCCAGGACGTGCTGGAAAACGGCGCATTGAAGGCAGGCGATCTGCGCGACGGCTGGCTGAACCGCGCATTGGCATCGCTCGGTGGGTCGCTGGGCAATGAACGCGCAATCGCCTTGTCACAAAGCACGCCGCTGATCTTGCGTGGCGCGCAATCCGTCACGAGCTGGGCGCCCTCCGCTATGCCCGATGCCAATGAAGATACCCTCCAGCGACTTGCCGACCTGTACGCCGATGATGAGTTTTTCCGCGTGCGTTTGCAGCAGGCACTCGAAGCACAAGCAATTGCCGGTGACAGCGATGGCATGGGCCGGACCCGCGGCAACGATGCCGTTCGATTTGAAGCATCGATGCGGCAGGCCGCACGCTTCCTGTCCGCCGGCAATGGACCGCAAATTGCCGTACTCGAATCCGGCGGCTGGGACACGCACGCAAACCAGGGAACGTTTGCAGGAAGCCTGGCCAATCGTTTCACCGGGCTCGACACGGGCCTCGCGACCTTGAAGAACGAACTTGGCGATACCTGGAAAAACACCGTGGTCGTGGTGGCGACCGAGTTCGGTCGCACCGTGGCGGTCAACGGTACGCGCGGCACGGATCATGGCACCGCCAGCGCGGCGCTGCTTGCCGGTGGTTCGGTGCGCGGCGGCCGGGTCATCGCAAACTGGCCAGGTCTCAGTTCATCGGCACTGTACGAAGGCCGGGATCTCTACCCGACCACGGACCTGCGCAGCCTGTTCAAAGCGGTACTGACTGAGCACCTCGGTGTGCCCGCTGAGCGGGTGGAAGCGGAGGTTTTCCCGGACAGCGACAGTGCGCAGCCACTGGAGAACCTGCTTAGTTAGAACAACTGTTTGATTGGCTGCCGGAGCGACACGCCGGTCACTTCAAGCTCGTGCGAACAGAGCACCTCGCTGTATCGGCTGGTCGCATGGCAACGGACGGATTGCCCGACAGTGGCTATGCCGAATCTCTGGCAAGACCGCCCTGTTGACGCGGTTGATTAATTTGTTGCCGGGTAGACGCGCTTGCCACTCCGCAGATCACGCCCCACTACCGTGTTGTCAGTAGTGCCGTAATAAACTGTGTCATCCACCGTTGCCGGCGGGCCAGCAACATCGTCGGCGCTCCAGGTAATGGCTCTCGTGCGGAAATCAAACGCGTGCAACTGGAACGAAGCGCCATCGTTCAGGATCTCGAACAACAACCCGACACCTTCGCTGGCCCGCATGGGCCCGTACAGTATGCCGTCGGTCGCCGTACTCCAGACGGCTTCGCCGGTGTGGCGATCAACACCGTAAAGATGCTGATCCTCAACGGTTGAGTAATACACAACGTCGTCGACCAGTGCGATGAAATTTCGCGACCCAACGTGCCGTGAATCCGCCGCACCCGGATCAAAGCGCCACAGCTGTTCGCCCGTCTTGCGGTTCACCGCGAACAGATTGCCCGCCCAGTCAGAAAAATACACCGCGTCTTCGCTCAGGGCAGGCACAACTGTGACGTGAGGCACCTGATTCGGGAGCGCAGCACGATTCTTGTCGTCGGTACTGGAGCGCCACATCAGTTCGCCCGTATCGATATCGAAGGCGTACATATGGCCATCCCATGTACCGATGTAACCCACTCCATCCATGATGGGGATAGTCCACGCCTGCGGTTCTTCGCCAAGCTTGAGTTGCCAGACGGCACGCCCGGTTGCCAGCTCAACGGCGTAGACACGAAAATCTTCACTGCTGAAATACGCGATGCCATCGACGACGTTGGGCGTGCCGTTGATAAAGATGTCCCGCACGTCCCAGTCAACATCACCCGCCGCAAACACCCAGCGCTGCGCGCCACTCTTCTTATCGACTGCACGCAACCGCCCGTCCTGACTGCCGTACAACACCAGCGAGTCGCCGACGTAGGGCGCGTGAAATACCGGCCCATCGGCCGTCGCCCGCCACAACTCACGACCTGTACGCATGTCCACAGCATGCAAATTGCCGGCAGCTGTGCCGATGTACATGACGCCATCGGCGATCGCGGCCTGACCCGGCCTGCCCTCGAGCTGAATCGGTTGCGCATTCAGTTCGGTTTCAACCTTGGCCGAAATGGCAGCGAAGACACTGCTGCAGAACAACAACGCAATACCTATAAGGGCGGCACGGCAAACTGATTGGTAAGAGAAATGTAATGGCATAGCAACTCCCGGTGACCGATCTCGGCGTTCCTGTGAAGCCCGACCGCCCAGCTCAAGGACTACAATTGACAGGGTACTTGCAGCACGGCTGACGGACGGCGCCCAATGACCTGATTACATCGAATTACAGCAGCTACCGAAAATTATCGCCAATGACGGAATGTGCTATCGCGTCGGCTGCTGAAAACTACCATACGGCCGTATTCATACACTGATCGACGCAATTGCTGCAATTTGTGTGGAGCCCCGTGCGTGGAAAACAACAACCGTCACGGTCGTTTGACCTTGCATCGCAGGCCATGCGCGGGATTCGCGAGCGCACAGAACTCGACCAGGAAAACGTTGCCAGCTTGATGCACATCTCCGCCGCCACCTTGCGCTGCCGGGAGCAAGGCCGCGACGACCGGACGGTCCCGCCGCAGCTTGACTCGCGGCTATACCAAATTATCCGCAGCCCGTAGTGGCCGCCCTCAATCGTTGATTTGCTCGAGCGAGACCCGCATTATCAGGACCGATTGCAGGCCTTAATCGCGACGCAGCATTGCCACACGCTGATTTCGCGATTACCGAAGAACAAGTAAGAAAACGCAACTTCAGCCAAGGAAATCGCAATGCCCCTGTCGCTAACTACACGACGTTCTTTGTACTTTTTTGCTCTGCCAGCGCTGTTGGCATCCCTTGCGTTCGCGACGCCCGCGCCACCCGATGCCGGCGAACAGGTCGACGAGATATTCGCTGAATGGAACTCCGTGCAAAGCCCGGGTTGCGCGGTTGGCGTCGAAGTCGATCAGCGACGGGTCCTGAGTCGCAGCTACGGCATGTCCGAGCTTGAGCACAACATCCCGATAACGCCGGACACCATCTTCGAAGCCGGCTCAGTCTCCAAGCAGTTTACCGCCGCGGCGATCCAGTTGCTCGCAATGGACGGCAAACTGTCGCTTGATGACGATGTTCGCAAATTCGTGCCGGAAGTCCCCGACTACGCCGAGACGATCACGCTGCGGCACATGCTGAACCACACCAGCGGACTGCGCGACTGGGGCAGCGTCGCCTACCTCTCGGGCTGGGGACGCTACGAACGTTCGCACACGCATGCACACGTGCTCGACATCGTCAGCCGTCAGAGCCAGCTCAACTTCATGCCCGGTACGGAGTATTCCTACAGCAACACCGGTTACAACCTGCTCGCGATTATCGTTGCTCGTGTCAGCGGCATGTCCTTCGCCGAGTTCAGCAAACGCCGCATCTTCGAGCCTTTGGGCATGGACAATACCCAGTGGCGTGACAACTACCGGCGCATTGTTCCCGGGCGCAGTGCGGCTTACAGCGCGAACGATGACGGCGTTTTCACCATCGACCGTCCGATCGAACATGTACACGGCAATGGCGGTCTCCTCACCACTATCGGCGATCTGTTGATCTGGAATCGCGCGCTGGCCAATGAACGCCTGGGAAAACCGGGCTTCGCAGAGCGCATGTATACCCAGGGCCGATTAACGAGCGGAAGACAGATCAAATACGCGTCCGGTGTGAGTGTCAGTTCATTCAACGGGGTGCCGTCGGTAACGCACACTGGCGCTACCTCCGGCTATCGTGCTTTTTTGGGTAGCTACGGGAACGGCTCACTGTCCATTGCGATGCTATGCAATGTGAGCAATGCCAACCCTGGCAAACTCGGCAACCAGATCGCATCTGTCTACCTCGGCGTGAACGATGCCGAGGAAGCACAATCCTCACCCACGAAAGGTGCGCCTAGCCGCCGCCAATTGGCCGCTTTGTCCGGCTTGTACCGCGATACTCTAACGGGCGAACCGCTGCGGATCACCGTGAAAGATGGCCAACTGCTCGCTGACAACAACACGCCACTGCAAGCGGTCTCCAGCACAGAGTTCGAAATCCTCGAGGCTGAACAGCGCCTGGTCTTCGACTCGAACGGCGATGACCGCCCACGACTCACAAGACTCTCCGGTGACTACGAGATTCGGCATTACGAGCCGGTCGCAAGCGTCACGCCGACTGCCAATGCATTACAAGCACTCGAAGGCGAATACTATAGCGCCGATGCGGAAGCCACATTGACCGTCGCGCTTGAGGAGGGACAGCTGGTAGCACGACGCAGGCCCGACAGCGAATTCGCACTGGAACCCGTTTATGAAGATGGCTTCGATGCAGACGGTCTTGGTTTCGTACGATTTTACAGAAACGACAACTCGTTCCCGGCTGAGCTTAGTATTTACGGCTCACGGGTCTATGATATGCGTTTTCAGCGGCGCACCGACGGCAAGTAAACTGAAACTATAGACAACAACATAAGCAGGCATCGTCTGACCGGCCGCCTTGTTGGCAAACATGCCTCGTTGCATGGCGCTTGGCGAAAGAACGTCGTAACTGGAATGGAGGCAATATGAAAATGACAGCTTCGATTCAAAACTGCCATTTTGGGTTCCAGTGTGAAATGACCTGGGACGAACTTGAACCGACCCGTAACGAGCATGTAAGACTTTGCCATAAATGTGCAAGCCGGGTTACTTACTGTGCTACGGACAGTGCGCTGGCAAAAGCAGTACGAAAAGGCCAATGCGTAGCAATCGATCGAATAGTTGAGGAACGAACGGTACGAATGGTCGGGGACATTGATCCACGCCACTTCGACGACCTCTAGCCAAACCGGAACTCACAGACTGTACTGATTAATGCGCGAGACCCAGGAGGGTGCGTACACAATGAATTCAAAGAACCCGGCGAATACCTGCTGCCAGCCAAACCTTGACCGCCCTTTTTCACTGGCTACGGCTGGCAGAATCATCATCTCGTTTGCAATCCTTTGCTGCGTACTCCTGACAACGGCATTCGCTGCGCCCGACCACTACCTGGCGCCTAAAGAACAGCGTGACAAGGCGGCGAAAATCGCCGCCCAATACCGCGAGCTGGCCGGCAAAATCCCGAGCGAGATGTATGAAATTGAAGGGCTCGCCGACCGTCTCGATTACGATCTCGATTCCGCGGCGGATTACGTCGCCCGGCAAATCGCTTTCGACCCCTATCACGGCATACTGCGGGGGCCGGACGGTACCTTGGCCGCGAATGCCGGTTCGGCATGGGATCAGGCCGGGTTGCTGGTCTCTCTGATCAACACCATGGGCGGCGATGCGAGAGTTGTCCAGGGAGCGTTGTCAAAATCAGAAGCCGCGAGACTCTTGCTGGCAGCATTCGAACCTCGTGCCCCGTTTGCAACCCCACTGGACCCACAGGCCATCCAAGACACCTTCGACGACGTCTTGCCGACGAATTCGATGGAGTCCGCACAAACGACAAGCACTGCCACGGGCAGTCGCAGCAGTACCGATACATTTGAGCAACGCGTTAGCCGCATCACCAACACCGTTCTGCAAGCCTTGAAAGCGCAAGGTGTTTCAGTCGCTGATTCCGCGGGTACAGATGAGTTACTGGCCGCCTTATCGAAATCCTACGCGTGGGTTGAATACCGGGAATCACCCAATGAACCCTGGCAGGCTGTACACCCCGCTTTTGGCAAGCAAGCCGCGCCAGCGGTTACAGCCGTCGCCTATGCGAAGACGGAAGCACCGGAGGAATGGGTGCACTACCTGAGCATCGAACTGGAAATCGAACGGCACAGCGGCAACGCGTACAGTTCGGAACCCATCATTGAGCCCTATCGCGGCACGGTCGCCAGTTTTGCAACGCAACAGACCATCCTCGAAATCGGTCCCAGTCAGGCGCCCTCGCCGGGTGGCAAGCAAGCGGACTATTTCGTCCCGGTCATCAATGGCAATCTCGCGCGCGGTGCCAAGGCCTTTACCCTGCTGGGCATGACGGCAGCGGCAGAAGATGCCGCGGCTGGACCTGCGATATTCGCAACGGTCGGCGGCAAACTGGGCTCGGCATTGGGCGGGATCAACGATGCCAGCGGCTCCGAGGACAACAGCCCGCGCCTGACCGGGGTCACGCTGGTAATCACGCATACCGCACCGGGCGGTGAAACCCGCGCCGAACGCCGCCGGCTGGTCGATTTCCGTCAATCCATGCCGGATGACCCAACGCGACAGCTGCTCACCAGTGCCGTTATTGATGTCGGCACGGGCCGGGAGAACGGCGCGCGCGATCTCCGCGCAGTGCTCCTCTCCAATGCCAGCTTCATCACCCGGGTGCCTTACGTTGCCGCATTGAGTCAGGGCGACATGCAAAAGGAAGAAGTTCCCGCGCACCCCGCGTTCGAACGCGACTACGAACAGCTCGCATGGCAGGACATTCGGACGCTGGGCGCATTGCTCGAGCCACAGCCCAGCGCAACGAGTGTTATTACCCGCCAGTCGCCACTTGTAGTGATGACGCGTCTGGCGGCCAACTACGACCGGGATGCGCGCATGCTGCAGATCGTGGACATTGTCCACAACAGCACACTGGCCTTGCAGTTGAATGGCGCTGCGGCAAAAATCGCGCCTCAGAACAACGTGCGCCAGGGCGTGCGCGAAACACTGGCAGAGGAATACCTGGCTGGTATTGGTGGCGAAGACACGTGGCTCAACAGCCCGTCGTCACAAACAATCGCCAGTGTCACTGAACTCAACGATTGGCTACAAGAGAACAACGTGACAGCAGGCAGCCGTGACCGAATGACCGCCGACCTGCAGCAATCCGGCACGATCCTCATGTCAGGGTTCGAAGCGGAACCGCGTTGGTGGCGAATCAACGCACAGACCGGGCAAACACTGGGCATGGGAACCTACGGCGGTCAGGCGGCCACGGAAACGCTGGCGGTAGGAAGCGTCGCCCAGGCCGTGTGCGGCGCATTGACGGTCGGTTTCTTCGCCTACAGTGCGTTCTCGTGCGAGAGTGCTTATGCGAATAACCCCTCCATGCTTGCCTGCTGCCTCACCGGCAACACCCTCCTCGCTGCCAGCGGCATCAAACTGGGTGCTGCAGCCACGTCGCAAACGCTGGGCTTTCTGTCCGCCTCAGGCGTACTGCAAAGCGAAGTTGCGGTTGCCGTCATACTTGGGGAGACGGCATTGAACGTCCAGATGACGGCGGTGGGACTGGGCGTTGATCCGCTTTGCAGCGCCGTGACCGGCAACTAGTCTCGAAACGCCTCGCTACTGGTCTGGCGCCAGGTAGTCTGCAAACCACTCGCTGATTTGTTGCCAGGAATCGCGAATATTGGCAGGCGAGCTGAACACGTGTCCCTCGCCCCGGTAGCGAATGAATTTCGCGTCCTTGTTCAGTCGCAGCAACGCGGTGAACATTTGCTCTGCTTTAGACATGGCAATGAAATCCCGGCGCCGTGCATCAACATGGCCGGCGTTGAAGCAGATTCAACCTGGAACAGCCATGAAAGCATTTTGTGGCAGGAATGCAGCGACCTATACCTCGTTCCGATCAGCACCAGCGGGTTTTCAACGGCGCCCTATTGACATTTGCCTTGTTGCAAATAAGAATCATTCGCAAAATAACTACCGGATAAAGCAAGGTAAACTGAATGAACTTACGGGCACTTTCGCTACGACCCCTGTCTTGCATGGCCAGCATCGCCCTGCTTGTCTCGTCCCCCGCCGTTCTGGCTCAGGATGACACCACCGACATCGAACAGATCACCGTGGTTGGTCGAATGACCAATGTTGACGTTACCGCTGACGAAATCGAACGCTACCAGGTCAATGATCTGCAGGACCTGTTTCGGCACGTGCCGTCCGTATCGGTGGGCGGCTCGCTCGGGATCGCCCAGAAAATTTACGTGCGCGGCATGGAAGACACGCTGTTGAACGTGACCGTCGATGGTGCCCCGCAGACTGGCACACTGTTTCACCATATCGGTCGCGTCAAGATCGAGCCCGAGCTGTTGAAACAGGTTTCAGTGCAATCGGGCGCCGGAGAAGCCACGGCAGGTTTCGGTGCAATAGGCGGTTCCATCCGCTTCCTGACCAAAGACGCCAATGACCTGCTCGATGATGGCGATAATGTCGGCGGCCTGGTGCGTGTTGGCGTCTTCAGTAACGAAGGCCAACGCTACAGTGGTACCGTCTACGGCCGGCTGTCGGACAACTGGGGCCTGCTGGGGTCGTACGTTTACGTTAACCGCGAAAATATGGACGACGGCGACGGCAACGAATTGCTGGCCACTTCCGCTGAACAAAAACTGGGCTTCCTGAAGCTCAGCGGTGCCATCGGTGACAAGCAGTACCTGTCCCTGAGCTATGAATTGCGCGACGAGGAAGGCGAATTCGGGCAGCGGCCAAACTGGCCAACACTGGAGGGCGACCCGATCTATCCGGGTAGCGGAGAACGCGAAACAGTCGTTGCCAACTACCGGTTTGACGCCAGCGACGCAATCAATGTGGAAACCACGCTCTACTCAACACAATCGGACTTTGTGCAAAACGTGACAGGCCGTTGGGGACGCTACGGCGCCGACATAGAGACCACCGGTTTTGACGTGCGCAACACCTCCCGGCTGGGTCAGCACAGCGTTACCTACGGCATTGAACAGCGCAATGATGAAGTTGTCAGCGCTTACCTCGATGGCCCCGCAACCTGTGCGGCCTGGGCATGGGATGCCAACACCTGTTCATTCAAAGAAGAAGGAACCGCAACAGCGGCGTATATCCAGGACCATTTTCAGGCTACCGACCAGCTGTTGCTCAGCTTCGGCATGCGTTACGACGATTACGATTTCGAACAACTGACCTATGACGAAACCAGCGGCTCGCACGGTTGGTCGGGCAACATTGGCCTGGACTATGATCTGACCCCGGAGTTGACCTTCAGCATAGGCTACGCAGAGGCCATGCGCGGCAAGGAAATCGGTGATGCCCTCACGCTCGAGAAGCGTCCCGGGCGGCTGCGAATCGATCCGGCGTTGCGACCGGAAGACGTCACGAATGCCGAGATTGGCGTTACCTACCGTAACGACCAATGGTTCGCCTCGCTGGTCTACTTCCAGAGTGACATTGACGATGTCATCAGCGACCAGATCGGTGGTGGCGTTGCGCCTGAAGACTCCACGTACTATGAGAACATTGGTCGCTACGAAGCCGACGGGTTTGAGCTTGGCTTCGGCTACCAGCTGGATCGCGTTCGCTTTGACCTTGCCTACAGCAACACAACCTCCGAAATCAATGGCCACACCGTTGAAGGCTACGAGTACAACGGCATCGGCAATGCCCGCGGCGACACGTTGACCGTTGGCATTAACTTCGAGGCATCGGGCCGGCTGGAGCTGGGCTGGAATACCATTGCGGTCGCCGGCATGGACGATATCGAGGTCTTGCACCGCGCCATGGACATCGGCTGGATTGCAGAACTGCAAACAATCGACAAACCCGGTTATGCCGTACATGACGTGTACGCACGCTGGCAACCAACCCGCAGCGATAGCTGGTACCTGTCCTTCGCCGTGCAGAATGTATTCGATAAATCGTACCGGGATCACTCCAGCGTCGGCGACTATTCAGCCATTCCAGGCTGGGAAACCGTCGCCGGTTTGCGTGAAACGGGCCGGGATATCCGACTGACTCTCAGTGCTGGTTTCTGATCACTCGCGGGTTGCGAGTATCACCTGACTATGCGCTTGCGAACGCTCGTCTTCTGGTCGCACCTCGGTACCGGGGTGCTGGCCGGACTCGTCGTACTGATGATGTCGGCAACCGGTGTCTTGCTCACCTACGAGAGACAACTTACGGAATGGGCCGAACAGCAGTATGACGTAGCCGTTCCGGACAATGCGCAACCACTGCCGGTGGACGCGATACTCGCGAACTTTGAGAAATCGCATCCCGACGAACAGCATTTCGAAATTCGCTTCGTCAATCGTCCCGGGGCCGCCGTTATCGTCTGGGCCGGGCCGGAACCCTTTTTGCTCGACCCGTACACCGGTGCGGTCATTCGAGAAGGCGAAGCGCCCATTGCCGAGTTCTTTCATTTTGTAACGCGCATGCACCGCTGGTTCGCATTGGACGATACGGCCAGCTTCGACGCGGCCAGAGCGATCACCGCGTACAGCAATCTGTTGTTTCTTTTCATGATCCTGAGCGGTGTATACCTCTGGCTGCCGCGCGTGTGGCGCTGGCCTATTCTGAAGACCAAACTGTTCTTCAACAACAAAGCCCGCAACGCCAAAGCCCGCGACTATAACTGGCACCACGTCTTCAGCTTCTGGGCACTCGTGCCTTTGTTTGTTATTTGCGTATCCGCAACGATCTTCTACTTTCCGTGGGCCAACACAGCGCTGTACGCCGCCTTCGGCGAGGCCGTACCGCTACGTGAGGAGCATCCTGAACACGATCCGCAGCTGGAATCAGGCGCGAACGCCATCTCAAATGAGCAGTTGCTGGTACACGCGAAAACGCACGCCGATGACAACGGTGCCAGCGACTGGTATTCGATCTGGATGGAAGTTGGCGAAACTCCGGGAGAAGCACGTTTCTACATTGACCGCAGCCTGGGAAGACGACCACCGTTCGCCTACGCGCTGATTCTCAATACGCAGAATGCCAGCGTCAAAGAGGTCAAACGGCACGACGATTATTCGCCCGGCGATCAGGCGTGGGGCATCCTGCGATTTCTCCACACTGGCGAACAGTTTGGTTTTGTTGGGCAGACGATCGCAGGCCTGGCATCACTCGCCGCCTGCCTGCTTGTTTACACCGGCATTGCGCTGGCATGGCGCAGACTGGTAAGCCCTTGGCTGCGAAAAAGCCGCGCTGTCTGACCAAGCGGACAGACATCGAACCACTACAAACGTACTGTCAGTCTGTATTGCCAGACTGGCGAGCTGTCATTTCCGTGACGGCGAGAGCAGCCAACAGGCGTTGCCGATCGTGGTCGGGGCAACCCGGCTTGCGCAGGCTGCTATCTGACAGCAACTGCCATCCTTGCCGTATTAACCGGCAAGGATGGCAGAGCGTGCATTGCGATTCCGATCAGAAGTTGTAACGCAGGCCCAGTTGCAACGACCGCCCTGGCAGCGGAAACGTGTCCTTCAACGGTGAGCTGTTCTGTCTCGCATCCTCATCCGTCAGGTTTGTGCCACGGACAAACAGGAAGACATCCGGCTCATTGAACGTGTAAGACAACTCCGCGTTCAGCATGGTGTAACCTTCCGTCGCCAGCTCATTGACTGCCGACTTGTTCTGGTCGTCATGATAAACAACGTTCAGCGCAGCACCCAACGCGTTTCGGGAGTAGTGCAAGCCAAAACCGAAGCGCAATGGCGGCATGCGCGACAGGTAGTTCCCGGACACTTTCTCTTCCGCTTCGGCGTAATCGCTGAAGAACCGGCTGTGCAGGTGCCCTTTCTCTGAATCCATCAGCTCGATGCCCAGTTCCGCTTCGAAACCGACGATAGTCACGTCATCCTGGCCGTAGTGGAACACTGGCAGTTCATCGTCTTCCAGACCCGTCGCGGTAAGCAGGATGTAGTCGTCAACATCATTAATAAACGTCGTGAACGTAAAATCGAAACGCTCGTAGTTGCCACGCAAAGTCAGGTCCAGATTGGTCGACAGTTCCTTGTCCAACTGACCGTTGCCCAGCGTCACCGAACCGCGTTCAATGCGACCAACCGCCAGGTGAGCGCCATCGGCGTAAAGCTCGGTGGCATTCGGATGGCGTTCGCTGTGTACCAGGTTGGCAGACAATGCCAGCGCATCCGACAACGACCAGATAGCACCCACTGAAACACCAAATGCATCGTCTTCGTAGTCCGCCGCAAGCGGAGACTTCAGCGTTTGACGTTCGACCCGTGCACTGCCTTGCAGCGTCCAGTCATCAGTCAGCGCGTATTCTTCAAAGACAAACAAACTGAGTTGCGACGTATCCGTTGGCGGTACAAATGCCTCGTCGCCCAACGCTTCAAAGTCCACACTCTTGTACTGCAAGCCAAATGCACCGTCGAAGCGATCACCGATTGCATGCTGAATTTCGACCCGCGCATCGAGCCCGTCTGAATTAAAGATCGTGCCGATCTCGGTACCTTCCAGCTCCATGTGCGTGTAATCGTTCTTGGCCAATCGGAACCGGGCCTTCTTGAAGGGACCGGAAAGGCTGTACTCACCTTTGACGTCCACGCGCGTTTGCTCGAGATCGACGCGTACCGCTTCCGCATGCTCTTCGTGCTCTTCTTCGTGCTCTTCGTCCTCGTGATCTTCTTCGTGCTCATGCGCATGGGCATGGCCGGGGATCCCGTAGTTGCTGTCGCGCATGCTGACAGACACACCCACGAATCCCTTGTCTCCGGTGAACGTAATAGCCGCCGCACCGCCCTCGGTTACGCTGTCAGTATTCTCGACAACACCGTAGGCTTCCTCTTCGTGCTCATGGTCATGCTCGTCTTCATGCTCATCTTCCTCGTCGTGGTGTTCTTCCTCTTCGAGTGCACGAAACAGGGCGGACTCTGCGAAGCCCGGAATCTTTACGTTTTCGGTGGTAAGCCGGTAGTAGTCGAAATGGGCGGCAACCGCTGAGTTGCCGAATGCGACCTTCGCCGCACCGGACCGTCTGCCGGTCGCAGAGTCGGTACCCAGCGCGAGTGCCCCGGATACCGGCTCATCAAGGGGCTTTTCCATAATCCGGTTGTCAACGACATTCACCAGACCGCCGGCGGCGCCGCTGCCGTAAAGTAGCGTTGCCGGGCCGCGGACTATCTCGATTCTGTCCGCGAGTATGCCTTCTACCGCAACCGCGTGGTCGCTACTCAAGGCCGAAGCGTCCATAGCATCCAGAGAGTTGGAAAGTACCCGTACCCGCTCACCGTACTGACCGCGAATCACCGGGCGCGAAGCGACGGGACCAAAGTAACTGGAGCTGACACCGACTTCGCCGGACAGCGTTTCGCCTATACTCGCCGCGCGCTTAACGGCAAGCGCATCGCCCTCCAGTACGGACGTCGGTTGGGCCAGTTCTTTGATCGTTCGACCAATGGGAGAAACGCTGACTACAATTTCTTCGATCTCATGGTGACCATCTTCCGTCCCGGACTCCTGCGCGCCAACCGCCACACTGCAAAGCATCAATACAGACGCACTGTATGCGACCGTACGAATCTGCCGGCGTCCGGCAGTAATTGAGGTTTTCATTGTTTGTTCTAATCCTGTGTACACGACAAACAGCTGACAACGAATCGTCAGCATGAGCTGTGGCCATCGCCACGATACGAAGGATCAGATTGAGGGCGGAGCGCGGGATCTGTAAGCGGGGAGGAATGGCGCGGTAATGCTGGCCTGGCGAACCAGCTCGGGATCGATAAATTGCGTTGCCTGCTCGACAACTATGCTCGCACCGGCGACTGCCTGATCGTCACGACCGAGCTGCATGCAGACGGCGCAAACGCTGCTGACATCACCGACAACATGTTTGAATTGATGCGCGGAGCTGTTTATCGACAACAACGCAAGCGCGAACAATACCGACATGACCCCAACCCGACGGGTCGCGCCATTGACTTGCAAATTCGGTTTGTTGTTTCGCATTGACATCAACTGTCGTCTATCCAAAAATCACGCAACTGTTACTCTATAACATTGTGTCACCGGTTGGAATGCTTGCTGGCGCGGGTCCAACAATCGGCACCACGAAAAAGGCCCCATAAAGGGGCCCTTTCAGATTTTTGGTGGTGATGGGTGGATTTGAACCCAATCCGCCCGCTCGACCTGGTTTCGCGCTTCAGCCCGGTGCGGATTGATCTTTAGTCAGACGCCTGCAGATTCAACGGACTCTTCGGTGGGAAATTCCCCGGCAACAGCGAAAAGCGGAAAGGGCCCCATAAAGGGGCCCTTTCAGATTTTTGGTGGTGATGGGTGGATTTGAACCCAATCCGCCCGCAGATACTGGAACCACGATGCAACCCGGTGCGGATTGATCTTTAGTCAGATGCCTGAAGCTCCAATGGACCCTTCGGTGGAAAATCCCCCGGCACCAGCAAAAACGAAAAGGGCCCCTATTGAGGGGCCCTTTTCGTTTTTGGTGGTGATGGGTGGATTTGAACCACCGACCTGCGGGTTATGAGTCCACCGCTCTAACCAACTGAGCTACATCACCAGAACCGGAATTCCCTGGCGGCCGAACCGCGAGGGGCGCAAATTGTCCTTTTCCCTCCCAGCGGTGTCAAGCGCTGCGGTCCGGGCTGCGGGATGCTTATAATCCACGCTCGATTCCCGGACCCGGCAGCCGCATGACCATTGATCCCCTCTTCGTGCTCGAAATGATTGGCACGGCCGTATTTGCCATCAGCGGCGCGCTCGCAGCCTCGCGGGCCAAAATGGATATCTTCGGCTTCTCCGTGCTGGCACTCATGCCGGCGGTGGGCGGTGGGACGATGCGAGACATCGTGCTGGGCCGCTTTCCCGTGTTCTGGATCGAGAACAACAGCTACGTGGCGGTCGCTGTCCTGGCTGCGGTCGGCGTGTACTTTTTTGCCGACCGGCCGGGCTTTCGCCTGACTCTGCTCACCTGGATGGACGCTGCTGGCCTTGCCCTGTTCGCAGTACTGGGCACGGAAATCGCGCTTAATGCGGGAGTCACCGTCTTTATTGCCATCATGATGGGCGTCACGACAGCGGTTATCGGCGGCATGATCCGCGACATTATCTGCAATGAAATTCCGCTGGTGTTGTCCGGGGAGGTTTATGCGACAGCGGCATTCGTCGCGTCGATTGCCTACATCCTCGCACTTCGCGCTGGCACACCGGATACCGTTTCTTTAGGTATTGGCGTTATCGCCGGATTTGCCGTGCGTGCTGTCGGAATTATCTTCCACCTGAAATTTCCGCGCGTAGGTCACGACAATCAGGCATAGCAGCCGGCGCGAGTTGCACCATTGCTGATTAGCAGACGCCAACCGCCCGCCTTGGCGACAGTGCGCCAGAACGTTACCGCTGAGCGGCCAGCTTGCAGGTCAGCGGCCGGTGTTAACCATGCGTGTTGGGCTGCTGTCGTCCGTGAGCGACTCAAACATTGAAGCGGAAGTGCATGATGTCGCCTTCCTTCACAATGTATTCCTTGCCTTCGAGCCGCAGCTTGCCGGCTTCTTTGGCGCCTTGCTCACCCTTGCCCGCGACAAAGTCTTCGTAGGCCATAACTTCAGCCCGAATGAAGCCCTTCTCAAAATCGGTGTGAATTTCGCCGGCGGCATTCGGCGCCGTTGCGCCAACCCGGGTCGTCCAGGCACGGACTTCCTTTTTGCCGGCCGTAAAGAAGGTCTGCAAGCCCAGCAACTGGTAGCCGCAACGAATGACTCTGTCCAGACCCGGCTCTTCCAGACCAAGGTCGGACAGAAAATCGGCCTTGTCCGCATCATCGAGTTGCGCGATCTCTGCCTCGATTGCCGCGCAAATGGCGACAACCTCGGCGCCTTCCTTGCTGGCCATTTCCCGCACCGCATCCAGATGCGCATTGTTTTCGAAGCCGCTCTCGTCCACGTTGGCGATGTACATGACCGGCTTCGCGGTAATCAGGTGCAGGTCGCGCAAGGCAAGGCGTTCGTTGGCATCCAGATCGAGGGTACGTAACGGCGAGCCTTCGTCGAGGTGCGCCTTTACCTTGCGGAGCAAGTCACGGTAAGTGACCGCCGCCTTGTCGTTGGTCTTGGCATTTTTCTCTGCCTTATACAATTGCTTCTCGACTGACTCGAGGTCAGCGAGTGCCAGCTCCGTGTTGATCGTGTCAACGTCATCGAGCGGATCAATCTTGCCCGCGACGTGGGTCACGTCATCGTTCTCGAAACAACGTACCACGTGCGCGATCGCGTTAGTCTCGCGAATGTTCGCGAGGAATTTGTTGCCTAAGCCCTCGCCCGTTGAAGCGCCTGCGACCAGGCCCGCAATATCCACGAACTCCATGGTCGTGGGCAGAATGCGTTCCGGATTGACGATACCCGCCAGTACGGCAAGCCGCGGGTCGGGCACAGGCACGATACCGACGTTCGGCTCGATGGTGCAGAACGGGTAATTCTCCGCCGCAATTTCAGCCGCGGTCAGAGCATTGAACAGAGTGGATTTACCAACGTTCGGCAAGCCGACGATGCCGCATTTAATTGCCATCAGGTATTTTCTTTATCCGTTTTGGTGTGAAGTTTTTTCATCGCAGCGTTCATTCCGAACTCGACCAGCAACGGCATGATTGTCACTGCCTGTTCTATATTTTCGGTGATCGCCTGCTCAATGTCTGCGCTGGCACGTTTTAACACGTAGTTGGTGACCTGGCTCTTGTCACCCGGATGCCCAACGCCCAGCCGCAAACGCATGAAGTCCGCGCCACAATGGCGGATGATGTCCCGCAAACCGTTGTGGCCGCCGTGGCCGCCACCTTTTTTCAGGCGTACTGTGCCCGGCGGCAAATCAATTTCATCGTGGGCGACGAGCAACTCCGTCGCCTGCAATCGGTAATAATCCAGCATGCCTCTTACGGGCCCGCCGCTGAGATTCATATAGCTCTGCGGCTTGACCAGCCAGATCTCTTCGCCTGCGATGCGAATCTTGCACACCTCGGCATCAAAGCGCTTCTCGATGCGAAACGACTCGCCCAGGCTCCGTGCCAGTTCATCAACGAACCAGAAGCCAGCATTGTGCAAGGTACGCGCGTAACGCTCTTCCGGGTTGCCGAGACCGGCGATGATGGAAACCTGAGTACTCATGAGCGTGCTGTATTTTTTACCCCAAGCTGATGATCAAGCGCACTATGGTAGCCGATGCAAGGCAGACAAGAAAAAGGCCGCATTCCGGCGGCCTTTTCCGTGTCGCTTGCGGCACTGACTTAGTCGTCGCTCTCTTCGTCCTTCGCGCCACTGACCGTCGGCACTTCCGCAGAAATCTCTTCGCCTTCGGCGTCATCTTCCACAGCGGCTGCCTTAATGACGTTTATCGATACGATCGGCTGATCGTGATCGTCGCCGTGCGACAGCTCAACGATTGATACACCGTCCGGCACTTTGATGTCGGTCAGGTGCAACATTTCGTCGACGTTCATGCCGGAAATATCGATCTCGAAGTATTCTGGCAGATACTTCGGCAGACAGGTCACTTCGACTTCGGTCATCAGCTTGGAAACGCTGCCGCCTGCTTTGATGCCCGGCGCCTTGTCTTCACCGACGAAGTGCAGCGGTACGCTCATACGAATCTCTTCGTCTTCCACGATGCGTTGCAGGTCAAGGTGCAGCACTTTCGGCTTCGACGGGTGACGTTGCACGTCTTTGACGATAGCTGCCTGGCTCTTGTCGCCAACTTTGATGGTCAGAACGCTGGAGTAAAACGATTCGCTCTCCATCTGCCGCAGCACTTTATTGTGGTCAAACATCAGCGCACGCGGGGGACGGCCACCGCCGTAGATAATTGCGGGTACTTTGCCTTCGTGTCTCAGGCGGCGGCTCGCACCTTTGCCCTGGTCGAGGCGAAACTCCGCAATCAGGTCAAAATCCTGACTCATAGGAATTCTCCATAACTAATTGTTTTTGATCTCATTTCTGAAATCGGATGATGCCAGGACCGCGACCAGTCCAGGCAGGGGCGCGAATCATAGCCCAAGCCGCCGGCAAGCAGCAAGAAAAGCCGTGAAAAACAGGGCCTAATCGACGTACAGGGAGCTGACCGATTCCTCGTCGCTGATCCGGCGCATCGTCTCGGCGAGTAACTCGGCCGTCGACAGCTGGCGGATCTTGGGGCAGGCAGTGGCTTCCGCGTTCAGCGGAATGGTGTCAGTGACCACAATTTCGTCGATTTCGGAGTTGCTGATGCGTGATACCGCCGGTCCCGACAGTACGGCGTGGGTGATATAGGCAACGACCCGGCGCGCGCCGTGTCTTTTCAGCGCGCTGCCCGCATTGCACAAGGTGCCAGCCGTATCAATCATGTCGTCAATGAGGACACAAACCTTGTCCTTCACGTCGCCAATGATATTCATCACTTCGGACTGATTCGCTTTGGAACGTCGCTTGTCGATGATCACGAGGTCAGCGTCATCAAGGCGTTTGGCCAGGGCTCGGGCTCGTACCACACCACCGACGTCCGGTGAGACGACAACCATGTTGTCGTACTTTTGTTTCCAGACATCGCCCAGCAAAACCGGGGATGCGTAGACATTGTCGACGGATATGTCGAAAAAACCCTGTATCTGGTCGGCGTGCAGGTCAACCGTCAACACCCTGTCAATACCGGCTGTGCCCATCAGTTTGGCAACCAGCTTGGCCGTTATCGGCACACGCGAGGCGCGTGGCCGGCGATCCTGCCGGGCAAAACCGAAGTACGGGACCACTGCCGTTATGCGGGACGCGGAAGCGCGCCGGCAGGCATCCACCATCACCAGCAGTTCCATCAGGTTTTCGGCGGTTGGCGGACAGGTGGGCTGGATAATGAACGTTTCGCGGCCGCGAATGTTCTCCAGTATTTCGACGTTTATCTCGCCGTCACTAAAGCGGCCAACGTGCGCCTTGGACAAAGGGACGTGCAATACCCGCGCGATATCGTTTGCCAGTGCGGGGTGTGCGTTCCCCGAGAAGATAGCCATTGATACCGGATCCAAGTTCCTTGCCCCTGTCGTGTTGTCAGTCTGTGGCCGCTGCAGGAGACCCTGCGCGGAAAATGGCTGGGGTGGCAGGATTCGAACCTGCGCATGACGGGATCAAAACCCGTTGCCTTACCACTTGGCTACACCCCAGCAGTGTTGCCGACCGACTGCCACGATGCAGCGCCTAGCCCGGCTATTCTGTCGCGCGCAATTGTGAAACGGGCTACCGCAGGTGTCAACGCACGATCAACGGAAGTTGCCGAACTTGCGGTAATTCAAAGTAACTACAGCGCACCCGGCGAACACCGCAGCGGAACGAAAGTCGAGCGATACCAACAGTTGCACCGACGATATGCGCAAATTCAACGCTTCTGCTCAGTAAAATGACCAACGATCGATCACCAAACGGACACGCGTGGCATCGCGAACCGCGGTAATCCGGCGCGGCATGAGCTGCCCTGCACCTTCCCGGTACTGACTGATCGAAACGGTCCAGCCCGCCTGCTGCAACTCTTCCAGAGTGCCATCGGCGGATAGTCGGGTTTGCGCCGCACTGTCCGGATCGGGAATGCCCAGCGCCCAATAGCGCAGGCTCGCCAGCGGAATCTGCCAGCCGTAGATGGATTGCAAGTCACGTTCCGCGTCGGACAACTCGGTAACCACATCGTCGCTGTCGGTGACCTTGATGCGACGGGCATCGCCGTTGATACGTACTGCACCGGCGCCAAGAGGTCCGCTTACGCGCGCGTCGAAATAGTCGCTGCGTTGTTGCCACTGGAGGCTGCCGTTGAAGCCATCCTTGCTGTCATTGACGGCAATACGCCCGCTGAAACCCCAACTGCGCAGTCCGCCCAGCACCTGCTGACGCGTTTGCCAACTGTCGAGCGCCGGCAGTTCATTGCGAGGTTGTGTGGCACAAGCGGAACCCAGCAGACCAACGGCCAGCAGAACCGCCGCGCGTTTAGTCGCTGTGCGGAACAAGGAGCTTGCGAACCTCTTGCAGCATCGGATCCTCGGGATCCAGTGCTTCGGCTTCTTCCAGCACCGCCAGCGCCTCGGTGTTGCGCTCAAGTTTCCAGAGCACCTCGGCCAGGTGAGCTGCCACTTCCGGGTCCTTGTACATCGCCCAGGCTTTCTCGAGTTCGGCCAGAGCTTCCTCGTATTTGCCGAGGCGATACAGGACCCAACCGTAGCTGTCGATAATAGCCGCACTGTCCGGCTGCAGCTGCAGCGCCTTTTTGATCAGTTTCTCGGCTTCCCGGTAGTTGTCGCCATGGTAGGTCAGCGTGTAACCAAGCGCGTTCAGTACATTGGCACTGTCCGGCCATTTGCGCGCCGCGCGCCGGTAGGACTTGATGGCCTCATCCGCACGCCCGAGCTGCAACAGCACTTCGCCCCGGCCCAGAATCGCGGACTCGCTGTCCGGTCGGTACGAAATCACCCGGTCAAAGATGGTTAGTGCACGCTCGAACTGCTTCTCGGATGACAGCAGCTGCGCTTGCGCGAGTATCATGTCGACCGCGTAGTTCGGGTTCATTTCACCAAACCGCTGCAGATGATCGAGCGCGGCGTCCAGCCCGGATTTACGGGCAATGATGCCGCTGGCGCGGCGTTGCGAAATGACCGCGTTCTGGCCATTGTTAACCTGCGTGTAGAGCGATAGCGCGCGATCGGCTTCGCCGCGATAGTCGGCAATACGCGCCAAATAATAGAGTGCGTCGGTGGTGTACTGGCCGCTGCTCAGCAAATCCTCGAAATCGTCCCGGGCAGCATCAAGGTTTTCCTGGCGAAAATTGATGATCGCCATGAGCCGTAACGCATCGGTGCGCGACGGTTGCTCCAGCAACACCTGGTTCACCTGGCTCAACGCGTCGTCATCGCGTTTCGCTGCCATGTACATGATGGCGAGCTCAATGCGCGCTTCCGGGTCCGGGTAAGGATCGTCACCCACGATCCGGGCCGCATACTTGATGGCTTCGTCGGCCTTGCCCGCAAGCAACAAGGAACGAGCGTAAAGCAGCCTTGGCTTAATCCAGTCCGGCTGGATATCCAGCGCCTTCTGCGCCCGTTCCAGCGCCGTTTCAGCGTCGCCGGCCTGCAGCGCCATGACGCCAACGGCATAATGCGCCGCGGCGGAATCGCGGTAAGGTTTGGCCAGCTGAATAAACAACTTGAACGCCGTTTCGGGGTCCTCCCGTGACAGCAATGGCACCAGTGCCAGCAAACGTTCATCCTGCGGCTGGTCACCGCGCTTCAACAAAGCCTCGAAGCTGCGCCGCGATTTGCGCAACTCGCCGGTCCGCAACTGCAGCTGGGCGACGTACAGCAGCGCCTCGTCGCTGTCCTCGTCGAGCTCCAACCAGCGTTCGGCAGCTTCCAGCGCGTCGTCATTAAAACCGTAGGTAAAGGCCACGCGCGTCGCTTGCCGCGCGATTTCCGGGTTGCCGCTGGCGATCGCCGCCCGCCGGTACTCTACCGAGGCTGTCTTGTACTGGTGTTGCTGCAAAGCCATCTCCGCCGCGCGCAGATAGTCGCTGGCAGCAGCGGCACCGTCGTCGGCGGTAGCTGGCGCGGCCAGTCCAATTATGAGTAACGCCAGCAGTGAAAACGGCAGGCGCGGTACGCGAATCAGGCTTCGTTGCATAGTGCGATCGATGATTTTCCCGTGATCGGGACCGTGTTGTCGGGTCCCGTCAAGTAAATTGTCCAGCGTTGGAGAACACAGACAAGGAACTGCGTCATCAGTTCGCTTATCATACGGTCTGTTATTGACCCGATCACCCGCCAAACTTAATGCCCCTCAAAATTCTCGGCCTGAACCATAACACGGCACCTGTGGAAATTCGTGAGCAGGTTGTCTACGCCGAAAGCGAGGCGGGACGGGCGCTGCGCGCGCTGCTGACGCTCGACGGCGTGGACGAGGCCATGGTCATGTCCACCTGTAATCGCACCGAATTCTACCTGGAAGCCGACGACCACGGATTGGCCCAGGCTGGCGAGTGGCTGCGCAAAGATCAGAATATGGACCCCGCAACGGCAGCCTCGCTGTTCACGCTCGACGGCGACGAGGCGATCGTGCACCTGTTCCGGGTCGCTTGTGGCCTCGAATCGATGATACTGGGCGAGCCGCAGATTCTGGGTCAGCTGAAAGACGCTTACCGCCTGGCAGAGAAGAACAGCGCTATCGGCAAATCACTCGGTCGTGTTTTCCGCCACACCTTTTCCGTTGCCAAGAAGGTACGGACAGACACCCGTATCGGCGCAAGCCCGGTGTCGGTGGCCTACGCCGCGGTCAACCTGGCAAACCAGTTTTTCTCCGGCTTTTCGCAGCACACCGCGCTGGTGATAGGTGCCGGCCAGACCATACGCCTGGTCGCACAACACCTGCACAGCAAGGGCATCGGCCGTTTGTTCGTTGCCAATCGCAATATCAGCAGGGCCAAGGACCTGGCCAGCGAGTTCTCCGGTTTCGCCCTGCCACTGTCCGAGCTCGAAGGGACTTTGCCGGAGGCCGATATCCTGATCAGCAGTACCGCCAGCCCTGATCCGATAGTGACGGTCAAGGACATGCAAGCCGCCATCCGGGCGCGCAAACGACGCCCGGTGTTTGCCGTGGATATCGCGGTACCGCGCGATCTGGAACCGGAAATCGGCGATCTGGACGACGTGTACCTGTACAGCGTTGATGACCTCGATAAGGTCATTGTTGAAGGCCAGGGCAATCGCGCCGCCGCCGCGCAGGACGCGGAACGCATACTCCAGGACGAGACCCGCCGTTACCTTGAGATCGAACGCGGCATGCGCATTGCGCCGTTGATTACCGCGTTGCGCGAACAAGGCGATGCCTTGCGTCAGGACGTACTGGCGCAAGCCCGGCGACGTTTGCGACAGGGCGCAGACAGCCAGGAGGTTGTCGAGTACGCAACAGCGGCGCTGATGAAAAAAATGCTGCACGCACCAAGCGTGCGCCTGCGTGAAGCCGGTGAAGACGCGGACGACGCGTTCATTGCGACTGCCCGCACATTGTTCGACCTCAACAATAATGACGAGGACTGAGTACTTCCTGTGAAAGCGTCGATACGTAACAACCTGGAGAGCACGCGGGATCGTTTCGAGGAATTGTCGGGGCTGCTCTCCGATCCCGGCACGATTGCGAATCAGAATCGTTTTCGCGATTTGTCACGGGAGTACTCGCGGCTCGAACCGGTCATTGCCCTGTTCAGAGAATTCGAACGGGTCGAGGCGGACCTCGCGGAAGCCGAAGAGATGAGCCGCGACAGCGATCCGGAAGTCCGCGAAATGGGTGAAGACGAAGTCGACACGCTCAGCGAACGCCGCGCCGCGCTGATTCTCGAATTGCAGAAGTCCCTGATTCCACCCGACCCGCACGACGACAGCAACGTGTACCTGGAAATACGTGCCGGTACCGGTGGCGACGAAGCGGCGATTTTTGCCGGTGACCTGTTTCGCATGTACTCGAAATTCGCCGAAGTGCAACGCTGGCCGCTTGAAATTATCAGCGCGCGGGATGGAGAGCATGGCGGCTACAAAGAAATAATCTGCCGCATTTCCGGCAACGGCATCTACGCTCGTTTGAAATTCGAATCTGGCGCGCACCGCGTGCAACGGGTGCCGGCCACCGAATCGCAAGGCCGGATTCACACCTCGGCCTGCACGGTGGCCGTATTGCCTGAGCCCGATGAGATTGAAGAAGTCGATATCAATCCGGCTGATTTGCGTATCGACACCTACCGCGCCTCCGGCGCCGGTGGCCAGCACGTCAACAAAACCGATTCGGCAGTGCGCGTCACCCACTTGCCGAGCGGTATCGTGGTCGAGTGCCAGGACGAACGTTCACAGCACAAGAATAAAGCGCGTGCAATGTCGCTGTTGCAAGCGAAACTGCTCGACGCAGAACAACAGGAACAGCAGTCGGCGCAAGCCGAGCAACGCAAGCTGCTGGTTGGTAGCGGCGACCGTTCGGAGCGTATCCGCACCTACAACTATCCGCAGGGCCGGGTCACGGATCACCGCATCAATCTGACGCTGTACAAGCTGGCAGAGGTGCTCGAAGGCGATCTGGATCAGGTCATAGACCCGCTGATCAACGAATACCAGGCCGAACAACTGGCGGCGCTCGGCGACTGACGCCTCGCGCCAGAACGTCACACCTGCAAGCGCAGGTAATTCAGTACGTCCGCGCGGGTGATCAAGCCATAAAACTCGTTGTCGTCGACCACCGCGGCGCACGGCTGGACGTGCAGCATTGCCACGAGATTGTTGATGCTGCTGTCTTTACCGACCTGAATGTAGGCCGTCTGCATCGCTTCGCGAACTTTGCTGTTCATTAAATCCGGCTTGCCGAATACGTAACGAATGATGTCATCTTCAGTCAGAACACCGACCAGCTTGCCGTCGTCCATGACTGGTAACTGAGAGAAACCGGCGTTTCGCAGCCGGTTGTGCGCTGTCATCAATACATCGTCAGCACCGACCGTGATCGTCGCACGCTCGCCGTGAGGACGGCCAATCAGGTCCCGCAAGTCGCCGTAATGCTGCCGCTTGATGAAGCCCTGATCTTCCATCCAGAAGTCATTAAATAATTTTGATAAATACTTGTTGCCGGTATCGCAGGCGAAGCTGACGACGCGCTTGGGCTCAGTTTGCTCGCGGCAATACCGCAATGCCGCGCTGAGCAACGTGCCCGTGGACGAACCGGCAAGCAGTCCCTCTTTCTGCAACAACTCGCGTGCGGTACTGAACGATTCTTCATCGCTGATGCTGTATGCCTTTTTGACCTGACTGAAATCAGCAATCGAGGGAATGAAGTCTTCGCCTATACCCTCCACCAGCCAACCGGCATTTTTTTCGTGCAACTCGCCCTTGTTGATGTAGTCCGCGAGGATGGAGCCAACCGGATCGGCAAGAATGATATCCACCTGCGGCGCGTGTTCCGCCAGGTAGCGACCGATACCGGTGACCGTCCCGCTGGAACCAACACCAACGACGATGGCGTCAAGGTCGCCCTGCATTTGCTCAAGTATTTCCGGCGCCGTGGTTTGCTCGTGTGCCAGAGGATTGTCCGGGTTCGCAAACTGGTTGATGAAATAGGCACCCTTCTCGCTGGCAATGCGCTGCCCCAGGTCCTGGTAATACTCAGGATGGCCTTTGGCAACGTCAGAACGGGTCAGGACCACTTCCGCACCCATGGCGCGCAAATTGAAAATTTTCTCCTGACTCATCTTGTCCGGCAGCACCAGGACAAGGTGATAGCCCTTTTGCTGTGCGACCAGGGCGAGACCGAGGCCGGTGTTTCCCGCTGTCGCCTCGACGATGGTGTCGCCGGGCTTGATGTCCCCTCGTTGCTCGGCTTGCTCTATCATCGACATCCCGATGCGATCCTTGATGGAGCCAGCGGGGTTCATGAGTTCAAGTTTGAGGAACAGGCGGCACGGTCCCGTATCCAGCCGTGATATTTCCAGCATCGGCGTGCTGCCGACCATGTCGAGAATATTGGAGTAAACGTTCATTGAATCATTCACAGGGCCGACAGTGCCCGCAATAGTACTTGAAGCCCGACATCAGGAGCCAGCCCGGTGAGCGACGCTATCCGCATTGACGCTTTGCTCAAAGCGGCAACCAATCGCCTTGAATCGGCCAGCGACAGCCCGCGACTGGATGCCGAGTTGTTGCTGGCGCGCGCCATCGACATGCCACGCAGCTACGTATTTGCGCATGCGGATGAGGAACTGGATGAGCAGGCAGTGCAGCGTTTCAACGCGACGCTCGCCCGACGTATTGCCGGCGAACCGATGGCTTATATCAGTGGCGAAAAGGAGTTCTGGTCGATGCAGCTGATGGTCAGCCCCGCTACACTGGTGCCACGACCGGACACGGAAATCCTGGTCGAACAGGCAATTGCCCGCGTTTCCCGCCGCGCCGCGATGAGCGTATTGGACCTTGGAACCGGCAGCGGCGCCATCGCGCTGGCGATTGCCAGGGAACGCCCGCTTAGCTTTGTTACCGCAACAGACATCAGTGCCGATGCCCTCGCTATTGCCGTGCAGAATGCCAGGCAACTGGATATAGCCAACATCGAATTCGTGCAAGGCACATGGCTTGAACCGGTGGCGGGACGGCGTTTTGACCTGATCGTGTCGAATCCGCCGTACATTGCCGAGGACGATCCGGCATTGGCGGCGCTCACCTGTGAGCCGAGGTCGGCGCTGGTTTCCGGTCCGGATGGGCTGGATGATATTCGCCTCATCGCTACGGCTGCGCTGGAGGTTATTGCGGAGGACGGGGTTCTGTTGCTTGAACACGGCTTCGAACAAGCAGAGGCCGTCGCAAAAATTCTCCAGCTAGCGGGCTGGTCCGACGTGCATTGCGTGAAAGACTTAAGCGGATTGCCGCGGGTAAGCAGTGCAAGAAGGCGCACATAAACGACAACACGACAAGCGGTTGCCAACTGTGATACACAGAACCCCCATTTCTTTACCCCCCCAAGAGCTAATGATCACTATTGTTACGAATCACGGCGATATCGTCATCGAGCTGTTCGAAGAAACAGCGCCTGTCAGTTGCGCGAACTTCCGACGTTATGTTGAAGACGGCTTTTTTACCGACACGATATTTCATCGCGTTATTCCGAATTTCATGATTCAGGGCGGCGGCATGACAGCCGACCTGCAACGCAAACCGACGCATGAGGCGATCAAGAACGAGGCCGACAATGGCGAGAAGAACCTGCGCGGCACCCTGGCAATGGCACGCACTGCGGCGGTTGACAGCGCGACGTCGCAATTCTTCATTAACCTACGCCACAACGAGTTCCTGGATCACGGAGGCCGCGACTTTGGCTATGCCGTGTTCGCGAAGGTGACGGACGGTATGGACGTGGTAGACGCCATTGCTGCGCAGGACACCGGCACGCGTGCCGGGCACCAGGACGTGCCGCTCGAGACGATTACGATCAACGAAGTCCGTATCGACGACTGAGCCGCGCTCTGTTGCGCCCCGCCGTCAAAACGGCGGGGCGCACACGATCCGTCATGCCGCGTCGGCGTCCGCCAGTGACGGTACGTAGCCGAGGTTCGCCGACAACCAGCGCTCCACATCCGCGACAGGCCAGCCCTTGCGTGCCGCGATGGATTCCACCTGATCGAGCCCTACTTTACCGACGGCAAAGTAGCGTGCATCCGGGTGTGAAAAATAGAAGCCACTGACTGCCGCCGTCGGGTACATCGCGAATGACTCGGTCAGTTTGAGACCAATCTCTTCCTCTGCGTTCAGCAACTCCCAGAGTTTCGCTTTCTCCGTGTGGTCCGGGCACGCGGGGTAACCCGGAGCCGGTCGAATGCCGGTGTATTTTTCGTTAATCAGGTCGGTATTGGACAACGCTTCGTCATGCGCGTAACCCCAGTGCTCACGCCGCACCTGCTCATGCAGGTATTCCGCCAGCGCCTCTGCCAAACGATCCGCAAGGGCCTTGAGAATGATGCTGGAATAGTCATCGTGGTCTGCTTCAAAGCGCTTGACGTGTTCGTCGATACCGATACCGGCCGTAACTGCGAACGCACCAATATGATCTTCCAGCCCGCTGTCATCCGGCGCGACGTAGTCGGCAAGGCAATCGTTGGTCTTGCCGGTCGGTTTCGCCTTTTGCTGGCGCAGATGGCACAACCGCATCCGTTCGTCCTTGCGGTCGTCTGTGTAGACACGCAGGTCGTCGTAATCCACCGAGTTCGCGGGGAAGAAACCGAATACCGCACGGGCTTCCAGCCATTTCTCGTCGATTATCCGCTCGAGCATTGCCGTCGCATCGTCGTACAAGGACTGCGCCGCGGTACCGACCGTGGCATCCTGAAGTATGTCCGGGAACTTGCCGCGGAACTCCCAAGCGTTGAAAAACGGCATCCAGTCGATGTACTCGCGAATCACCGACAGGTCGATATCACGAAGTACGCGCCGTCCGGTGAACGCTGGCGCCGGCGGCTGGTACGTCTGCCAATCGCAACGATGCCGGTTCTCCCTTGCGCGATTGAGTGACAGGGACGGTGCCTGGCGTTGGTTGCCCGCGTGCCGTTCGCGGCGTTTTGCGTTGTCTTCACGAACTTTGCGCGCCAGCGCTTCACGACTGCCAGGTTCTATCAATGCCTGCGCAACACCAACCGAGCGCGACGCATCTTTCACGTAAATAACCGGCCCTTCGTAATTCGGTTCAATCTTCACAGCAGTGTGCGCCGGCGAGGTGGTTGCTCCACCGATCAACAGTGGCAGGTCGAACTTCTGCCGCTGCATTTCCCGTGCGACGTTGACCATTTCGTCCAGCGACGGCGTGATCAGGCCTGACAAACCGATAATCTGCGCGCCTTCGCGACGTGCCGTTTCCAGAATTTTTTCACACGACACCATAACGCCAAGATCAATCACCTCGAAGTTATTGCACTGCAGGACAACGCCCACGATGTTTTTGCCGATGTCGTGCACGTCGCCTTTAACGGTCGCCATGACGATCTTGCCATTGGTCTCACGTACCCCGCCCTTTTCCAGTTCAATGAACGGGATGAGGTGGCCAACCGCCTTCTTCATGACCCGCGCGGATTTCACGACCTGCGGCAGGAACATCTTGCCATCGCCGAACAGATCGCCGACGACGTTCATGCCGGACATCAACGGTCCTTCAATAACGTCCAGTGGCCGCACTGCCGCCAGCCGCGCTTCTTCGGTATCTTCGATAACGTACTGATCCAGTCCTTTGACCAGCGCATGCTCAAGTCGCTTGTCTACCGGCAGTTCACGCCAGCTCAAATCCTGCGTGTCGCGTTTGACTCCGGAAGCCTGGCCGCGGTATTCCTCGGCCAGTTCGAGCAGCCGTTCCGTAGCGCCAGGGTCGCGATTCAGAATGACATCTTCCACGGCAGTACGCAGATTGGCAGGCAAGTCTTCGTAAATCGCAAGCTGACCGGCGTTGACGATACCCATGTCCATGCCCGCTTTGATCGCGTGGTACAGGAACACGGAGTGAATGGCTTCGCGGACCACGTTGTTGCCGCGGAACGAGAAAGACACGTTGCTGACGCCACCGCTCACCAACGCGTGCGGCAATTTTTCCTTGATCAGCCGCGTGGCTTCAATGAAGTCTTTGCCGTAGCTGTTGTGTTCGTCGATGCCAGTAGCAACCGCAAAGATGTTCGGATCAAAGATAATGTCAGCGGGATCGAAGCCCACTTTCTCGGTCAGTACCTGGTAACTGCGCGCACAGATCTCGACCTTGCGCTCGACGCTGTCCGCCTGGCCATCCTCGTCGAATGCCATGACGATAACCGCTGCACCGTAATCACGAACCAGTTTAGCCTGTTGAATGAAGGCTTCTTCACCTTCCTTGAGACTGATCGAGTTAACGACGCTTTTGCCTTGTACACAGCGCAGTCCGGCTTCTATGACCGACCACTTCGATGAGTCCAGCATGATAGGTACGCGCGACACATCCGGTTCGCCGGCAATCAGGTTAAGAAAGGTAACCATCGCCTGCTCCGAATCGAGCATGCCCTCGTCCATATTGATATCGATGATCTGCGCACCGTTGTCGACCTGCTGTCGGGCGACATCAACCGCTGTGGCGTAGTCATCCGCTTCGATCAAGCGCCGAAAATGCGCAGAACCTGTCACGTTGGTACGTTCACCAACGTTCAGGAACAAGTCGTCAGGGCCTATCGTCAGCGGCTCAAGGCCGGACAAACGACACCGCACCGGTACTTCAGGTATCACCCGCGGTGCAGCACCGTCGATCGCATTGCGCAGGGCGGCGATGTGCTCCGGCGTCGTTCCGCAACATCCGCCAACGAGGTTCACAAGCCCTGACTCGACGAATTCACGAACGACTTCCGCCATTTCTTCGGCCGTCTCATCGTACTCGCCAAACTCGTTTGGCAATCCGGCATTGGGGTGCGCACTGACACCGGTATCGGCTATACGGGACAACTCCGCGACGTAGGGCCGCATGTCACTCGCACCGAGTGCACAGTTCAGCCCGATCATGAACGGCTCAGCATGCCGCACTGAGTTCCAGAACGCTTCAGTGGTCTGCCCGGACAATGTGCGTCCGGAGGCATCCGTAATGGTTCCTGAAATCATGACCGGCAGGGTAATGCCGGTAGCTTCAAACGTTCGACGTACGCCAAATATCGCGGCTTTGGCGTTGAGCGTATCGAAGATGGTTTCGATCATGATGAAATCGGCACCGCCCTCGATCAAAGCGGTGGTCGCGATCTGGTAGGTTTCCGCCAGTTCGGCAAAGCGAATGTTGCGAAAGCCCGGATCGTTAACGTCCGGTGACAACGACGCCGTACGGTTGGTTGGCCCGAGCACGCCGGCAACAAAGCGCGGTCTGCCGTCTTTGGCCGCGACTTCATCCGCGCAGGTGCGAGCGAGCCTGGCGGCCGCCAGATTCAGTTCCGCTACCAGCGACTCCATGCCGTAGTCCGCCATGGACGGCGCGTTGGAATTAAACGTATTGGTTTCAATGATGTCCGCGCCGGCATCGAGAAACTGCCGATGAATTTCACGGATCACATCCGGCCGGGTAATCGACAGCAAATCGTTGTTGCCCTTCAGATCACGGTGCCAGTCTCGAAACCGCTCACCGCGAAAATCGTCTTCTTCCAGCCGTTGCCGCTGAATCATCGTACCCATCGCGCCATCGAGCAGCAGGATGCGTTGTTCGAAGCTCGCTTTCAACGAGGCGATTCGTTCATCTCTGGTCATGGTCATTTCCTTCAGGCCGCAACTTGTTGTGGCCGAACGCCAAGCGCGTGACATATGGCGAATGTCAGTTCCGAGCGATTCAGTGTGTAAAAGTGAAACTCATTGATGCCTTGCGTACGCAGCAAACGAACCTGCTCGATGGCGACGCTGGCCGCGATCATTTGCCGCGTTTCAGCATCGTCGTCGAGTCCGTCGAATCGTTCGTGCAACCAGTCCGGCACGGTTGCACCGCAAGCCGTCGCAAAACGCTGTAACTGCGGAAAGCGGGTAATGGGCAGTATTCCGGGCACGAGCTGCGAATCGACACCCGCAGCGGCGCAGCGGTCTCTGAAACGCAAATAACTCTCAACATCAAAGAAAAACTGGGTGATAGCTCGCGATGCACCGGCATCGAGTTTGCGTTTCAGGTTATCCAGATCGAAATCCGGGTTCGGCGCTTCCGGGTGTACTTCCGGGTAAGCCGCAACCGAGATATCGAAATCAGCCACGCGCTTGAGCCCGGCAACCAGGTCAGCTGCGTAGGCGTAACCATCCGCACGCGGCGCATAGCTCTGGCAGTCTTTCGGCGTATCGCCGCGCAATGCCACCAGGTGCCGCACACCCATGTCCCAGTACTCACGCGCGATGTCGTCAATCGCGTCACGACTCGCACCGATACAGGTCAGGTGCGGTGCTGCCGTCAATGACGTTTCTTTCATGATCCTGGCGACGGCAGCGTGAGTGCGCTCCCGGGTTGAACCGTCGGCACCATAAGTCACCGACACAAAGTGCGGTGACAAGACCGACAGGCGCTCGATGGATGCCCACAAGGTCTCTTCCATTTTCTCGGTGTTGGGCGGGAAAAACTCAAAGGACACACGTGGTTGTTTACTGGGGTCAGGATTGGTCATGGTCAGCTCTTGTTGGACAGTGGCGTTCAGGCCGCTGCCGTTTCGTTGATGTCGGTTTCGGCGGGACAGGCGACGGCCAGTATCCAGCTCGGGTTTTTCTGCGGGACGAGACGACCGGGCGCGAGGCGCAGACCGGTTGCCGCACACCATTGCGCCAGTTGCTTTTGCACGGCGGCGACATTGGTGTCGGTAACTGCCTGGAGCAACAGCATGCGCCCGCCAGGGCGGAGCAGCCGCACGGCTTCTTGCAGCGCATCGAGCGGACGATCCGCACCCGCCAGTACATCGTCGAGAATGATCGTGTCGAATTCGTCATCCGCGAACGGCAATCGGTACATGTCGCCAAAACGCAAACTGCAATTGCTGAGTCCGGCCAGCAGCAATTCATTGCGTGCGAGGTCACGCGCACCCGCGTCGATGTCGACTCCGACCGCGCGATTCGCCCGGCTCGACAGCAACTTCAGCAGTCCGCCGCGACCACAACCGATGTCCAGCAGATCGCCAATCGGCGCCGCAACGGTCAAGTCCATGATGGCGCGGTGCAGGCCGCGGTCGGCTGTCGCGTCGAGAGGCTCTGCGAGCTCGGCGGGTTGCCGGTCGACATTGCGCAAGCGACGCAGTTCTGCGGCATCGGCGGCAAACAGTGGCTCGTCGTCGGGCAACAGGCGCAACAGCTGCCGGTGCTGAGCTGCCAGCGCAGCCCGGGTGGGTAAACGGTAGTAGACGCGTTGCCCGTCGCGAAAGCGTTCAACCAGTTCCGCATCGCACAGCTGTTTCAGGTGTTGCGACACCCGCGGCTGACTCAGACCCAGAACCTCGGTCAACTCGGACACACTGCATTCGCCGTGCCGGCACAAGGCCAGCAGCCGCAGCCGCACCGGGTCAGCGACGACCTTCAGGCGGGCCAGCAACTGTTGCGTGGAAGCTAACATAATAAATATATAAGGATATCTTTATATAACCGGCGCGCAGTGTAGCACAGAGGCTTTTGACAGGAAAAGGGACGAGCGCCCGGAAACCGTATTGCGGGCGTGGCGCCAGGCTGGTGCCCGCTGTGGCTAGTGCAAACGACCCGACGACGGACCGGGCAGCGCGAACAGCCGTTTGATATCGATCTCGTCAAAGCGGCGCTTGCGACCGCAGTATTCACAGGTCACGTCAACAGCGCCGTCCGTCTGGACCGATTCCATTGCTTCCTGTTCGCCCAGCATGCGCAAGACGTCTTCGGTTCGTTCGCGGCTGCAACGGCAACGAAACATGGCGTCACGGCCGGCAAATACACGCAGGTCGTCATCCGCAAACAAGCGGCCCAGCAGCCCCATATCGACGCCAGCGCGCATATCGTCGGGGCGCAATGTCGCGGCCAGCATGCCGAGCCGCCGCCAGTCGTCTTCGTCGAGCTCACCGCTGCCCGGCATTTGCTGCAGCAACAGGCCGCCAGCAACCGTTGGCTCGGCGAGCAGAGCAAGGTGACTGGGAATCTGTGCCGAACGCTCGTAATACGTTTCCAGGCTGGCCGCCAGCGACTCGCCGCTAACGTCGACGATCCCCTGGTACGGTCGCTCTATCGCGCTGCCGTCCACCGTGATCGCACACTGCGCCCGGGACACCATTTCCGCGTATGACAGCGCGGCACCCCCGAGGTCGGCATGGGCCATACCGCGCATTTCGAGCTTGCTGCTGCATTGCATGACCAGCATGGACAACGGACCGTCGCCGCTGATTTGCAAGGTAATATTGCTGTCGGATTTCAGGCTTTGTGCTATCAATGCGCTGGCGGCTGCGGCGTGCCCCAACACTTCAGCAACGGGCTCAACGTACTGGCGCCCTTCCTGCATGCGTTGCCACGACGAGCTCAGCTGCACGAGCGCACCGCGCACCGGCAGCGACTCGAACAGGAACGGAATGACAGTGTCGTTAGCGGACATGACCGGTGATAACCAGTATCACGAAGCAGCGAGTTTGCGTTTCAACGACTCGTTGACCTGACCGGGGTTGGCCTTGCCGCGCGATTCCTTCATGACCTGGCCGACGAGGAAACCGATGATCTTTTCCTTGCCGGCGCGATAGTCCGCAACCTGCTGGGGATTGGCCTCGATAACCGCATCAACGATCGCATCGATCGCGGATGTATCGGTGATCTGCGTGAGCCCTCGTGCAGCAATGACCTCATCCGCACTGCCCTCGCCGGTCCACATCGCCTCGAAGACTTCCTTGGCAATCTTGCCGGAGATCGTGCCGTCATCAATGCGCCGCAACAGCCCGCCGAGCTGCTCCGGCGTCAGGCTTTGCTCGCTGATCTCCAGACCATCACGATTCATTGCCGCGGTCAGCTCGCCGGTAACCCAGTTGGCCGCCTGCTGCGCGTTGCCGCCAGCTGCGACAGTGACTTCTTCGAAATAGTCGGCCAGTGCCCGATTTTGTGTCAGCACTTCCGCGTCAGCGACTTTAATGCCGTACTCATCGACGAACCGCTGCAGCTTCGCGTTTGGCAACTCCGGCAGCGAATCGCGGACGGCACTGATAAAGGAGTCATCGATTTCAACGGGCAGCAGATCAGGATCGGGGAAATAACGGTAGTCATTCGCCTCTTCCTTGCTGCGCATTGAGCGGGTTTCGTCACGATCCGAATCGTACAGCCGTGTTTCCTGCACGACCTGCCCGCCATCCTCGATCAGCTCGATCTGCCGGGCTACTTCGAAATTGATCGCTTTCTCGACGTACCGGAACGAGTTCAGGTTTTTGAGCTCCGTGCGCGTTCCCAGTGCTGTTTGTCCGCGCGGCCGAACAGAGACATTCGCATCGCAACGGAACGAGCCTTCCTGCATATTGCCGTCGGAAATTTCAAGGTAGCGAACGATTGAATGAATCTTGCGCATGTAGGCGACGGCTTCGCGCGCCGAGCGCATATCCGGTTCGGAGACAATTTCCAGCAAGGGCGTGCCCGCACGGTTCAGGTCGATGCCCGAATTGGCATCCAAACCCACGTGGATGGATTTGCCCGCGTCTTCCTCAAGATGGGCACGGGTAATGCCGATGCGCTTTTCGTTGCCGTCGTCATCCCGAATCATCAGCTCGCCGCCGACGACGATCGGCAGTTCGAACTGACTGATCTGGTATCCCTTCGGCAAGTCCGGGTAAAAGTAATTCTTGCGCGCAAATACCGAACGCGGCGCTATATCAGCCCCGACGGCAAAGCCAAACTTGCAGGCCATACGCACCACGTCCGCGTTCAATACAGGCAACACACCCGGGTAGCCCAGATCGACGAGGCAGGCCTGCGTGTTGGGTTCCGCACCGTATGCCGTGGCCGCACCGGAAAAAATTTTGCTCTTGGTTGCGAGCTGCGTGTGAATCTCGAGACCGATAACCACTTCCCAGGCCGTACTCATCGGTAGGCCTCCGGGCACAGCGTGTGCCAGTTCGTTTCAGCTGCGTAACGGTGTGCGCAGTTCAGCAACCGTTCTTCACTGAAGTGCGGTCCAACGAGATGCAAGCCCACGGGCAAACCGTCAACCATTCCGCACGGCACGGACATCGCTGGCAAACCAGCAAGGTTCGCGCCTATCGTGTAGATGTCGTTGAGGTACATCGTGATCGGATCGTCGGTCTTGTCGCCGAGCGGGAACGCCGGTGCGGGTGAAGTCGGGCCGGCAATGACATCAACATCCGCAAACGCTTTGCGGAAATCTTCGGCAATGAGCTGACGAACTTTCTGCGCCTGCAAGTAGTAAGCGTCGTAATAGCCTGCCGACAGTACATAGGTGCCGGTCAGAATCCGACGCTGCACTTCAGCGCCAAATCCCTCACCGCGACTGCGGCAATAGAGATCCAGCAAGTCAGTTGCGTTTTCAGCCCGGTGTCCAAACCGCACACCATCGAAACGCGACATGTTCGACGAACACTCCGCCGGCGCAACGACATAGTATGTCGGTACTGACAAATCCAGATTGGGCAGATCCACTTCCTTGACCGTTGCACCGCCCGCCTCCAGCACCGCAATCGCTGCTTTGACTTGCTGTGCGTTGTCAGCGTCGAGCCCCGCGTCGAAATGCTGGCGAACAATACCGATACGCAGGCCTTGCAACGATTGATCGAGCGTTGCGGAATAATCCGGTACAGGCTGGTCCACGGAGGTGGAATCGCGCTCATCGAAACCCGCCATAACCTGCAGTAGTGCTGCTGCATCCGCCGCAGAACGCGTGATAACACCTGCCTGATCAAGGCTGGACGCAAAGGCGATCATGCCGTAACGCGACACACGACCGTAGGTAGGTTTCAGGCCGATAGTGCCGGTCAACGCCGCCGGTTGCCGAATGGAGCCGCCGGTATCCGTGCCGGTCGCCGCCGGTATTAACCGAGCCGCCACCGCCGCCGCCGAACCACCGGATGAACCACCCGGTGAACGCGCGTGATCCCACGGATTTAAAACAGGACCAAAATAACTGGTTTCATTTGACGAGCCCATCGCGAACTCGTCCATGTTGGTCTTACCGAGCGACACAACACCGGCTGCGGCCAGACGCTCAACAACAGTTGCATCGTAAGGCGAAACAAAATTGTCGAGCATGCGTGAGCCACACGTGGTGCGAACACCGCGCGTGCAAAAAATATCTTTGTGGACGAGAGGGACACCCGTTAGCAGGCCGCCCTTGTTCTTAGCCAGCAACTGATCCGCCGCATCGGCTGCGGCAAGTGCTTCGTCTTCCGTAACAGTGATAAACGCATTAAGCGCTGCGCCAGTTTCGGCAATACGTTCCAGCAATGTTTCGGTGAGCGTACGGGACGTGAAGTCGCGAGCCTTGAGACCCTGCGCGAGCTCGGTAAGCGTCAGCGCATGCAATGTGTTGTTATCGGCCGCCATGACTATTCGATTACTTTGGGAACGAGGTACAGACCGTCCTGCACAGCGGGTGCATTCGCCTGGATTTGCGCCCGCGCATTCGGCTCTGTCACCACATCAGCGCGCAGACGCTGACCCTGGTTCAAAGGATGCGCCATGGGAGAGACATTGCCGGTATCGGCAGCGCCAAGCTGATCGACGAAATCGACGATCCGGGAGAGTTTGTCCGCCACATCGTCTACTTCGCTTTCGGCCAGTCGCAGCCTTGCCAACATCGCGATGTGCTGAACCTGATCTTTACTGAGTGACAACGGAGAACCTCAGGATTGCCTTGCGGCAGTAGTGCTGAATTTGGGCGGTCGCAATGATACACGCCGTCTTGCTCAATGTCCTGCGCATTGTTAGATTACAAAGTTAATCTCTGTCGCGGAACCTTCCCCCAGCATGCTCAAGAACATTTTAGGTTATTTCTCGAACGATCTGTCGATCGATCTCGGGACCGCCAACACGCTCATTTACTCCCGCGGACACGGCATCGTACTGGATGAACCGTCTGTGGTTGCCATACGCGAAGACAGCGGCCGCGGTGGCCGGGTGGTCGAGGCGGTGGGCATGGAAGCCAAAAACATGCTGGGCCGTACGCCCGGCAACATAACGGCCATTCGGCCGCTGAAAGACGGCGTAATTGCTGACTTCACCGTAACCGAGAAAATGCTGCAGCATTTCATCCGCAAGGCGCACGGCACACGGTATTTCCGGCCCAGCCCGCGGGTGCTGATTTGCGTCCCCTACGGCTCTACCCAGGTCGAACGACGCGCTATTCGTGAATCCGCAGAAGGGGCCGGGGCTCGCAAGGTCCACCTGATTCCCGAGCCCATGGCAGCAGCGATAGGTGCCGGCATGCCGGTCCACGAAGCGCGCGGCTCCATGGTTCTCGACATAGGCGGTGGCACCTCAGAAGTGGCGGTAATTTCCCTTAACGGCATCGTATACGCGGCATCGGTGCGTATCGGCGGCGATCGCTTCGACGAGGCCATCACCAATTATGTACGCCGCAACTACGGCATCCTCATTGGTGAGGCAACCGCCGAGCGCATCAAACATGAGATCGGCTCGGCCTTCCCGGGCCAGGAAGTGCTGGAAATCTCGGTCAAGGGTCGCAATCTGTCAGAAGGCGTACCGCGCAGCTTTACGCTGAACAGCAACGAGATACTGGAAGCCCTGCAAGAACCCTTGCAAGGCATCGTCGGCGCGGTCAAGGAAGCCCTGGAGCAAACGCCACCGGAACTGGGTGCCGACGTGGCAGAACGCGGCATCGTCCTCACCGGCGGCGGCGCGATGTTGCGCGAACTGGACAAGTTACTCATGGAAGAAACCGGATTGCCCGTCATTATCGCGGATGACCCGCTCACTTGTGTCGCTCGTGGCGGCGGTCGGGTGATCGAGCTCATCGACGAGCAAGGTCCGGCCGTCTTCGGCCTTGAATAGGTGCATGCACTGCTGCGCCCCGCCCGCCGTGCAGCGTCTAACCCTGCAGCCCGGCGACTGACCCTGCGCGGACCACGCTGATGGCTTCCGCGCGCACCGACAACCAACATCGATCCAGCCGAACGCCGGCCCTGGGCTTGCGCTGGTTGCTGCTCGCCGGCCTGAGCATCCTGCTGATGATCGTCGACCAGCGCCAGCAACACCTCGACGCCGTGCGCAAGGCCATCAGCGCCGCGGTGTACCCGCTGCGGGTGCTCGTCGATGCGCCGGTTTCCAGCTGGCACTGGCTGCAGAACACGACGGCCGATCGCAATGATCTGCTGCTGGAAAACAGCCGCCTGACCGCCGAGCGCCTGTTGACCCACGCTCGCCTGCAACGCTATGCGGCACTTGAGGCCGAGAACGCGCGACTGCGGGCAATGCTGGAAGCGACGCCGCGCATGACCGATCGGGTACGCGTTGCCGAAATCATGTCGGTCAGCAGTAACCCCTATCGCCACTCCATCGTGATCGACAAAGGTGAACGCGACGATGTCTACGACGGTCAGGCGCTGATCGATTCCGGCGGCGTTGTGGGCCAGGTCATCGAGACGGGGCTGTTGTCGTCGCAGGCCCTGTTGATCAGCGACCCCGACCATGCGCTGCCCGTGGAGGTCAATCGCACGGGCTTGCGTACGATTGCGTTCGGCACTGGCGAATACGATCGACTCGACCTGCAGTACCTGCCCAATAATGCCGACATCGAGGTTGGTGATCTGTTGGTCACCTCCGGCCTCGGCGGCGCATTCCCGGCTGGCTACCCCGTTGCGACCGTCGTGAAAGTGGAGCGCATTCCGCAGGAACCGTTCGCGCAGGTGTCGGCCAAGCCGACCGCCGCACTGAACCAGGTGCGCGAAATCATGCTGATCTGGTCATCGGCCACGCCCCCAAGCGAAGCAGAGGCAGAAGAAACAGAGGACGTTGAAGACGATGGCTGAGCGGCAGGCAATCAGACGCGTCCCGGTACTGATCTCGATCATCGTTGCGATGATGCTCGCTATCGCCCCACTGCCTGAGTCCTTCGAACCATTCCGCCCGGACTGGGTACTGCTGATACTTATATATTGGACAATGGCATTGCCACGCAATTTCAGCGTGGGCAGCGCCTGGATCACCGGACTCGTGCTGGATGTCGCACAAGGTACCCTGCTCGGACAGCACGCACTGGCGCTGTCGGCCGTTGTGTTCCTGACCGTGCGTTTTCATCTGCAGTTGCGCGTATTCCCACTGTCACAGTTGACGATCACGGTCGCCGCACTCATCGGCTTGTACCAGTTTATCCTGTTCTGGATTAACGGCGTCGCCGGGATCAGCACCGACAGCGTGCGCTTCTGGGGCCCGGTCGTATCGGGAACCTTGCTGTGGCCACTGGTCTACTTGTTGTTCGGCACGGTGAGTTATCGCCGCCGCTCCTCCTAGCAGACTGACACCATGGACCTGATCTCACCCATCAAGGACCACCACTCGGAACGGCGCATGTTCGCTGGCCGGGTGGTGCTGTCCGCCGTTATCGGCACGATTTTGCTGGGCACGGTCATCAGCCGGCTGGTGCAATTGCAAATTATCGACCATGAGCATTTTGCCGAGCAGTCGCATGGCAACCGGATTCGCTTCGAAGCCATACCGCCAACGCGCGGCCTGATCTTTGATCGCAACGGCAAGGTGCTGGCCGAGAACCTTCCTGCCTACCAGCTCGAACTGATACCCGAGCAGGTCCGCGACCTCGACGTCACCTTGCAGAAGCTGGCGGAGCTTGGGCTGATCGATGCGGAAGACATTCCGCGCTTCAAAAACCTGAGCCGCCGCGGCCCGCGATTCAAACCGGTCACCTTGCGGTTTCGACTGACGGAGAAGGAAATTTCCAACTTTGCGGTGCAGCGCCCGCGGTTTCCCGGCGTGGACTTCAGACCGCGACTGGTCAGGCATTACCCGCACGGCAGCAGCGTTGCGCATGCTCTCGGTTACGTCAGCGCCATATCGACCAGCGACCTGAACAGGCTCGATGCAGCGGCGTATGCCGGCACGGCGCACACCGGCAAGTCAGGGGTTGAGTACTTCAATGAAGACCGCCTGCACGGCCAGCCCGGCCACCGGCAAATCGTGACCAACGCGCGCGGGCGTCAAGTCCCGGCCGACTCCCGCGAGCTGTCGCAGGCGCTGGTCGAAGGCGAAGCGCCTACGCCCGGCATAAACCTGCATCTCAGCATCGACCTCGAACTGCAAAAGCTGGCAAGTCGTGCGCTTGAGGGGCAGCGCGGCTCGATTGTCGCTATCGATCCGCGCAATGGCGAAGTGCTGGCACTCGTCAGTGCGCCGGCGTTTGACCCGAACTCGTTTGCGCTGGGCATGTCGCCAACCGAATTCCGCTCCTTGCAAACCGACCCGAATCAGCCGCTGTTCAACCGCGCCGTGCGCGGCAACTACCCGCCCGGTTCCACCATCAAACCGATGCTGGCTCTGGCGGCCCTCGCCACCGGCGCCACCAATCTTACCCGGCGCACGATGTGCCGCGGCTATTACACTTTGCCCGGCAGCACCCACCGTTACCGTGACTGGCGGCCCGAAGGACACGGCGAACTTGATTTGCACGGTGCAATCGCCGAATCCTGTGATGTGTACTTCTACGAGATCAGTCGGGACATTGGCATCGACGTCATGCACGATTATTTGACGGCCTTCGGTCTCGGCAGTGCCAGCGGACTGGACATGGTGGGTGAGTTGCCAGGACTCGTGCCTTCACGCGAGTGGAAACGTGGTGCATTCAGCACGCGGGCCGATCAGGTCTGGTTCCCCGGTGAAACGGTCATAGCGTCAATCGGTCAGGGCTACATGCTGGCAACGCCGTTGCAGCTCGCCAATGCGACGGCCGCATTGGCCATGCGCGGCCAACGTTTCCGCCCACACCTGGTCACCGCTGTCGAAAACCCGCTGACCGGCGAGCGCACGGCTGTCGATCCGGTAATCGAATCGGCGGTCGAGATCGACAACGATTTTTACTGGGATAGCGTGATCAACGCGATGCACGACGTCCTGCAAGGGCCGAAAGGCACCGCGCGTGCGGCCGGTCGTGGCGCCGAATATTCGATGGCCGGAAAAAGTGGCACTGCCCAGGTGTTCACTGTCGCGCAAGAAGACGAATACGATGAAGAAACCATCGCCGAGCGGTTGCGCGATCACGCGCTGTTCGTGTCGTTTGCGCCACTGGAGGAACCCAGAATTGCGGTGGCCGTTGTGATTGAAAACGGCAGCAGTGGTTCGCGCGTCGCCGCTCCTATCGCCCGACAGATCATGGATCAATACCTCGGATACAGCACTGATGCGATTCAGTGACACCCAGCGACTGATCGAACGCAAGGCGGCGCCGCTTGGCGACATGGCTCGCTTGCTGCGCAATGTGCATATCGATGGACCGCTGCTTGGCGGCCTGCTGCTCACCTGTGGCTTCGGCCTGGTCGTGCTTTACAGTGCGGTTGGAACCAACATGGACCTGTGGGTATCGCAATGTGTACGGCTCGGCGTTGCCTTGTGTGCACTCATTATGGTTGCCCAATTGCCGCCCGACGTACTGCGGCGATGGTCGTTCTGGGCCTATGTGTCGGGCCTGGTTTTGCTGACCATGGTGCTGATCCGCGGCGAAGTCGGTCAGGGTGCGCAGCGCTGGCTGGATATCGGCATACGCTTTCAACCCTCAGAGATCATGAAACTCGCCGTGCCGATGATGGCCGCAGCCTATCTGCACCAACGCACGCTACCGCCGCGCGCGGGGCATTTGCTGGTCGTTGGCGCATTGATCGTGCTGCCGGCCGTCATGATCGCCAAACAACCGGATCTGGGTACGGCGTTACTGATCGCTGCATCAGGTTTTCTCGTACTTGTCCTTGCCGGCATGTCGATACGTTTAATGTTCATGCTCGGACTGTTGTCCATACCGGGTGCGATGGTGTTGTGGAACTTCATGCAGGACTATCAGCGGCAACGCGTCCTTACTCTGCTGAATCCCGACTCCGATCCGTTGGGCGCCGGCTACAACATCATTCAGTCGAAGATTGCAATCGGTTCAGGTGGCTTGTTCGGCAAGGGCTGGACCAACGGCAGCCAGGCGCAGCTTGAATTTCTGCCCGAACGCGACACCGACTTTATCTTTGCCGTTATGGGCGAAGAGCTGGGCTTACTGGGCGTACTGACGTTGCTGGGCTTGTACGTATTTGTTATCGGCCGTGGCATGTACATTGCCATGCAAGCACGCGACTCCTACTCCCGGCTGCTGGCCGGCAGCATCAGCCTGACATTTTTTGTCTACGTTTTCGTCAATACGGCAATGGTCACAGGGCTGGTACCGGTTGTTGGGGTGCCGTTACCGCTGGTCAGTTTTGGCGGCACGTCCATGGTGACCCTAATGGCCGGATTCGGTATTCTCATGTCCATTCACACGCACCGAAAATTGCTCCCGCACTGAGGTATTACTCATTAACACTGCAACACGACTCATCGTCGCCGCACTACTTGCCTCTGCACCTGCAGCCGCTTTTGCTATCGATACCGAGCGCGCCGATGTGCGCGACTTTATCGACGAGATGGTTGCGGAGTACGACTACGACCGGACGACTCTGGTCAAAGTGCTTGCCGGTGCGGAATCGAAGAGCGCAATCATCGACGCCATCAGTCGACCGGCGGAACGCACCCTCACCTGGGGCGATTACCGCAAAATTTTCATGACTCCGGAACGCATACAGGCTGGCGCCGATTTCTGGCGCGAGCACGATGCGACCTTGCGACGCATCAGCGCCGATACCGGCGTGTCGATCGAAATCCTTGTAGGAATCATTGGCGTGGAAACCTTCTATGGCCGCATCACCGGCAACTACCGGGTTGTGGACTCGCTTTCCACGCTGGCGTTCGATTACCCGCCGCGTGCCAAATTTTTCCGTCGCGAGTTGCAGCAATTTCTATTGCTGGTGCGCGAAGAAGGCATGGATGCAAACGATGCGACCGGCTCGTACGCCGGCGCAATGGGAGCCCCGCAGTTCATGCCCAGCAGTTTCCGCGCTTATGCCGTTGATGCCAGCGACGACGGCAAGCGCGATATCTGGTCAAACTGGACAGACGTCATAGGCAGCGTCGCCAATTATTTCGTCCGTCACAAGTGGCAGCCACAACAAGAAGTTGTCACGCGCGCCACACTGGCCGATACCTGGAACGGCGCCGCGCCCGACAATTCCCTCAAGACCACCGATACGGTTGCCTCGCTTCAGAGCAGTGGCGTGCAGTTTGCAACCGCACTGGACGACGATGCGGACAGTGCACTGCTGAAACTGGATGGCGACGGTGGCGACGAATACTGGGTCGGGTTCCACAATTTCTTCGTCATTACCCGCTACAACCGGAGCGTGATGTATGCGCTCGCGGTACACCAGCTGGGCCAGGAAATCGCGCTGGAAGTGCACAATGCAGCTGGCTGACTGGCGCAAGATTGGCACCCTGCTGCTGATCAGCGGGCTCAGCGCGTGCGCGAACCGACCTGAGGTCAGACCGGATACTGACAGCGGCCCCCGCGCCGGGTCCGCCGTACCGCGGACACTGCCGAGTGACCCTGTGCCGCGCGCAGAACCGGCCAGTCGTTACGGTAACGGCCCGATTTACGAGGTTTACGGCCAGCCGTACAAGGTCCTGGCCAGCAGCCATGGCTACAAGGAACGCGGCGTCGCCTCGTGGTACGGCAGAAAGTTTCACGGACGAATGACCTCCAGCCAGGAACCGTACGACATGCATCAGCTGACGGCAGCCCACAAGTCCCTGCCGTTGCCGACGTACGTCAAAGTGCGGAATCTGAAGAACAACAAGACCGTGATCGTACGGGTCAACGACCGCGGACCGTTCGTCGACAACCGCATCATCGATCTGTCGTACGCGGCAGCACGGCGTCTGGACATGGTGAACGACGGCACCAGCCTGGTCGAAGTGACCGCGATCAGTTTTGACGATCCGGCGGAACCGGCGACGGTGGCCGCCAGCCCCGGCGAATTGCCAGCGGCCGGCTCGGCCAGCAAGGTTTACGTGCAGGTCGGTGCCTTCGGCGAGCGTGACAATGCCGAGCGCCGCTACCGGATGCTGAACGGTCAGGGTATCGGCAATGCATTCGTACACCGTGACGAGACCAGCGATCCTGAGTTGTACCGGGTTCGGATAGGCCCGATTGATGATGTTGATCAATACGATGCCGTGGTCGCCCAATTGCAACGCCTGGGAATTTCGGACTCGCACATTGTCACGGAATGAACGAACGCCACGCAGTCGTGTCCCAAGCGAGCAAGTGACGTTACAATAAGCGGCTTTTAGCTATCCGCGACCGATACTATGCCCGTTCTCTCCAAGATTCTGCTCAGCCTGTCCCTGTTTATCGCCTTGCCACTTAGCGCGGCAGAACTGCCGGTGCCCTCACCGCCCGTCATTGGCGCGAAGAGTTACCACGTCATTGACAGCCAAACCGGCAGCGTAATCGCTACGCTGAATCCGGATGAACGGCTGGCGCCAGCAAGTCTGACCAAGCTGATGACCGGCTACGCGGTATTTCGTGCTCTGCAGGAAAATCAGTTGCGCCTCGACGATCAGGTGACAATCAGCGAGAAAGCCTGGCGGACACAGGGCTCGCGGATGTTCATCGAGGTCGGCAAGCGGGTTTCGGTTGAGGACCTGCTGCTCGGCATGATCGTCCAATCGGGTAACGACGCGAGCGTAGCACTGGCCGAACACGTTGCCGGTACGGAAGCCGTGTTCGCCGAGGTGATGAATCGTTATGCCGCGCAGCTCAAGATGCGTGGCACCCAGTTCAAGAACGCCACGGGCTTGCCGGATGAAGGCCACTACACAACGGCACGCGACATGGCGACGTTGGCTCGCGCGGTTGTTCGCGAGTTTCCGGAGTATTACCGCTGGTACTCCGTGCGGGAATTTACCTTCAACGACATTACTCAAAGCAATCGCAACTCGCTGCTGTGGCGTGACGAGAGTGTCGACGGCATGAAAACCGGGCACACCGATGACGCAGGTTATTGCCTGGTCTCCTCTGCCGTGCGCGATGGCATGCGTATCATCGCCGCTGTCATGGGCACCGCCAGCGCCAAAGCCCGGGTTGACGGTAGCCAGGCATTGCTGAACTACGGTTTCCGTTTCTTCGAAACCCGCTTGCTGTACGAAGCCGGCACCGAAGTCACCTCCGCCCGGGTGTGGAAATCGGCGAATCAATACTCAAAGCTGGGTGTATCGGAAGACCTCTACATTACGGTGCCGCGCGGCAGTTACGACAAACTGGAGTCTGTGCTGAATATTCCGAGCATGCTGGTCGCGCCAATCGCGCAGGGCCAGCCGGTTGCTGAATTGCAGATCAGCCTGAACGGAACCGCCCTGATGAAGGAACCATTGCGGGCGCTGGGCGAGAATCCGACCGGCTCAATCTGGCAGCGCGCGAGCGACAGCGTGCAGTTGTGGTTCGAATAGAGCGGCAGCGGAGATGAGCGACGAGAAACCGTCACTGCTGGAATTTCCCTGCGAATTCCCCATCAAGATGATGGGGCGGGACAGTGCCGAGTTCCAGACTACGGCGCGCCGTATTGTCGAACAGCATGCCGGACCTGTCAGCGACGAGGCCATTCGCACTTCACCGAGTCGCAACGGTCGGTTTATTTCGATAACCATCACCATCGATGCGGAAAGTCAGGCGCAACTGGATGCCATATACATCGACCTCAGCGCACACGATGACGTTCTTGTAGCGCTGTGAGTGCCGTAGCCAGCTCGCAGGAAACCCTGCCCATGACGATCCGCTCATTGGGCAGGCAAGATTACGAGCCACTGTGGCGGGCGATGCAGGCTTTGACCAACGTCCGCAGCGCGGCGACGGCCGACGAGATCTGGTTCACTGAGCACCCACCGGTATTCACGCTGGGCCTGAATGCCAGTCGCGAGCACCTGTTGGCGCCCGGAGACATTCCGGTGGTGCAAATAGACCGGGGCGGCCAGGTGACCTACCACGGACCCGGCCAGATGATGATCTACCCTTTGCTGGACATTCGCCGCGCCGGCATTGGTGTTCGCCCCCTGGTCACCGCCCTGGAGCGTGCCGTCATCCGCCTCGCCGCCGATTTTTCGATCGTTGCCGAATGCCGCGCAAACGCGCCTGGCGTGTACGTCGGCGAGAAAAAGCTGGCGAGTGTCGGCCTGCGAATTCGCCGCGGTGCCAGCTATCACGGCATGGCGCTTAATATTGAGGCCGATCTGGAACCGTTTTCGCGGATCAACCCCTGTGGCTATCAGGGTCTCGAACTGGTCAATTTGCGGGAGCTAGGCGTAACGACCCCGTACGCTGAACTGGAGTCGCGCTTGCTGCAGCATTTGCTGGCACAGCTGGATCTAAGCGATCGGCAATTGAACTACGTGCCGTCGCTGCCGACCTCCTGAAGCCGGGCACTCAACGCCGCCAGGCGTTCCGGCGTGCCAATGTCCGCCCACAAGCCGTCGTAGACTTCGCCGCTCAAACGACCTTCGTCAGCGGCTTGCTGCAACATCGGTGCAAGTCCGAACCGCCCTTGCGTACAGCCCGCGAAGAACCGCGGGCGGTAACAGGCAATACCACTGAAGGTGTAAGGCCGTACGCTGCCGTTACGCACCCGGCCGGCCTCCAGTGAGAAGTCGCCGTTATCACGATAGCCGGGGTTGGGTACCAGCACCAGCTGCGCGTCGATGTCCTCCGCGAGGGCCGGCACGACGAAAGGCCAGTCGCACACGATATCCGCATTGACGACCCAAAACGGCTCAGTGCCCAGCAGCGGCAACGCGCGATGGACGCCGCCGCCCGTTTCCAGCAACGCTGCGTACTCCGGGCTGTATACAACCTGCAATCCGTACTGCCGGCCACTGCCGACCCGTTCAACGATTTTCTCACCCAGCCAACCGGTGTTGATCACAACGTTTACGATGCCGGCAGCTGACAGTTGGCGCAAATGCCGTTCCAACAAGCTCACACCGTTGACTTCCACCAACGCTTTCGGCGCTGTGTCCGTCAGTGGTCGCAATCGCTCACCGCGGCCGGCTGCCAGCAGCATCGCTCTCAAGCGGCAACCTGCAAGGCGGGCAGACAACGATCCCGCACAAGTTCGTGCAAAAAGCCGAGTTCCGCGTAGCGACCTGCCACTTCCGTGATGTAACTGAGGGTCAGCGGGATATCGGCGAGATAAGCGGCCTTTTGGTCGCGGTGATTAAGCCTCGCGAAGATACCCGCCGCTTTCAAATGTCTTTGCACGCCCATCAATTCAAAAGCGCGCATGAACGCCACTTCATCGAAGGCCGTTGGTAAACGCTCACGTACCAGGCCATAGAATGAAATTGCGTGCTGCTCAACTTCAGCCGCGGGTCGACGCACGTAGCAGTCCTTGAGCAACGAAACGAGGTCATAGGTCAATGGGCCATTCACGGCGTCCTGGAAGTCGAGCATGCCAGGGTTGCCCTGTTCGCAGTGCATAAGGTTGCGCGAGTGGTAGTCGCGGTGCACGAACACGCGCGGCTGCGCAAGTGCGGATTCGATCAGAAAATGGCAGGTGTCGTTCCAGCGATCTTCATCGTCGGCCGTGAACGACAATTGCAAATGGGTCGCGCACAACCAGTCGCGAAACAAGGCCATTTCATCGCCCAGCAATGACGAGTTGAAGACCGGCAAGCGCTGCTGGTAACTGACGCCCTTGTCTTGCAGGGTATCCAACGCAGACATCGCATCCCGATAAAGATCACCCGCACGCTGCGGCGCACTGTTCAGCGTGTGCAGGAATTGCCGGTCGCCGAGATCCGTCAGCAACAAGTAGCCGCATTTCAGGTCTTGGGCCAACACGCGCGGGCTGTTCAGGCCGATCTCGGCGAGCCAGGCGGCAATCCGGACGAACGGCTCGCTGTCTTCCAGTGCCGGTGGCGCATCCATCGCGATATAGCGCTGCCCGGCGCTGTGGACACGAAAATAGCGACGAAAACTCGCGTCTGCGGATGCGGTGGTCAGCTCATCGACCGCGATTCCGGCACCGAACCGCAGCCAGTGCAGCAGCTCGTCTCGTCGTGTATCTGTTTCTTCGGGCAACGCGATAACCTCAATTTGGCGGCTTAATGCTCCCTCGATTTTCGCATTGCGAGGCGGGAGAGCCTGAGCGAAGGTATCAAATCGCCATACCGGTTGACATATTTTATGCGTAACATATTGTCCCGGTTCGCGATTAGCGCGACTGGCCCTGCATACGAAGCTGCCGACACTTGTTGAAATACTCACCACTCTCTGCCGTAGCCGTGCTGCTGCTGCCTGTCACGGGCACTGCCCAGCAGGCGCCCGTCTGCAATCTGCCCACGACGGAACAGCCGGCGCTGCCGGCGACCGAGAACCCCGCGCCGGGCGAGGAAACACTCGTTATTGAAGCCGGCAAGATAGAGGCAACACTGGGTGACCGGCCGCAGGCTTCCATGAGTGGCGGCATGCGCATCAGCAGCGGCAACCGCAGTGCCGGAGCCGACACGGCAGTGTACGACCCCGACAGCCTGGCATTGCTGCTGGACGGCAATGTCGAATACCGCGACCCGAACACCAACATCAGCAGTGACTCAGCCGTGTTCTCTTACGCAGGCGGACAAATCATTTTCAACGGTGCCGAATTCCAGCTTGGCCTTAGCGGATCCAGGGGAGCCGCCGAGAAAATTGCCATTAGCCAGGAAGGCACCCTGAGCCTGGACGAAGTCAGTTACACCACCTGCCCGCCCGGCTCCAACGATTGGCTGTTGCAGGCAGCCGATATTGATTTGGACACCAGCACCGGCGCCGGCACTGCGCGAAATGTGAAGCTGCGGTTCCAGGGTGTTCCGATCCTGTACACGCCGTGGTTGTCATTCCCGCTCGGCGATGCACGCAAGACCGGCTTGTTAACCCCGGAGATAGGCAGTGCCGGACGCAGTGGCAATGAAATCAGCCTGCCCTGGTACTGGAATATCTCCAATAACTACGATGCAACATTGACGCCGCGGCTGTTGACCGACCGCGGAATCCAGTTAGGCAACGAATTTCGCTACCTTACAGAACGTCACGAAGGCATGTTGCAGGTTGAATACCTCGCCGACGATGCCTTGTACAACGACAGCCGCCATTTGCTGTCCTACCAGAACAAGAGCCAATTCGCGAACGGCTGGCGCAATCGAATCGACTTTCGGCAAACCTCCGACAGCCAGTTTTTCGAGGACCTTGGCGGCAGCCTTAGTGCATCGAGCATTACCCATCTGAACAGGTCGCTGAGTTTCGACTATTACGGTGAGAATTGGTCGTTCCTCGGTCGCGTACAGGATTACCAGACAATTGACGACGCGATTGCCGCGGACGATGAGCCCTACCAGCGCTTGCCGCAAATGCGCGTACAAGGCCTCTGGCCAAACCAGGCACTGGGCTTTCGCTACAGTCTGGACAGCGAACTCGTGTACTTCGATCGCGACGTTGGCGTAACCGGCTGGCGGCTGGACGCAACACCGCAGGTCGAGTGGCCGGTCGAGCGTTCTGGCTGGTTTGTAAACCCGTCGCTCGCGGTGCGCCACACCAGTTACGAACTGGACAACACACTGCCGGGTCAACGTGACAACGCCAATCGCACCTTGCCAATCGCCAGTATCGATACCGGGCTGATTCTGGAACGGCAGGTCAAGAGCGGTGGCAACCTGATCCAGACACTCGAGCCGCGCATGCTGTACGTGCACATTCCCTACCGCGACCAGGACCATTTGCCGGTGTTTGACACGATCACGCCCGACCTGAACCTGGTACAGCTCTACCGACCCAATCGGTTTCTTGGCGCCGATCGTGTGGCCGACACGGATCAGCTCAGTATCGGTGTGACCTCCCGCATATTGAATACCAGCAGTGGCAAGGAACTGATTTCCGCCACCATCGGTCAGGCTCGCTTTCTCAGCTCGCAGGGCGTACGACTGCCTGAGCAGGCGATCGACGCGACCGCCTCATCCGACTACATCGCCGAGATGCGCTTTCTGTTGCACGACAACCTGAATTTTGATGTAGGCCATCAATGGGGCAAGGGTGAGGATGCAACGACGCAGTCCGAAGCACGACTGCAGTACCGGCCATCCAGCGACCGCATCGTCAATCTCTCCTACCGCTTTCGTCGCGACTCACTCGAGCAGGGCGATATTTCCTGGTCGTGGCCGTTGTCGGAACGCTGGCGATTCGTCGGTCGTTACAACTATTCGCTGCGCGACGACAAAGCACTGGAACAATTCTACGGTCTCGAATTCGAAAGCTGTTGCTGGGGTTTACGGCTGGTCTCGCGGCGGCATATTTCCACTCGTGACGGAACCCAGGATTCGTCCATTGGTCTGCAACTGGTACTAAAAGGAATGACCAGTTTGGGCACGGCCGCGGACAAGCTACTTGAACGTGGTATTCTTGGCTACGAGCCAGAGCTGCGCTGACCAGTGCCTTGCAAGCGTCACTAAAACCACCCTGCTAAGACTTATTTTATGTTAAAAATCAATTGCTTAACTGCATCCCTGTTCTTGTTGTCCAGCACCCTGACCGGCGCCGCGGAACCGCTCTCGGAATCCGGCGAAATGCTGGACGGCATTGCCGCCATTGTTAATGAAGGCGTGGTACTGAAGAGCGAACTGCAGCAGCAAACAGCCGCCATTCAGCAACGCGCCGCGGCAGAAAACCTGAGCCTGCCACCGGAGGACGTATTGCAGGAGCAGGTCTTGGAGCGCCTGGTTCTGGAGCAGATCCAGTTGCAACGCGCGAGCCGCTTCGGCATCCAGATTTCCGACCAGATGGTGAATGCGGCCCTGGCCCGGCTCGCACAACAGAACGGCATTCCCTTTGAGCGTTTGCCCGAAGTAATGGCGGCGGACGGCATCGATTACGCGGCCTACCGTCGCGACATCCGCAAGCAGCTCACGCTGGAGCAATTGCGCCAAATAGACGTTATCGGTCGCATCACTGTTGCACCGCGTGAAATCCAGCAGTGTGTTGCTGAGCTGGAAAACAACGTGGTCGGCAACTCTGAGTACAATCTCTCGCACATCCTGATTTCCGTGCCAGAAGCGGCCACTGCTGAACAATTCGCCGCTGCAGAAGACAAAGCGCAGGAAGTCTACGAAGCGCTGCAAGACGGGGCTGACTTCGGTGAAATGGCGGTGCGCTATTCGGACAGTGAGACCGGCCTCGAAGGCGGGCTCCTCGGCTGGCGCAAAGGCGATCAGTTGCCCACCCTGTTTTCCGATGTCGTCGGCGATCTCACTGCCGGCGAATTCTCGGCGCCGATTCGGGCAATCAGTGGCTACCATTTGGTCAAGATCAACGAACTGCGCAGCGCAATACAGAAAAGCGAAATCGAGCAAATGCACATTCGCCACATTCTGATTTCCACCAACGAATTGATTGACGACGAGACCGCAAAACAGCGGCTTGAAGACGCCGCAGAGCGCATCCGCAACGGCGAAAACTTCGACGAGTTAGCCAAACTGATGTCGGACGACCCGGGCTCGGCCGCAGACGGCGGTGACATGGGCTGGAAAGGTCCGGGCACTTTCGTTCCCGAGTTCGAACAGGCAGCGCAAAACGCAGAAATCGGTGAAGTGACCGAACCGTTTCGCACCCGGTTTGGCTGGCACATTCTGGAGGTACAGGGCAAGCGCACTTACGACAACACCGAAGACCTGAAACGAAGTAACTGCGTCCAACGCGTGCAAAACAGCAAACTCGCCAACGAATCGGAACTGTGGTTGCGCCGTATTCGCGATGAAGCCTACGTCGACACGCGCATCTGATTTCGGCAGTGTGCCGCGTCCCGGGCACCGCCCAACTGAGTACTGAATAATGACTGCTGCCCCGCTCGCGGTTACGGCTGGCGAACCTGCCGGCATCGGCCCGGACTTATGTGTCGCGCTCGCGCAAACACCGTTCGCTTCGAAACTGGTCGTCATCGCCGATCCCGCTTTGCTTGCAGAGCGTGCGCGTATGATGCATCTGCCATTGTCCATAGCGATCGCCGGAGAAGCGGCCGGCAGCGGCGACGCATGCCTGACCGTCGTACCCCAATCCCTGCCAAACCCTGCCGCACGTGGCACACCCGACCCGGCCAATGCGCGAACCCTGCTTGCTGGCCTGCGCACAGCCGTCGAAGGCTGTCAAAGCGGTCGCTATTCAGGCCTGGTAACCGGGCCGTTGCAGAAAAGCGTGATCAACGATGCCGGTATACCGTTCAGCGGCCACACCGAATACCTGGCTGAACTGACCAACACGCCGATGCCGGTCATGTTGCTCGTAGCGGACAAACTGCGAGTGGCATTGGCCAGCACGCACATGCCGTTGTCGCAGGTACCGGCGTATATCACCGGCGAGCGGCTGCTCGCGGTAATACGTGTCCTGCACAAAGACCTGCAAACCCGCTTTCAGATCGCGAACCCGGAGATTGTCGTTTGCGGCTTGAACCCGCACGCAGGCGAAGGCGGCCACCTCGGCCACGAAGACCGTGACGTCATACTCCCGGTCGTTCAACACTGCCAGACTGACGGCATGAACATTCGTGGACCGCTGCCGGCCGACACCGCCTTTACACCGGCGGGTGGCCACGCGGATGCCGTGCTGGCCATGTTCCATGATCAGGGCCTCCCGGTACTCAAGTACGCCGGCTTTGGCCACGCAGTGAACGTCACGCTGGGCTTGCCGATTGTACGGACCTCCGTTGATCACGGCACCGCTCTTGACCTCGCCGGCAGTGGGCGCGCTGACCCCGGCAGCATGCTGGCAGCCGTTGAACTTGCGCTGCATATGGCTTGCTGAATGCACCGGCACAAGAAACGATTCGGCCAGCATTTTCTGCACGATCCCGGCGTCATCGGCGATATCGTCTCGGCTGTCACACCAACGCAAGACGATGTGGTTGTTGAGATCGGACCGGGCGAAGGCGCTATTACAACCCCCATTGCGCGACTCGCCGGTCACTTGCACGTCGTGGAATTCGATCGCGACCTCGCGAAACGACTGCGACAACGGTACGCCGATAGCGACCGCGTGACCGTGCACGAAGCGGACGCCCTGAAATTCGACTTTGCTTCGCTGGGGCACAATCTGCGCATAGTCGGCAACTTGCCGTACAACATTTCCACGCCGCTGCTGTTTCACTTGCTCGAATGCCGTACACACATCCAGGACATGCACTTCATGTTGCAAAAGGAAGTCGTGGATCGTATGGCTGCCGAGCCCGGTGGCCGGGATTTCGGCCGCTTGACCGTCATGCTTGGCTGCGCGCTGCAGGTTGTACACCTGTTCGATGTGCCGCCGACGGCGTTCGAGCCGCCGCCGAAAGTCATGTCGGCAGTCGTTCGCCTCGCACCGTTGCCGGAAGGCACATTCAACCTCAGCGATCACAAGACCCTCGCCGCATTGGTTGCTCAGGCCTTCAGCCAGCGGCGCAAGACCATACGAAACTCACTGCGACAGCGGGCGAGTGAAGCCGAACTGCAGGCGGCTGGTATAGACCCTGGCGCGCGCCCGGAACAGATCCCTGTTTCCGCCTGGATCGACCTTGCAAACGCTCTCGCCGGGACCTGAGCGCCGCCGGCAACGATATCCGTACCTGGCCGAATCAGCGCCGTACGCATCGCACTCCCGGCCCGCTACTCATGTAGAATAGCGCCACGTTCGGGACAACTTGCATCGCAACCATGATCAGCAACAATGAACTTTGTGATATCAGTGTCGAGGTGGCAACCGACTACGTCGATGAGCAATCCGAGCCCGATATCGGCCGCTATGTTTTCGCCTACACCATTACCATCGCCAATAAAGGCGGTGTCGCCGCACGACTGCTCAGTCGCCACTGGGTAATCACCGATGCGAACGGCAAGGTGCAGGAAGTCAACGGCGACGGCGTTGTTGGCGAACAGCCGCACCTCAATCCAGGCGAATCATTCCGCTACTCGAGCGGCGCCGTACTCGAAACACCGGTTGGTGCGATGCAGGGCCGCTACCGCATGAAAGCAGACAACGGCACAGACTTTTACGCCCCGATTCCACCATTTACGCTGGCCGTGCCCGGCGTACTGCACTAGCACCAGCCTGCAGAGGAGTTGCGTTGGCGGTTTACGCAATCGGTGACCTGCAGGGGTGTTTCGATCCGTTCCGCAGGCTGCTGGACAAACTGGACTTTGACCCGGTCACTGACCGCATCTGGCTGACCGGCGATCTGGTCAACCGCGGTCCTAAATCCTTGAAGACCTTGCGATTCGTGAAGTCGCTGGGCGATGCCGTTACGCTGGTCCTCGGCAATCACGATCTGCACCTCTTGGCGATGGCGAACGACATCGCCGTAACCAACAATCGCTTCGACTCCATGTGGAAAATTCTCGCGGCCGACGACTGCGATGAACTGCTCGACTGGCTGCGCTTCAAGCCACTGGCGCACTACAGTCCGGAACTGAATACCTTGATGGTTCACGCCGGCGTGCCGCCGCAATGGACCATCAAGAAGACCTTGAAGCGCGCCGCCGAAGTAGAAAGCGCATTGCAACAGGACGACTACGTTCGCTTCCTCAAGAAAATGTACGGTGACCTGCCCGACAAGTGGTCAGGTGATCTGCAAGGTGCGGACCGGCTGCGTTTCATCGTCAACAGCCTGACCCGGATGCGCATGATATCGCCAGGTGGCCGTCTTAACTTCACGCACAAAGGTCTGCCCACTGCCGCCGGCAAGGGGCTGGTTCCCTGGTTTCAGGCACCAAAAGCACGCTGGACGGATTCCCGTATTGTATTCGGCCATTGGTCGGCGCTTGGATTAATGGTGAAAAAGAAACTGATCTCTGTCGATACCGGTTGCGTCTGGGGCCGGCAACTGACGGCAGTGCGGCTGGACCAGTCAGCCGAAGTCACCAAGGTTCGCTGCCGCTAGCCTGGTCACCGGTGTTGCGGGCAAGCCGTGCAGAGTACACTGCGCATTGAATGTCACGTCGCAATCGTTGCCATACAGGAGACAGCATGTCGGACAGTATCAAATCGTCACGCGCCCCCGTGCCACTCGGCGCCTATCCGCATGCGCGGCGTTGCGGTTCCCTGTTGTTCCTTTCCGGTATCGGCCCACGGCCGCCGAGCGGCGGAACAGCGGCCGGTGTCAAACTCGACGCCAACGGTGAAGTCCTTGAGTACGATATTGAAGCTCAAGTCCATGCAGTTTGCGCCAACGTGCGCAGCGTACTCGAAGATGCCGGTGCGAACTGGTCGGACCTGGTCGACATCACCGTGTTCCTGACGGATATACGCCGCGATTTCGCCGCTTACAACAAAGTCTACGCAAGCTACTTTGATGGTGACGGCCCAACACGCACTACCATCGAAGTGAGTCGCTTGCCCGGCCCTATCGCCATTGAAATGAAATGCATAGCGGCCTTACGCGACTGATACCGGAGGATGTCGATGCGTTCATTGCTCGCCTTTAACTTTCAGCACTGGATCGACGAACATCGTCACCTCTTGAAACCACCGGACTGTAATCAACAGGTCTTCGAAGAAAATGACCTCATCGTCATGGTGGTTGGCGGCCCGAACGCGCGCTGATGCTGTGGCCGGGCGTACAGCATTACAGGTGCCGGGCATACGTGCTATCGGCGAATTGGCGCGAGGAATCCCGCTTTCGCATGGAGCCGCAGTTTGCGCCGGCGAATACCGCCGAGCTTTGGCAGCTCAGCAACCCGCCGATCCTGTCGCTCGCGCCGGTCAGCGCATCGCTGTCCATTTTTCAGGAAGCGGGTATGGCCAACCATGGTGACAAATCCGTGCGTCTGACCGCCTGCCTGGAGTACCTGCTGGAAGCGAAGTTCGGCAACCGAACAGTGTCCATGACTCCCGCCGATGCCCGCGGCTGCCCGATGTCATTGCAGGCGCGCAACCCGGAACTCGATGCGCGCGCGGGGTACGAACGACTGCAAACGATGAACGTCATCACCGACTGGCGTGAACCGGATGTGATGCGCGTAGCACCCGCCCCCTTGTACAGCAGCTATGCCGGTGTGCATGAACCTGCAGAACGGTTGAGCCAGGCGGTCAGGGGATGAGCAACGGCACCGTCAACATACTCGGTGCCGGGCTGTGCGGCAGCCTGCTGGCCATCATGCTCGCACGCCGTGGCCAGGAGGTCGTACTCTGGGAGCGACAGGCAGATCCCCGGCTAAGCAAGACCATCGCTGGCCGTTCCATCAACCTGGCGCTGGCTGCGCGCGGTATTCGCGCCTTGCAGCACGCTGAAGTGTTCGCGCCTGTCAAAGAGCTGCTGGTACCGATGCGTGGCCGCATGATCCATCACCCCGACGGCGCTACCGAACTGCAGCCCTACGGCTCGCGCGAACACGAACAGATTTACTCGGTATCGCGTGCTGAATTGAATCGCATACTGCTGAACTGCGCCGAACAAGAACACGGTGTCACGGTTAATTTTGGCTACAGTGCCAAGGCGTTCAAACCAGCCAACCACGAATTATGGCTGGAACGCAGCAGCGATGGCGCGACGCACAGGTTGAGCAGCGGTCCGTTGATCGCCGCGGACGGCGCCGGCTCCGTCGTGCGCCGTGCCTACAACGGGGACAGCACCATCGTGCCTGGTGAAGAATTGCTCCCGCACGGCTACAAGGAACTGACCCTGCCCGCTGCCGCTGACGGAGGCTTTCGTCTCGATCCCGGCGCACTGCACATTTGGCCGCGCGGTGGGTTCATGCTGATTGCTCTGCCCAATCCCGGCGGCGATTTCACGCTCACACTCTTCATGGCAAAGAGCGGCGATATCTCTTTCGAATCACTGCAATCGGTCAGCGACATTACGGCCTTTTTCGAAGAGCACTTCGCCGACATACTTCCACAGCTGCCAAAGTTGCAGGCCGAATTCGCCAACAACCCGGTCGGCATACTCGGTACCGTACGCTGTCAGCGCTGGAACGATGGCGAACTGCTGCTGATCGGCGATGCCGCACACGCAATCGTCCCGTTTCACGGTCAGGGCATGAATCTTGCTTTCGAAGATTGCGCACTGCTCGACCTGCACGTGCAGAACAGCAATGGAGACTGGTCCGCTGCGTTCGCGGCGTTCGCCGCGGAACAGCAACCCAATGCCGAGGCGATTGCCGACATGGCGCTCGACAACTACGTTGAAATGCGTGACCGGGTGCGTGACCCCAAGTTTGTACTCCACAAACAACTGGCATTCGAGTTTGAACGACGCATGCCCGGCCGCTTCATTCCACGGTATTCGATGGTCATGTTTCACCCGGAGATTCCGTACGCGGTGGCGCAACAGCGCGGCGCAATGCAACAACGGCTGTTGCAAGAGATTGCGGCCGGCGTGAACAGCGTCGACGAAGTGGACTTGTCAGCCGCAGAAGATAAAATTCGCAGCGCACTGCCAACGCTGGACGAGCAACAGGTCAGTCAGTAGATCGCTGCAGAGTATCCACGCTGAAGCCAAGCGGCCGGTTCGGGCCGGCCGGGAAATCTTCACTTTCGAGCAGCTCCCAGTCGGTCTCGTTCAAAGCAGGGAAGAATGCATCACCCTGCGGCTGTGAGCGAACGCGGGTCAGGTAGATGCGATCAGTCATCGGCAGCATTTGTTCGTATATGCGGCCACCGCCAATAATCATGACCTCGTCTTCGCCGGCCGCCGCGTCCAGTGCCGCCTGTGGCGATGGGACAACTTCACAGCCCGCCGCCGCGTAACCCGGCTGGCGACTGATTACGATATTGCGCCGGCCCGGCAGTGCCTTGCCAATCGACTCGTGAGTCAAACGGCCCATCACGATCGGCTTGCCCATGGTGATGGAACGAAACCGCTTGAGGTCCTCTGGCAGATGCCAGGGCAACTCGCCTTGTTGGCCGATGACGTTGTTCTCGGCGGCCGCCACGATGATCGAGATCATCATTATTGCGCCGCGCGATCATTCAGTAGCGCAGCGATACCGATTGACTTAGCGCAGCGGCCAACATCGAACAGCTCCGGGAGATCTGTATAACGGGGATAAAACACGCCGGACACCTTTGCGGTCGAAGTCATTGCCAAAATCGACGTGCATTATCTACTGAACCTGTCCTGCTGTGCCAGCATTCATCGGGAAACAGGGATGAACTTTGGCGCACTCCCGGCGCTATGCACAAGCTCCTCACAAAGACCGCCCCTACTTGCGGCCAGTACCTGGCGGAAAGTCTGCAAACAGGGCCGCAACTGCCTTGCCAATGGACGGTGCCGGGTCTTCCCGATCCGACGTTGAAATGGTTTTGCTCGCCCAGCCATGCCAGACCGGTTGTTTGGTCTTGCCATCAAAAATATCGACCCCCAGTGTGCCTTCGGTATACATACGGTGTTCGACTTCCCGCTCGAAATAGTAACGTCCGTATAGCCGATTGCCCCAGACACCCCGATAAACGCTGGGGTACGAGTCAACTTCTATCCGATCGCGAGTACCGACGGTAAACGACAGCACAAAGTCCGTTGTTTGCGAATTGGGTGAGAGCACGAAGCCCTTGCGCGTCAATTCACTCTCAATTGCGCTGATAATCTTCTTTTGCGCCAGCGGGCTGATAGTCGGTCGCTCGCCCGCACCGACAATCAACGGTTTATCGGATATCCAGCTGAAGGTCCGGTATTCATCAAAGGACACCGATTCGTCGTGGTGCGATCCTGACTTGATAGTTGCGCAGCCGCTCAAAGCGAGCCCGACAATCACGAGCGCGGAAAGCAGCGCGGTCCGCGCAGTGTTTCCATTTGCCATGTTCATTACCAGTATCCTCAACAGTAGAAAGGTTGTTTCTTTGTGCTCAGCTACCGGCCCGCGGCGCAATTTTTTGCGCCAGCAGGTGCCGCCAGCCTGTTGCTGCAATAAGAATCCATATCGCGCTGCGCAAGGCCATCGCAATCACCGTTCGAAGCTCATAAGCACCGCCACTCAACATGTGCCAGGCGAAGGCGGCATAGACGATCAATGTGGAGACGGCAATTGCGGCTGCCGCCCACGCAGCCCACGCTCGGCGACGCCAAATTCCAACTGCGGCAGCAATGTAAGCAAAGCCCGCCAGAAAATTGAACCAGAGTACAAACGGTACTTAGTCACCAGCCGCTTGGCGCGCCGGTCCGTCAATGAACAGGACAGCCCCACCTTCTCGAATTGTCAGCAGACCGAACAAGACACCAATCAGCGCCGCAATCCGAAGCCACAACTTGGACGTCAGTTCGGTCGACGTCATTACCGCGCCGCTGCCTGAAGGGACTGCACGACCTGGTTAAGCTTCTGCCGGACGGCCGCCGCAACAGGCTCGAGCGCCGGATTTTTGACGGCTTGCATCGAGCTCACCGGATCGACCGCAGCAACTTCCGTTTTCCCATCGCCGTCGTCGCGGACGATGACGTTACACGGCAACATTGTGCCAATCTTGCTTTCAGCCTGTAGCGCCTGATGCGCCAGGGTCGGATTGCACGCACCCAGTATGAGATAACGAGGAAACTCGACGCCCAGCTTTTCTTTCAGCGTCGCTTGCACGTCAATCGTGGTCAGGACGCCAAACCCTTCCGCCTTTAGCGACGCAATGACGCGATCAACGACATCGTCAAACGGGGCACTCAAAGTCTTTGCGAAATAGTAAGACATCATTCAATCCTCGGTAGTCGGTTTCGTCATCGGAGCATCCACCGGCGCTGACGAAAATGACTTTTCGCCGTTGATCATGGCGGAGATCAGGCCATTTTTTTCGCGAATCTCTGTAATTACAACGCCACCGATGTGTAGAACAATCAACACCATCAGTGTGTAAAAGGAGAATTCGTGGACCGTTATGAATGGCTTGCGAAATGTGCGCATCTCGTCGTACGCCACCGCGTCTACCGCATCTTTCGAACCGGGCTTTAGATTTGCCAGTCTGTCGGGGTCACCGTTTGTCACCCAGTCAGCAATCGCACCACCAAACGGTGGTTTGTAGAGGTCCGTTCCTGCCAGTACCAGCCCCGTAGTCGCCTGGGCAAACAGGAACACCAGCAACAACAGCACCATGATCCGGCCTGGCGGATTGTGACCCAGGTAGCTGGGTGAGGTGCCGGCCGAAAATCCACGTACATACTGCCGCAGTGAGTGCACGTAACCGCGTCGGAAAGGCAACATTGCGCGCCATCGCGCGTGAACGCCACCAATGAAGGCCCACACGAAGCGCCAGCCTAGGTTTATAGCAAAGACATAGCCCACGTAGACGTGCAGTGTTTTTAGTAGCACTTTGCCATCTGCGCTTACACCGAATGATTTTTCGTTCAGGATAGCAAGCCCAAGCACCGTCAATGCCAGTACGCACAATACGTTGATCCAGTGAAACCAACGGACAGTGCGATCCCATACGCGGTAAACCGTTCGAGTGCCGTGTTCTTCCGTCTTACTTTGCATTATTAAGGCTTCCATCGTCCGTCAGGTACATCGTCTGCCGTTAGTGCCGACTGCTGCATGACTTTGCTGAAAAATTTGCCGTCGGGACTATCCGGCAGGAACCGCGGGCTGCAATCAGCTTGTCGAACAAATTCGATGGGTTCACAAATTGTCATGGACGCTCCTGCCCAGATAATTCCGGACCCTGTTTTCCATCTGCAGTTGGTCAAGTCCCGCTTGTCGCGCCAGAGCGATGGACTGTTCAGCTCCCATACCGTGGTCGTTCGCAAGGTGCACAGCGAACCAGGCGCTTGCCCGGTTGCCGCTTGAACAATGCAACAAGATCTTTTGATTGGCGTGCTGTCGGACGAGCCTGCTGATGGTCTCCATAGTCTCCTGATTGAGACCAGTGCCTTCGGTGGAAACCGGCAGATTGAAATAAGCCATCCCCAGGCGTTGCACCTCGGCCGGCTCATCCCACTCAAACTCGGACGGTTCACGCAAGTTGATCACAACGCCAACACCATGCTCACGGGCAACCTGCAACGCCGCGCGGTCTGGTTGTGCCGAGAAAAACAGGTGCTTTACGCTGACAACATTGTCGATGCCGCCCCACGTCTGCGCTCTGCCAATATCCGCGGCAGTGATAGTCGTTGCGGCTTGCTGGCTTGGTATTGCAGCGTGAGGAACATCGCCTGAAGCCGCCGTCGGGCTGTACTGGCAAGCCGCTAATGCGAACACTGCAAACAACATGCTCAGCATCGACGGGCGGATGCCTTTCATCGTGTGTACCATTTGTGAAGCTCCCTATTCGCACGCGGACAGGCCGTGGGGCGACGACGTTCCCTGTCACCGGTTCAAAGAGTTCGCTGGCGCATGTAAAAGCCAGCGGACAGACACAGGTAGTTTTGCCGCTCTATTGCATATTCATACTATCTAAATTACTTTCTACGCATATACGTAGTTGCCACAGTGTACGGAATGCCAAACGAGATGAAGAAAAAGCGACTGGACGGTGCGGCACTGCGCCAGCACGCAGACGAAGCATCAAGACTGCTGAAGACTATCGGCAACCCCATTCGCTTGATGATTCTCTGCACCCTTGTTGAAGGGGAGTACGCTGTCGGTGAACTCAATGAACGCATTGCGCAGTCACAGTCCACCCTTTCGCAACATCTGGCCATCTTGCGACGCGAGGGCATTGTGCAAACACGCCGGGAAGCGCAGACGATCTACTATTCGCTAAACAGTACAGAGGTCCGCTCTTTGATGGAGTGGCTGTACAAGACCTATTGCCGCTAATAACGTGCATCCGGATCCGGGACTTCCGGAGAGTCTCAGGTCACCATGCACCGGGGCTGGACCGGGCTAACCCGGATCATCAATCGAGATGGCTCTCAACCCACCGTACGATGTCAGGTGCCCGCATGGCACCGGCCTGGCGAGCGACCTCTTTGCCGGATTGAAAGCAGATCAGCGTAGGTATGCTGCGGATCTGAAATTGCGCGCCGATGCCCGGCTCCTTTTCAGTATCGACTTTGGCCAGGCGTACTCTCGGTTCCAGCAATTCCGCAGCGCTTGCAAATGCCGGCGCCATCGTCTGGCACGGCCCGCACCATGGTGCCCAGAAATCCACGACCAGCGGAATGTCGTTGCGGTTCAGGTGACTCTTGAAAGCAGCCTGCGTGAGCGACAAGGGCGTTCCGGTAAAGAGCGGCTTGTGGCACCTTCCGCAAGTCGGCCCGTCACTCAATCGATGCTGGGGAACGCGGTTGGCGGTATCGCAATGTGGGCACACGACATTGAGCAGATCACTCATTGAAGTAGTTCCTCGCTGGACCAAATGACGCCAAAAGCGCCACGCTGTAGGCCCGGATAATAACGCCACGTAAAGGTGAAGCGGTATTCTGTAGTTGTGTAGGCACTATCCACGCCGGGTCCCGGACTCAGACAGCAACGGACGCTTTTATGTGTGGGTGTGACTGATAGTTAAGAATTTCGAAATCGTCGAAACGGTAGTCGAAAATACTCGGCGGTCGCCGTTTGATCGCCAGGCGTGGCAATGGCAGCGGCTCGCGACTAAGTTGTTCATCAGCCTGCTCAAGGTGATTCGAATACAGATGGCAATCGCCACCCGTCCAGACGAAATCACCGACGCCGAGATCCGCCTGTTGCGCCACCATGTGCGTCAATAAGGCATAAGACGCAATGTTGAACGGCACCCCAAGAAAAATATCGGCACTGCGTTGGTACAGCTGACAAGACAACTTGCCATCCGCAACGTAAAACTGGAACAAGCAATGACACGGCGGCAACGCCATATTTTCGATTTCCGCGACGTTCCAGGCATTGACCAGAATCCGGCGTGAATCCGGGGTCTCGCGAAGCATTCGGATGATTTCGCTGATCTGGTCGACCTTGCGACCGTCCGGCGTCGGCCAGCTACGCCACTGCACTCCGTACACCGGCCCCAGCTCACCGTTCTCATCGGCCCACTCGTTCCAGATCGAGACGCCGTTGTCCTGCAGATAGCGGATGTTCGAATCCCCGCTCAAGAACCACAAGAGTTCGTGGATAATAGAGCGCAGATGCAGCTTCTTGGTCGTCACCAGCGGAAAGCCGGCCCCAAGGTCAAACCGCATCTGCAAGCCAAAGCGACTCAGCGTGCCGGTGCCCGTGCGGTCACCTTTCACCGTTCCGTTGGTGCGCACTTCGCGCATCATTGCCAAATACTGTTGCATGTCAGTCGTTTACGTTGTCCGGTTTCGGTCCCGCGCCGCCAGCCCCATCAGTACCGCGCCAAGAACTATCATCGGCAAGCTGAGAATCTGTCCCATCGTAACCCAGCCCAGCGCGAGGTACTCAAGGTGCGCATCCGGCACGCGGTAAAACTCGATGAAGAAGCGGAAAACGCCGTAACCGATCAGGAACAAGCCGGAAACGGAACGGTACGGCCGCTGCCTGGCCGAAAACAGCCAGACGATGACGAACAGCACGAAGCCTTCCAAAATCGCTTCGTAGAGCTGTGACGGATGCAGAGACTGACCGTTGACGTTGAAACTCCACGGCACGTCGGTCGGCTTGCCCCACAACTCGCCATTGATAAAGTTGCCGAGACGACCAAAGCCGAGACCCAATGGCGCCAGCGGAGCTGCGAAATCGGTCATTTCCCAGAAACGGTGTCCCAGCTTCCGGCCGTACAGCCACATGGCCGTCATGACGCCAACCAGGCCACCGTGGAACGACATGCCACCTTCGGTGATCTTGAACACATACAGCGGATCGCTCAGCAGATTGTCCCAGCCGTATACCAGGCAATAACCGAGCCGGCCGCCCAGTATGACGCCGAGCATGGCGTAGAAAATCAGGTCATCGACCTGCTCCACACGAATCGGCGCCCACGGTTTCGCAGCACGCCGCCGCGCCAGCCACCAGGCGAAGATGAAGCCAAGTACGTACATGAGCCCGTACCAGCGCACTTTGACGAAGCCGATCGAGAATATGACCGGATCAATTTCGGGAAAATTCAGCATGGATCGCAGCTTGCCTAAACGCCCGTCGCGAGTCCAGCGGACCTGAAGGTTTCCGGTATAGTGACGCCTTCCCCGTTAGCCAGACAAAGCCGCCGTATGAACAGTACAAAACCCCGCAATCGACTGATTAAGGAAACCAGTCCCTATCTTCTGCAGCACGCCGACAATCCCGTTGACTGGTTTCCCTGGGGAGAAGAGGCATTGGCCGCCGCTCGCGAGCGCGATTGCCCGATTCTGCTGTCCGTCGGCTACTCGGCGTGCCACTGGTGCCATGTAATGGCGCACGAGTCGTTTGAGGACGACGCCACCGCGCAACTCATGAACGCCCTCTACGTCAACGTCAAGGTCGACCGCGAAGAACGGCCGGATCTGGACCGCATCTACCAGACAGCTCACCACCTGCTGACCCAGCGCGCAGGCGGCTGGCCGTTGACGATGTTCATCAATCCACACGATCAACGGCCCTTCTTCGGCGGCACCTACTTTCCCAAGGAAGCGCGCTACGGTATGCCCGCATTCGCGGACCTGCTCAAACACGTATCGACCTACTTTGCTGAACAACACGATGATCTGGCGAAGCAGAGTGCGCAGCTGGACGACATACTCCTGCAACTCGAGCCCAGCGGCGTATCCAGCAGCGACGCCTTGAATGCCACACCGCTTGCCAGTGCCCGGGAAAAATTTGAAACCCAGTTCGATCGCGACTATGGCGGGCTCGGCGGCGCGCCAAAATTTCCGCACCCGGCAATACTGGAACGTTTGCTGCGTGATTGGCGCGCCAGCGCGCACGCGGCGGAGCCGGATGTCGATGCCCTGTTCCTGGTGTCACTGACTCTGAAGCGCATGGCTGACGGCGGCCTTCGCGACCACCTTGGCGGCGGTTTTTGCCGCTATTCCGTGGATCGTTATTGGCAGATTCCGCACTTCGAGAAAATGCTCTACGACAACGGTCCCTTGTTGGCCATTTACGCACAGACCGCACTGGCTACAGGTGAAACGGAGTTTCGCGACATTGCCAATGAAACCGCCGACTGGCTGCTGCGGCGCATGCGCTCACCGAACGGCGGCTTCTACGCCAGCCTCGATGCGGATTCAGAAGGCGAAGAAGGCAAGTACTACGTCTGGACCCCGGACGAAGTACGGTCACTGTTGGCGGAGGATCAATACACCGCTTTCTCGCGTTATTACGGACTCGACAAAGAAGCGAATTTTGAAGGTTGCTGGCATTTGACCGTGCAGGAAGACCGCGTTGCGCTGGCCGGCGAGCTGAACTGCACAGCCATAGAGTTGGGGGAATCGTTGCAGGCAGCGCGCGGTACGCTGCTGGCACAGCGCCAGAAACGCGTGGCTCCGGCGCGGGATGAAAAGCAACTGACCGCCTGGAACGCACTCGCCATTCGCGGCCTCGCCATTGCCGGCCGTGCATTGCAAAGACCCGACCTCACCACGGCCGCACAGGCAGCCAGCGACTTCGTGCACCAGCAATTGATGGTCGATGGCCGTCTGCTCGCCAGCTTCAAGGACGACCGGGCGCGCTTCCCCGCTTACCTTGATGATCATGCATTCATGCTCGATGCGCTGCTGGAATCACTGCAAAGCGACTGGCGCAGTCGTGATCTGCACTTTGCCGTGCAGCTCGCGGAACTGTTGCTGGAACACTTTTACGATCCTGACAAAGGCGGCTTCTGGTTCACCGCCAACGATCACGAGCAACTGATGCACCGACCCAAACCCATCGCCGACGAGGCGCTGCCGGCCGGTGCGGGCATTGCGGCATTCGCCTTACAGCGCCTCGGCTTTTTGCTGGGTGAGCCGCGCTATCTGGATGCTGCAGAGAAAACCCTGATGTACGCCTGGCCGGCGCTGGAGCAGCATGCTCAAGGCCACGTCAGCTTGCTGAGCGCACTGGAAGACTACCTGACGCACCCGGAGATCGTGGTTATTCGCGGCCCGGCGGATACGATCACGGAATGGCGCGATTCGGCCGCCAGAGTGTTCGCGCCACGCCGACAGGTATACGCGATTGCAGACGACGCAAGCGACTTGCCGGGAGCGCTGGCGGAACGCAAGGCGGTGCCCGGCAAAACGCTGGCTTACTGCTGCGTAGGTACACAATGTTCGTTGCCGGTGGACAACTGGGAAGCACTGGTCGCCGCCTTACGCGGAAGTTGAGCCTTGCGCCAGGTCAGTAGGCGGTCAGCATCATGCCTGCAGTGGGCGCGACGCTGTTGCCGCCCGCGAGCGCAAACTCTACCGGTACTGAAACCATTTTCAGGCCTGCATTGCGAATAACCGCAAAGTGCAGATGCGGCCCGGTCGAGAAACCGGTATTGCCGGCATCGGCAATGTACTGACCCCGGGTGACACGTTCACCCGGTCGCACCCTGATCGAGTTCCAGTTGAGGTGCGCGTAGATCGCGAAGGTACCGTCGTCGTGCACGATACGTACAACGTTGGCGGCGGCACCGTCCGCGCTCTCCAGCGAATCGCTGCTCCGGTAATTGTTGGAAGTGACATCAATGACCGTCCCGCCACGCGCAGCGTGTACGTTGCTGCCTATCGGCATCGCGATATCAACGGCGTACGCACTGTCGGCTGTCGTGTGAGTACGTGCATCCGGATATGCCTGCGATACGCGATGGCTGACGGCCGCAGGAAACGGTGCACGGTACGGCTGATCAGGACTGTGCTGTGCTGCCGGATCACCGGGCAACCACACGTAGCGGTAGCGGCCATCGCCCGCATCTCCGGCTTCACCGGATTCGAGGACAGTACGGCTCTGCGGCGACAGTATCCATTCTTTGGCTTTTTCCGTTGCGTCAACCCGGGACAGCATCAGTTGCACAGGCACAAGCAGTGAATTGTCCGCGATCAGTTGCCAGCGACCGTTCAGAAGCTGCCGCTGCAATGAGACTCCCTGGCCGCGGTCGCTGCCCGGCAGCTCGCGCACTTCCACTTCGTCCTCTGTCAGCGGTTCGCGGTCAGTAAATACCCATTCGCCATCCGGTCCGCGGTACTTGTAGAGCGTTTGCGCTGGCACGACAACGGACAGCAACAACAGCGAGATGCCTGTGACGACGACCCCTCGCTGCAACCGGCTGAACATCCTTTGGCCGCAGTTAGCCGATGTCGGCGCGCTGCCAGCCAGTCGGCGTGCGGCGAACTTCGTAGGTAGGCCAGTACTGATTGTCGAGCTTGAGCGTGATGACTTCGACAGCGCCGTTCCAGGTCACCGTTTTCAGACGCACCGAGGATTGGTCCTGCTTGCCGGCAACAGCATCAACAAAAGACTGCAGATCAGGGGTCTCGGTATCGTCTATCGCGACGATACGGCGGCCTGCCCAGAGTCCGTAACGGGTGGCAGGCGAACCGTAACTGAAGAACGCGACATACACGCCCAACGGTTCAATGCCGCGCTGTGCGGCCATCGCGCGATGCGGGTCCTGCAGCAATGCCCCCGCCCAGGAGACCGCTCGTTGTATGCCATTGCCATCGAGAGCAACCGTTTCGATGGTCAACTCCAAAGCACTGCCGTCGCGCCACACAGTTACGTCAACCTCGGGTTTCTGGGTTGCCATCTCCAGTTCACGGAACGAGGTCACTGTCTGGCCGTCTATCGCGAGGATCATATCGCCGTTGTGCAGCAATGCCGATGCTGGCGAGCCTGCGACTATGCGTTGCACACTCAAGGCGTGGCGGCCCTGCGGATCGTGCTTCTCGAGCCTGTCCAGCCAGTCCTCGTCCAGCCCCATTTTGCGTGCGGCAAACAACGGCGAATAGGACACTTCCGTTTCCAGCGAGTAAATAGGCCGCGCATTGCGCACGACGTCCAGCAACTCGATGATCAACGAGCTCTCTACGCCACGATTAAACTGACCCGACTCGGCACCACTTTGATAAGAGAAACTCGAATACAGTGCGGTGACCGCGCCGCGCTTGTTCACGATGACGCCGTCAAAATCGCCGGGCGCCGTGACCAGAGAGACACCTTCAATATTGCTGTCTCTGAATCGCATCGTCCGGGACAGCGGCAATATCAGCGGGTCAACCGACGCCACGGTGCTTTCCTGGTGTGCCAACTGGTGATTGCTCTTGAGCCCGACCACCCACACTTTTTCGCCCGACTTCAGTTTGCTGGTATCGAACTTTGCCGCACGCACAGGGGTGTCGCCGATCAGCTTGGGGTCATAGGAAACCACAGCCAGGTTGTGCAAGGGATGTATGAATTCAACTTTGCCGCGAACCTCGAGTGAACCGGCAAACGTTATGCCGACGTCGCCCATCGCGACAGGTACGGTATTGCGGTCAACGACAACCAGGCCGCGTTCGACGTCCACGATCACGCCGGTACCGTAGTAATGCCTGTCAGCGACACCGGACACCGTGTACGGCAAGTCAAAATTCACTACCACCAGCGACGGCGCTACTGCATCCACGCGCGCATCACCTTGCGGGGTAAAACGCGTACTGCCCGCTACCGGCGCTGACTCGGCAGGGCCCGGGCTCAATTCGCGGCAGGGCCACAAACCGGTCTTGTCGTTGCGCGCACAGCGTCGGGCCGGAAACCAGGTACGGTCCATTTCTATCGAGCGCACCGTGCTGTTGCGGGGATCGTCGATCGTCTTGAAACGAACCGTGGTGCGATCACGGTCACCCAGTCCGTCCAGAATCGCTTCAAGTTCGTCGATGCTGGTCACTTCCTTGCCACCGACTTCCGTAATAATCGCGCCGCGCGGAATGGCGGCACGGGCCAGCACGTAGCCGGGGTTTGCAACGTATACACCGTCGATACTGCGGTTGTAGTGGCGTGCCTGCTGGTAAGACAGGTCATTGACAACCGCATCGCCAAACTCGAGGAATTCATCCGGAGTAATGCTGTGCAAGTCAGTTACCGGCAAGGACTCGACAACCTTACGTCCACCGCGTTCAAGTTCGATGGAAACTTCGCTGCCGACTTTGTCATCAAGCACGGCGGCGAGCGGGACAAACTCGGTGATGAGTTGTCCGTCGACCCGCAACAGGATGTCGCCAGGCTCCAGGTGGCCATCAGCCGGTGCACCGGGAATCACCTGTTGCACAGTCAACATACCGGTCTGGTCTGGGTCCTGTGCACGAACCAGCGCTTCCGTCTCTGCCTGCAGGCCGAGCCGCCCCAGTTCATCGTAGGTCTGGCGAACGAACGTGGCTTGCAAGGTGCCACGAGTGACCGGCTTGCCCTGTTGCAACAGGTGCATCGCCCGTTCAATGCGATCAAGCGGCAGGAAAAAACTGCTGGCCGCCGAATTGTTGGCACCTGCATTGAGCGCGACGACCTCACCCTCAATATTGATCACGGGCGAACCGGATGACCCCCCGGAAGTACCGGAAGCCGCCTGAAAATAAAAGGTATTGAAATCGTTGTATTTGCCACGGCCGTATTCAGGTGCGCGACGGTCCAGCCTGGCAATTGTGCCGGCGAGAATCGACAACTGCTCGCCGGCGTCATTGCCGACAACGCGGATTTCACGGCCAATGCCTGCGGCACCGGGTACCAACGGCAACTCGACAGGCTCAATGTATTTCAGATCGGCCGGGTTGTAACTGAAAAAGCCGAAGTCGTGCACAGGGTCGCGGTAAATAGGCGTTAGGCGCACCTCTTCATTGTTGAGAAACACCGCCTCGGCAACAACGGGGCCTGGCGTTACCACGTGACGATTGGTCAGGATCAGGCCGTTCTTGGCATCAACCACAAAGCCGGTGGCCTGCGACGATGAATTCCATTCAGTGTCGAAAGCCCGGGTGCTGTCCACCCGGATTGACACTACGCCAGAGGAAATGCGCTCCAGTGTACTGACCCATGCCGCTTCTTCGGCCTGAGCCGCCCCTGACAGCACCAGCAGTGCTGCAATTACCATAACGCTTCGCTTCAGCATAAATTCCCATTGTCGTAGTGAGTTCCGGCAGACCTTAGTCTGGACTGCCGGACGGGGCCGCGGTTCCCCGAACATGGCACGCAATCGGTGATTATGCCGCAAAGCCGCGGCTATGTTTTCTGCGTGTTCAGTCCTGCTGCCAGGCAAGATCCAGCTGGCGTGCCGCCTTGACGTCATCCAGCCGGCGCACAGGCATCGTGAACGGAGCGTTCTTATGTTTACCCGGTTCGAGCCGGGCCTCCTCGACGATCGAGATCATCGCATCCACGAACCGGTCCAGCGCTTCCTGACTTTCGGTCTCGGTCGGCTCGATCAACAGGCATTCCGGCACCAACAAGGGAAAGTAAGTCGTGGGTGCATGAAAGCCGTGATCCAGCAATGCCTTGGCCATGTCCATGGCCGTCAATTGCAGGCTCTTGGCTTCGCCCTTCAGCGTGATAATGAACTCATGACTGGCCCGGCGCTTCGGGAACGCCAGGCGAAAACCGGCGTCGCGCAGCCGCGCCTGAAGGTAATTGGCGTTCAAGGTCGCGAACTCGGCGATGCGCCGCATGCCGTCACGTCCGACCATGCGCATGTACACATAGGCGCGCAGCAGCACACCGGCATTGCCCATAAAACCGGACAGGCGGCCAATACTTTGCGGCAGATCCGCTTCACGCAGCCAACGGTAACTATCGCCATCGCGGCCCACCACGGGTAGCGGCATGAACGGCAACAGGCGTTTGCCAACACCAACCGCACCCGAACCCGGGCCACCGCCGCCGTGCGGTGTGGAGAAGGTCTTGTGCAGGTTCATGTGGATGACGTCGAAGCCCATATCGCCGGGTCGCACCTTGCCCAGAATCGCATTCAGGTTCGCCCCGTCGTAGTACAACAAACCGCCTGCATCGTGAACGATCTTCGCCACTTGCATGATGCGCCGTTCGAACACGCCGACGGTGGACGGATTGGTCAGCATGATGCCAGCGGTTTTCGGGCCAACAGCGGCTGTCAGTGCGGCTATGTCGATATCGCCATCCGCGTCGGTTGGCAATTCGCGTACCGTGCAACCGCACATTGTCGCCGTGGCCGGGTTGGTGCCGTGCGCCGCATCAGGCACGATGATTTCGGTTCGCCCGGTATCGCCACGCGCCATGTGATACGCACGAATCATCGCAACACCCGCGAGTTCACCTTGCGCGCCGGCCATCGGCGTCAGCGATACGCCTTGCATGCCGGTTACGGCTTTGAGCATTTCCTGCAGTTCGTACATGCTCTCCAGGAAACCCTGACCGTGACTGTCCGGTCCCAGCGGGTGACGCCCTGCGAATCCCGGCAACAATGCCAAGGTGTTGCAGGCACGCGGATTGTATTTCATCGTGCACGAGCCCAGCGGATAGAAGTGCGTGTCGATGGAAAAGTTCAGCTGCGACAGGCGGGTAAAATGCCGCACAACCTGCAGCTCCGAAACCTCGGGCAGGCACGGCTGGTCAGTACGCAGAAAGTTCTGTGGAATCGAACTTGCCGCTGCATTGCTCGGTGCCTGCGCATAAGCGCGTCGGCCGCTACGGGATTTCTCGAAAATCAGTGCTTCGGTCATTTATTTGCCTGCCTTTGCTCAGTCGCACACGAGGTCCATGTTGGCCTCGATACCCAGTGCGGACAGCGCCGCTGCATAATCCGGTTCATTGCCGATGTCTTCCACAAGCTCGCTGTGAACGACCGTGTTGTTCTCATCCAGGACGACGACGGCGCGGGCGAACATGCCTGCCAGCGGTCCGTCGACGATCAGAACACCGTAGTTATCGCCGAAACCCGCATGACGGATGGCCGATAGCCCGGTTACTCGCTGCAACCCCTGCTCGGTCATGAAGCGCTTGTGCGCAAACGGCAGGTCATAGGAAATCATCAGCATGGCAACGTCATCATGTTCTTCGGCCAGCTTGTCGAAAGCGACAACTGACTTTGCGCAAATCGGCGTATCGATGCTCGGAAAAATATTCAGCACCTTGCGTTTGCCCATCCAGTCCGCCAGCGTCATATCCCGCAATTCAGTACTGACCAGTGACACGTCCGGCGCCCGGCTGCCAACCGTCGGCAGCGAACCGGATATCTTGTACTGGCTGCCGTTAAAAGTGATGTTCTGCATAGTCTGTATCTCCGCCAGCGTCAGTCGTTGGCCAGGTGCCTGCCGAGGGCAGTAGCATACGCGTCGAGGTCCGCATCCGTTTTGGTTTCAGTTGCACATACCAGCAGGGCATTACCGAGCTCGGGGTATTCGACTGACAAGTCATAACCGCCGAGAATGCCGTCCGCCGCCAGCTTGTCGAGCAACGGTGCAACTGCTTGCGGCAGTTGCAGCACCGCTTCATGAAAGTGCGCACCAGAAAATACCAGGGTAACGCCGTCAATGGCTGTCAGCCGTTGCAGCAGCGCACGGGTACGTTCCTCCGAACGCAACGCAACCTGTTGCAGACCGCCGTGCCCAAGCAACGACATGTAAATCGTCGCCGCAGTGACCATTAACCCCTGGTTCGTACAAATGTTGGATGTGGCTTTGGAACGCCGGATGTGTTGCTCGCGCGCCTGTAGCGTCAACGTGAAACCCGGCTTGCCGTCCAGATCCGTTGTACGACCGACGATCCGACCCGGCATCTGGCGCACCAGTTTCTCGGCACAGGCCATGAACCCGAAGTACGGCCCGCCGGATGAAAGCGGTACGCCCAACGGCTGACCTTCGCCACAAGCGATGTCAGCGCCTTGCTCGCCCCATTGCGCCGGCGCTTTGAGCAGCGACAGCGAAGTCGGATTAACCACCGCAATGACCAACGCACCCTGGGCGTGTGCCCAGTTGGTGATCTCGTCAATTCTTTCGAGCGTACCGAAAAATGTCGGTTGCTGGATGACCACGGCGACCGGTGCATCGCCCTCCGCCGACAACGCATTGAGATCGCTGACGCCTGTCGCCTGTTCCAGCGGCAGTTCGTCGAAGGTCAGCCCCTGACTCCCGGCGATGGCTTCGGCGACCTTGCGGTAGGTACGGTTCACACCCGACGCCAACAGGACCCGTCGCGACTTGTTGCGGCGGTTGCTGCGCACGGCCATTAATGCGGCTTCCGCGAGGGCCGAGGCACCGTCGTACAGTGAGGCGTTGCTTGCGTACAAACCGGTCAGCGACGTGATCATCGACTGAAACTCGTAGATCGTCTGCAGCGTGCCCTGACTCGCCTCGGCCTGGTACGGCGTGTACGCAGAATAGAACTCACCACGCGTAGTGATGTCCCAGACGACACTCGGGATATGGTGCTCGTACGCGCCAGCACCGATAAAACACAGCGGTGAACCGTCGCGCGCCGCGCGCTCACGCATCAAACGCGTGATCTCCATTTCCGACAGTGCATCGGGCACGCCGCGCAGGTCGTCGATCAACAATTCCTTCGGGATCTCGTCGAACAGGTCGGCGATACGGTTTGCGCCAATCGTCTGCAGCATCTGCTGCACTTCATCGTCAGTGTGCGGAATAAACGGCATGGCAGGAACAGGCTCCGGTGGTGCTTAGCGGTAGGGCGTTAAAGGCAAAGACTAGTCGTCGAGCGTGTCCAGAAACTCCTGGTACTCATCAGGGCTCATCGTGTCGACACTCTCATCACCGGGCTGAATGCGCACGATCCAACCGTCACCGTACGGATCGGCGTTGATCTTTTCCGGATCGTCTGCCAGCACTTCGTTGACGGCCAGCACCACACCGGACATCGGTGCATACACGTCCGATGCGGCTTTCACCGATTCAACCACGGCCATTTCATTGCCGCTTTCCAGTTCCTGATCCACTTCCGGTAATTCAACGTAGACCAGATCACCCAGTGCCGCTTGCGCATGGTCCGTAATGCCGATAGTGACACTGCCATCTTCTTCCTGGCGCAGCCACTCGTGTTCCGCCGTGAAACGCAGATCCCCAGGCAGTTCGTTCATTTGCTTGATCCTCTTTGATTAGCTCTTGTTACGCAGCGCACGCTGTACAGCGTGCCTACAATTCGATACAGACTTTGCCGTTGCGAACAAACGGCGGTTTGACGACACGTACCGCGAGCAGCTTGCCGCGGACCTCGACCTGCGCTCGATCATAATCACCGGCAGGAAGGCGCGCCATCGCGATTGAGCGGTTCAGTGTGGGCGAAAAACCGCCGCTGGTGATCTCGCCGTCTTCGCGACCATCAACTACGACTCGCAGGTGGTTGCGCAACACGCCGCGGTCTTCCAGCAACAAGCCACAGAAGCGCGGCGCGGGACCGGCCGCTCGCTGCTCTTCAAGTGCGGCGCGGCCAATAAAGTCGCGCTCAGCCGGGTCCCAGGCGATCGTCCAGGCCAGTCCTGACGCCAGCGGTGATGTGCCTAGATCCATGTCCGTGCCGTACAGATTCATACCCGCCTCAAGTCGCAGAGTGTCGCGAGCGCCCAGACCACAGGGTCGCACGCCGCTCTTCGCGAGCTGATTCCAGAAGTCGGCGGCACGTTCAGCCGGTAACACAATTTCCCAGCCGTCTTCGCCGGTATAGCCGGTGCGAGCGATGAAGTAATCACCGGCTGCCAGTGCATGAAAGGGCTTCAGCGCCATCGCCTGGTCACGCATGGCCGGCTCCAGCAAGCGGGAAGCGAGCTCGCGCGCATCCGGCCCCTGCACGGCGATCATGGCGACATCCGGCTGTTCAGTAACGGTCACATCGAACTCGCCAACCTGCGCGGCTATCCACGCCAGATCCTGTTCCCGGGTAGCTGCATTAACCACAACCCGATAGAGCTCGTCGTGCAGATAATAGGTGATGAGATCATCGACCACGCCACCCTGCTCATTGAGCATGCAGCTGTACAGCGCTTTGCCGGATACCGTGAGCCGCGCGACGTCGTTGGCCAGCAGTTTGCGCAGAAACGGCTTCGCCTCAGGTCCACTGATATCGACGATGGTCATGTGCGAGACATCGAACATGCCCGCCGCATTGCGCACGGCGTGGTGCTCTTCGAGCTGCGATCCGTAATGCAGCGGCATATCCCAGCCGCCGAAATCAACGATGCGCGCGCCAAGCTCGACGTGCTGTGTATACAGTGGCGTTTTCAGCCCCATGCTGTGCTCCAGTGCGGCCACGCGTGGCCATAAATCATCGACGATAAAAAAAGGGCCATCGACAATCCGCCGTACGGCGGACATCAATGGCCCCTCTGTCCGATGACCTGAGAGATCTTGCAGGCGGAAGCCCACGTACCCCTTCGGTGGACCGCTGTCCGGCCTCTCTCCAGAGCTAATCAGAGCACGCAGTCCCTTTGCCTGAGCGTTTCCGAGCTAGTTGCGCCTTCGGCGCCCCGATGTGCGGGGTCTCTTCCACATGCCCTATCGATTAGTGGCCGCATCATAGCCAACTGGCCGCCGGGTTGCCAGCCGCATGTTGTGCGGCAACAATGAGCCGATCGAATCAACGGAGAAATCCTGTGCACCCACTGCGCCGCGCCAGTTGCCTGTTGTTGTTCGTCGCCTCCGGCGTCCTCGCTGACCCGGGCAGTGATTTCAATGCGCTACTCGCGGACGCCTGGGAATGGCGGCTGGCCGAGAGTCCGGTCCTGGCCTCCCGACTGGGCGACCGGCGCTATAACCGCGAGTGGCCAGACAGAAGCCTCGACGCCTACGCACGCCGTCGCACGCAGCAGCAGGATTTTCTCAGCCGGCTGCGCGCAATCGACTCGTCGCAGCTCAGCGCCGCCGAGCAACTCAACTACGATCTGTTCCGCCGCGAGTTGCAGGACGATCTGGACAGTTATCCCTACCGTGACTACCTCATGCCGATCAATCAGCGCGGCGGTGTGCAGTCACTGGAATCAACGGCCGAAGGCCTGCGGCTGCAAACAGCGGCGGACTTCGAGGACTGGCTGGCACGCATGGCAAAAGTGCCGCGCTACATAGCGCAGACCATGGAATTGCAGGAAGAAGGCCGACGCAGCGGTTACATGCCGCCCAAAATACTGATGCAGCGCATTCCTGCCCAGATTGCGCAGCAATTGCAGGAAGACCCTGAAGCAAGCCCCTTCTTCGCAGCGTTCCGGAACCTGCCCGACAGCCTCACTGCCGAAGAACAGGCGCGCATTCGACAACAAGCCCGCCAAACAATCGAACAGGCTATCGTGCCCGCCTATCGCGAACTCTACCGCTATTTCGAGAATCACTACCTGCCGGCCGCACGCGACAGTATCGGCGCGTCGGAACTGCCCAATGGCAAGGCTTTCTACGAGTACCGCGCCCGCAGCTTCACCACAACCAGCATGACGCCTGACGAGATCCATCGTCTCGGCCTGAACGAGGTCAAACGTATTCGCGGCGAAATGCAGTTGATCATCGACGAGCTGGAATTCGCCGGGAGCTTCGCCGAGTTTCTGAGTTTCCTGCGGACCGATCCACGCTTCTACTACGAAACAGCCGAGGAGCTGTTTGATGCCTACCTGGCGGTCAGCAAACGCATCGACCCGGAACTCGTCAAACTCTTTGGCCGCTTGCCGCGTATGCCTTACGGGTTACGGCCGATTCCGGACAACATTGCGCCGGATACGACGACAGCCTATTACAGCCCGCCGGCCGCAGACGGCAGTCGTGCCGGCTACTACTACGTCAACCTGTACAAGCCTGAAGTGCGGCCAAAGTACGAAATCGAAGTTCTGAGCGTCCACGAGGCCGTACCAGGACATCACTTGCAGATTGCCTTGCAAATGGAGCTGGGCGATATGCCGGCGTTCCGGCGCTATTCGGGCTTCACCGCATTCACCGAAGGATGGGGGCTGTATAGCGAGAGTCTTGGCTATGAACTTGGACTCTACAAGGATCCGTATTCACGCTTCGGTGCCCTGACCTACGAAATGTGGCGCGCCGTAAGGTTAGTGGTTGATACCGGAATTCACTACAAAGGCTGGAGCCGGCAGCAGGCCATCGACTTTTTCAAAGACAACGCAGCGAAAACGGAACTCGACATCATCAACGAGATAGACCGCTATATTGCCTGGCCCGGCCAGGCGCTTGCATACAAGATAGGCCAGCTTAAGATTCTCGAACTGCGGTCACGTGCAGAGCAGCGGCTCGGCGAGCGTTTCGATATACGCGCCTTCCACGAAACCCTGCTGGGCGGTGGCGCGCTGCCGCTGGACTTACTGGAAACGAGAATCGACCGCTGGCTGGCTGACCAGCAATAAGGAGTAGGCATTGGAAAACACCGATAATTCAACGCAGCACGGCCGGTGCCTGTGCGGCGCCGTGCAGTTCGACGCAACAAACGCTGGCACTGACTTCCACGCCTGTCACTGTCCGATGTGCCGACGCTGGGCCAGCGGCCCGCTGTTCGCAGTCAATGCCGAATCGGTAGTCTTCAGCGGCGAAGAAAACCTGCAACGCTACGCCTCATCAGACTGGGCAGAACGGGGTTTTTGCAGGCAATGTGGCAGCAACCTGTTTTACTTCCTGAAACCGGCCAACGCTTATCACCTGTGTGTCGGTGCCTTCGACAATGCCGCGAACTTTAAAATTGCCTCGGAAATCTTCGTCGACCATCAGCCGGCAGGCTACGCGTTCGCGGGACAGCACCCAAGGCTGACGGAGCAGCAGGTACTGGAGCAGTTCGGCAGCGAGGACTGAACTCAGGCTTGCGCAGCTGACCGAAAGGCAACGGCTGGCGCGGCAAATTCGCGCCGGGCAATCTGTGCGCGCTTAACCGGATCATCATTGGCATCGTACAGTTCGTCTATACGCTTGATGCGGTGTGACAGTCCTGACCTGTTCGCTATCTGGATATTCAAGCCCGGTCGCGCGTTCATTTCCAGCATCAGCGGCCCGCGGTTGCGATCGATGACTATATCGACGCCAAGGTACCCAAGACCGCTGACTTCCAAACCGCGCGCGGACGACTCCAGAATAAAGTCCCAACCTGGTATCTGCAGTGCTGCGATCACCGAGCCGGTATCGGGGTGCTCTTCCACTACGCTGTTCTTCAGCACACCGTGCAAGGTCTTGCCCGTGGCTATATCAACGCCGGCACCGACCGCACCTTGATGCAGGTTCGCCTTGCCGTCGGAAACGCGCGTGGGCAACCGCACCATCGACATGACCGGGTAGCCGCGGTAGACGATGACGCGAATATCCGGCACCCCCTGAAAACTGACATCACCGAACAACGGGTCGAACTGCACACAGTACTCGATCATCGCCGTATCCGGGTTGCCGGTCAGGCTGTACTGGCCACCAACAATGTTGGAAATGTGATGCTTGAGGTCATCTTCGCCGACCAGCATTCCGTTACCGAGTCGAAAGGTGTCGCGTTTGCGCTTGCTGCGACCGGCAATAACGACTATGCCATCGCCGCCACTGCCGTTGGCCGGCTTGATCACAAAGCTGTCGTGCGCCGCCACGATCGATGCAAAATTCCTTACTTCGCCCTGGTTGGTGATCAGGCCGTACAGGTCCGGTACCGCCATGCCGGCTTCGAGCGCCAGCTTTTTGGTCAACGCCTTGTCATCAACCCGCGGGTACAGGTGCCGCGGATTGAGGCGCATGATCAACTCGGCATTGCGTTCGTTCAAGCCAAGCACGCCGGCAGCCGCGAGCCGTTTGGCAATACCGAACATGGTCAGGGCGTCTCGCCGAGAACCCGGAAACGCTTGAGTTCGGTCATTCTGTAGCCCGTGTAGCGGCCAAGCAGCACCAGAACCGCAAGGACGATCAATAGCAACTCGGGGAACGTGAAGATCGCATGCTCGAGCCAATCGAAGCCCATGCAAAGATACGCAACCACCGCCACGATCAGGCTGCCCATGGCACTGCGCATGGCATCGCCAGGACCACGCTCTTCCCAGACGACCGACATGCGCTCGATGGTCATCGCGATAATGACCATCGGGAACAGCGCCACGGACAAGCCGGTTTCCATTCCCAGCTTGTGCGAGAGAATGCTGATAAACAACATCAACAACACCACGATGGTCAGCACCGCCGATAAGCGTGGCACAAGGAGCAAGCGCAATCGCTCCAGCAAGAAACGAATACTGAGTCCCAATGCCACCAGCAGCGTAAACAGGACGATGCCACGCAACAGTTGGGTCTCGCGAAAAGAGAGTGCTATCAGTACCGGCATGAACGTACCGAAGGTATCGATACCGACCACGTTGCGCATCAGCACAACGATCAGGGCACCGAGCGGGATCATCAGTATCACGCTGTAAACCGCCTGCGCCTTGATCGGCAGGCTCAGCAAAGAGAAATCGACCAAAACCGACTTACCCGTTGCCGCCTGCTTCTTCGCGATATCCATTGTATCGAGGTAGTACTTCTGCACGGCGAAACTGGCTTCGACGTTATTACCACCTTCGATGTTGACGAGCGGTTCGCTACCCCGCCACCAGATCAGGTAGCGGCCCGGCAGCATCTCTTCGCCATTGGCCGGGTTGAAATGCCGCCAGCGATCACCGTCGTGAATCTCCAGCCAGGGAATCAGTTCCGCCTCGCGTTGTTGATCCGCCAGTTCGATACCGCGAATCATCCGTGCCGGTATTCTGGCAGCCGCCAATACCGTGGTCATGCGTTGTACGAAGTCGTCTCTTGAATTGGCATCAGCCAACAGCAGTTCAATGTTCGGGTTCGGCGAAGGGTCGTTGGCCAGCCGCAGGAGTTCTGAGGTAAATGATGGGACGTCCGCGGAATGTTCGCGAACGATGTCCACCACGACTTCAACCGCGGTCTTGAGCGGCTCGTTAATAACCGGCGGCAATGGAAACGGCGGCGTAATGTCCGATTGATTCGCATCCGGATCTTCGAAAACCACTATCCGGTAGTAGAGCGTCTGCGGCCCGCGTGCACGACGCACCGTCCACTGGGCTTCACGTCCGGTGCCAACGTAATTGACGCCGAAACCGTAGTTCTTCGACACCGCGTACTCGTCAAGGCGACCGAAGCCGGGGGTCAGCGTGGGAATTTGCAGATTGACCTTGATCGATCCGGGTCCGCTATCAAAATTGATGGAGGTCTCGACAATCCAGGTCGGCGTTTCCTGATCGTCACTCAATGGAAAGCCAAGCACCTGCCATTTGTACAAGAACGTGGCTGCACCAATCAAAGTGAGCAACGTTGCCAGAACGATGACGTAACTACGGGTCACGGTTGTATCCCCGTTTCGTGGGCCTGCCTGGTACCTAACAAGATCGTGACACTCCCTGAATTATTCCCGCCGCGCGTGGCTGTTATGCAGTTATCAACGGCTGAATCGCCGGACCAGCGGTGTGAGCCGCAATTCTAACGGTATTGTGCCCCGGAGGTATGGGCAATTTTTCAGGTTTTGCCGCCGCTCGCCCGATCCAGCCCCAGGGCAACACTCATCGCCTGCCGCTTCATGACCGTACTTCGATTGAACGCCTGCATACCGCCGGCACGAACTGCGCCGAGCAAGCCGGATTCACTGCGAAACAGTCGGCTGATACCGTCGATGAAGCGCAGCATGGTGCCGTTGGCTCCGCGGCGGGCACGCTCGTAGCGACGCAGTACCGGCAGGTCACCTGGGTACTCGCCATTGCCCAGTGCGTCAGTCATTACCGTAGCAAGCATCGCAGCATCGGCCAGCCCAAGGTTGGCTCCCTGCCCTGCCAGCGGGTGCACTGTATGCGCCGCGTCGCCGATCAACGCAAGACCCCGCCTGACGTACTCGCTGGCATGTTGCGCCCGCAGCGGAAACGAGCCGCACGGCGCATCAACCCGCAGTGCACCGAGCACGCCGTCACTGGCATCCGTGAGTTGCCCGGACAATCGCTCGGGATCGCTTGCCGCCATTTCCCGCGCCTTATCCGGATCAGTGGACCAGACGATGGACACGCGACCGTCGAGCAATGGCAGCAGCGCAATAGGACCGTCGGGCATAAAACGCTGCCAGGCCGTGTACTGGTGTGGCCGGTCGCAATGCGCATTCGTAACCAGTGCCGCCTGCGGGTACTGCCAGCCGTTGACTTCAATACCAGAGTGGCGGCGTATCGCCGACGCACCACCGTCAGCGCCAATCAGCAATTCCGCGGACATTTCACTGCCGTCGCCGAACACAACCGCGTAACCCCGCTCGTTGGCGGCGATGGACTTGATCGGCGCCGCGTAGCGCACATCGACCTCGGACTCGGCAAGCCGTTGTTGCAGGCACTGCCGCAGCAACACATCTTCGACAATAAAACCCAGCTCCGGCAAGGCAAACTCCGCGGCGGAAAAATACAGCGCTGCCGCACCTTCCGCACTACCGGATTTGTCCCAGACCCGCATGTCCCGATACGGACACGCTCGTCCTGCGATCATGTCGGCACTCACACCAACGGCATTCAGCAGACGCAGCGAGCCGACCGACAGCGCAGAGACTCGCAGACCTATCGGATCATCGACGCCCAGTGAGGCCGGCTGACCGGCATCAACAAGCGTGATTCGCAAGCGCTCATGGTGCTGCGAGCGCGCCAGCAATGCCGCCATTGCGAGGCCAACCACACCGGCACCGGCTATGACGACATCATGGGTCCTGTTCATTTCAAAGGTACCCCGCGCGACAGTCGCGGCAATTCACCAGCGAGGCCCATGGTGTGCCGGGCGAACAAGCGTCGTACCCCAGGCACCAGATCAAAGCCCAGCATGCCAACGTCGCGTAACAGGCGCAGCGAACGACGCCGGCTGCCAAACAGGCGGACCAGTCCGTCAGTAAAGTGAACGAGCTTTTTCTGGTCGGCACGTCGCCATTCAGCGTAGCGCTCAAGCACGGTGGCGTCACCCGGATCGCCAGCACCGTCTGCCAAAGCGTCGGCAATGCAGTCCGCCAGCGAGGCCACATCGCGCAACCCCAGATTGAATCCCTGTGCCGCAACCGGGTGCAAACCGTGCGCTGCATTGCCGACGAGGACTCCGCGACCGACGACCAGGCTGTTCGCTTTGCTTAAGGACAATGGATACCGCGCACGTTTACCCATCTTCGAGAACCGGCCAAGACGAAAACCAAAGGCCTGCTGCAATTGCTCGGTAAACTCCTCGTCGCTGAGTGACAGCACGTTATCGGCTCGCTCGGGTTGCAAGGTCCAGACGAAGGTCACTCTGTCGTCGGCCGTCGGCAATATGGCGATCGGCCCGTCATTAGTAAATCGTTCGTAGGCGATGTTGTTGTGCGGCTGGCCCGGTTGCAAGTTGCCAATCACCGCGTGCTGGCCATAGTCAACGTGTTGCGCGCCGATACCCAGCATTTCGCGGACGCCGGAGTTAGCGCCGTCGGCAGCAACCAGTAAGCGGCATTGCAATTGCCGGACATCGTCATTGGAGTCCGCACTGACCGTTACAGACCGTTCGGTAGTTTGCACACGGCTGATGCGGGCGGGACAAATGACGTCCACGTTGTCGGCCGCCAGCAATGCGTCGTTCAATACCGTGCCCAGCACCCGGTTGATCACGACATACCCCAGCGCTTCCACGTTTTGTTCTGCAGCATCGATATGCGAAAAGCCGAATCGACCGCGATCAGAAACGTGTATGTGCCGAATAGCCGTGGATGCCGCGCGTATCGCCGGCCAGAGCCCAAGAGCTTCAAAGGTGCGCTGACTGCTCCGCGACAATGCCGTCGAACGGTCGTCAAAGCTTGGCTGCAAGGGCGCGGATCGTTCTATAGCTTCAACAACCGCGATGCGTTGGCCTAAGGGCGCAAGTGCCAGCGCCAGGCTGATCCCAATCATGCCGCCGCCAGCGATAACGATGTCGTATTCGTCAGTCCTCATGCGGCATTCATCAGCTTTTCTATCTCGTCGGCATTGCCCGGCAGAGACTTGCTGAGGATGTCAGGACCTTTCTTGGTGACCGCAACGTCATCCTCAATCCGTACACCGATATTGCGCCAGCGCCGGGCGGCACCGCTGGATGCGGATATATAGATACCCGGTTCAACAGTCGTCACCATCCCGGATTCCAGCAGGCGCCACTCATCCCCTACCTTGTAATCACCAACATCATGCACGTCGATGCCGATCCAGTGCCCGGTCCGGTGCATGAAGAACTCCCGGTACGCTTCGTCGCGCAGCAGGCGGGCCAGTGTTCCATCCAGCAAGCCGAGTTTCTTCAACCCGCGGGTAATGACCCGTACCGCGGCATCGTGCGGATCGTTCCATTGATTGCCAATGCAGGTTTTCGCTATGGCCGCCTGCTGGGCTTCGTAGACGATATCGTAGATCGCCCGTTGCTCCGGCGAGTAACGACCATTGACGGGGAGCGTGCGCGTGATATCGGACGCGTAGTAGTCCAGTTCACAGCCAGCATCGATCAGCACCAGATCGCCATCCACCAGCGGTTCGCTGTTCTCCACATAGTGCAGGATGCAGGCGTTGGCGCCGCCGCCCACGATCGGGCTGTAGGAATAGCGCGCGTTGGCCTGTCGGAACTCGTGGATAAATTCAGCTTCCAGTTCGTATTCAAACATGCCCGGGCTGAGCCGTTGCATTGCCCGCCGGTGTGCCGCACTTGCGACTTTAGCCGAGCGACGCATGGCTGAAATCTCGGCCCGACTCTTATAGAGCCGCATGTCGTGCAACAGATGGTCCAGCGCCACGAACTCGTGTGGCGCATGCGCACCCGATGATCGGCGGGAACGTAAAGACTTGATCCAGTCGCCAACCCTCGCGTCGAAGTCCGAGTAAGCCCCCATTGCGAAATAGACGCGGCTGCGGGACTCGATAATGCCGGGCAGTATGTCGTCGATATCATCGATGGGGAACGCGTCATCGGCACCGTATGCGCTGACCGCACCTTCAGGTCCGGCGCGGTAGCCGTCCCAGCGCTCTTTGTCGGCATTGCGCTCGCGACAAAAGATGATGAATTCGCCATTGGCCCGGCCAGGCGCCAGCACCATAACGGCGTCAGGTTCGTCAAAGCCGGTCAGGTAGTGAAAGTCACTGTCCTGACGGTAACGGTACTCAACGTCCCTGCTGCGGGTCTTGGCCGGCGCGCTGGGCAGCAGCGCTATGCCGTCCTCGCCGACCATGCGTATCAGTTGTTTGCGTCGTTTGGCGAATTCGTTGCTGTTCATTGACTGAAATAGTAGCCGGTGAAATCCGGCATTCTAATGGAGTGCGTCCGGGCTCTTGCCAGAAACACGTTTCTGGTCCCTGACATCGGCAAGTTCCTCAAAGGCGAGCTGGGCCGCAACCCGGACGTATTCGACCAGTTCCACGTAGGCGGCTTCTGTTTCCTCGTCAGCACCTTCGTCGTCGGCCGCGGCACGTGTGATCTGCAGCATGTCCTTAATAAGATCCGCCAGCGGCTCAACTGACAGCCGTTCGCGTACCTTGTCATTACGCTGACCCGAGACCAAGCCGTGCAAGTATCCCTCGCACCAGTGACCCAGGGCCTCCGCCCGCGTTGAGGCAGGCGCAAATTCATCCGGTAACATCAGAATGAACGCCGATTGTCGTTCCGACAGCTGTTGGTAGCTCGAGCCGTGCACCGCGATCAGCAAGGCTTCGCATTCCGCACGCGCCGCGTTTCCGGCATCGACGCCCTCCAGGACCTGATCCAGCCAGGCCTGGCCGGCTGGCGCACCTTCTGTTGCGAGGCGACTGCACAACAAGCCGTGCGCCTGCGCCACCTCCCAGGTTGAGCCGCAGCGTCGCAACGCGGCCTCGAGTTCGTCGTAATCTATTGCTTGTTCCATAATGCGGTCAGGCCGTCTGTGTAGCTTCCGTTGCGCACGCATGATCCCACGGAATTGCATGTCCTGCCACGCAAAAGCAGGCGATCCCGCTGACAAGATTGATTCTGTAAGCACTCGGCTCTATATTGCCGCCATGACTGAAAATACAACTGCCAAGTTTGAAAACGAGCTGAAACGGCTGGAACAGCGCGTGGACGCATTGGTCAAAGTCTGCGATACCTTGCAAGACGAGAATCGCACACTAAAGCAACGTCAGGATGCGCTGACCGCTGAGCGAGCCACGCTGTTGCAAAAGAACGAACAGGTCCGGGCGCGTGTAGAAGCGATGATTGGCCGCCTGAAGGCAATGGAACAGAGCGGCTAGGCAAACAGGCTAGCCGCCAGCCGCGCACAAGCGCTTGCCGACGCCGCCTCACGACATGACGGCGCGCTGCCGGCAACACACTACCGAATACCGGAGCAAGATCGATGAGCGAAATGTATGCCCAAGTCAGTGTGCGAATTCTTGAGAAAGAGTACCAGGTGGCATGCCCGGCCAGTGAACGCACCGACTTGCTGGACTCTGCCGAAATACTGAATTCGAAAATGCGTGAAATACGCGACAGTGGCAAGGTAGTCGGGCTCGACAGAATCGCTGTCATGGCGGCATTGAATATGGCCAACGAATTGTTACACGCCCGAGCCCGCGACAAGGATCTCGACGGCGACTATAGTCAACGAATCAAACTTATCGCCGATCGTGTAGAATCGGCGTTAAGCGGTAGTCAGCAACTCGAGTTGTAAGCTCCTAGTTACTGACGCCGCGAACGAACAGAATTGGCGTCTCCTGCGGTGTTCGATACCGTTCTGGAAACCCCTCGACCCTAACTATTTACATCGGGGTCGTGCACTGTCGGCAGCATGTGTGCAAACCCACTACATGTGGATAGCCTGGTGCTGTCACGGCTGGCCCCACCTGTTGCTCCGGTTCGAGAGCGACGACCGGTAACGGCACAGGCGGGAGGCGCCTCCTTCCATTCTGCTTCGATCGACACAATATGCGGCCAGTTGCGCAAACTTGCGCAAAATTCCCCGCCGCAAAGATCAACAACGGAAAAAAAAAACAACGCGTCTTCAAGCCGCCAATTTCGTATTGCTCGCTTACGAACGACACGACTAACACCCTTCGCGACAACAGCGCAGCACGCATGGATGCGTTCGCAACAAGCTGTGTTCGCAGGCACTGCGCAATGAAAATTGGCGCGGCAAAAAAACGATTCAGCAACCGCTTGCCACGCTGTCGCGACACTGCGACTACCAATCGGTCCAGCACTCCGCAAACACCGCGATCGCAAACGCTGCTCACAGTGATTACTCCAAGTCATTAGTTTTATAGAATTTTTTTTCTTAGACGAATACTACGAGCCGACATCAATACGACAGTCAGTTCACGAGTTCACCCAAAACGACAACGACTGCATAGCACTTGGCCGCGCGAACTGTCGGTAACAACGCGGCGTCCGAACAAGCGGTGCATCAGCCAACGTCAACGCGACTGATGAAGCAACGAACACATTTTCAAATTCCGATTTTTTGAATCGTCGGAATGCAATCGTTACGACTTGCGCAAATCACTCGCCAAAGTAGCTGCAATCGCATCGCCACACAGTGTGACCGGGTTCACTTAACTTGCTGGATTTTTTACTTTTGTTGTATATACTCAGCCCCGGGTACCCGACACGGAGAAAATGATGGCTACCAAAAAGAAGTCAAGCAAAAAAACTTCAAAGCGGAAGACCGCTACGAAGCGCAAAGTAACGAAGAAGAAAGTCGCTAAAAGAAAAGTAGCGAAGAAGAAAGTCGCCAAGCGTAAGACGGCTAAGAAAAAAGTCGCCAAGCGTAAGACGAAGAAAAAAGCTAAGAAAAAAGTAGCTAAGCGCAAGACGAAGAAAAAAGTCGCCAAGCGCAAGACCAAGAAAAAAGCCAAGAAGAAGGCTAAAAAGAAAGTAGCTAAACGGAAAACAAAGAAGAAGACCAAGAAGAAAGCCGCTAAGAAAAAAACGGCCAAGAAGAAAGCTAAAAAGAAAGCTAAGAAAAAAGTCGCTAAGAAGAAAGCTAAGCGCAAAGTGAAAAAGAAGGCCAGTAAGAAAAAGGCCACTCGGAAGACCCGTAAGAAGGCTTCCAAGAAGAAGTAAGTAGCTGGAAAGAACGGCTGCTGTTTTACAAAGGGCGCGGTACGGCCCAAGCTTAAACGGTAAGCCAATGGTCTTCTTCCAGACCAAGGAATATGCCCGCTTTTGCGGGCATATTTCGTTTCTGGCCGAGCAAATTCCGACCTGGTTCATAGCCAAATTCCGGTTGATGGGATAAGCTCCTCCGCCAATACATTCACCAGCACCGCAAGCCACCGGGTTAAGCCGAAACCGGACTTGCGACATTGACGGTCAGCCGATGGATCAAACCGCAAAAAAGATGAGCGTTGCGAAAGCCGCACTCGAATACATCGAATCTGGAATAGTGCTCGGCGTGGGAACAGGCTCGACCGTGAACTGCCTGATCGACTTCCTGCCTTCATTAAATACACGTGTGGAAGCTTTTGTTTCCAGCTCAGCCGCGACCACCAAGAAGCTGGAGGAACTGGGCTTCGAGGTTTCCACCTTGAATGACGTGGGCGATATCGATTTGTATATTGATGGCGCCGACGAAGCGACCAAGCATCGGCAGCTTATTAAGGGTGGCGGTGGTGCACTGACTCGCGAAAAGATCCTGGCGGCCGCCTCCCGCAAGTTCGTCTGCATCATCGACGATTCGAAGCTGGTCGGTATGCTGGGAGGTTTCCCACTACCTATTGAAGTCCTACCAATGGCTCAGGCCTTTGTGGCCCGCAAGATAGTCAAGATGCGCGGCCAGCCGATCTGGCGCGAGAACTATGTGACCGACAACGGCAACCACATACTTGATGTCCACAACCTGAAGATTACCAATCCGCCTGAGCTTGAAACCCGTATCAATCAGATACCCGGCGTTGTGTCGGTCGGCATCTTTGCCCAGCGACCGGCGGATGTGCTGTTGATTTCAAGTGAGCAGGGAGTGCGAACGATACGTACCTGAGCCGGTTGGCCAGGCACGGCGAGGCGTGGCGGTTTTCAGAACCAGCATTCCTGGCAACCATTACCTGCCGACCGCCGGCGAACGACAACACCAGCGAACCGGCAAAGAAGCCCGACCATCGGTCGGCCAAAGCGCAGCTCCAGCTACAAAAAAAGGGCCCACAATGTGGGCCCTTTTTTTGTAGCTGGCTGGGGGACAAGGATTCGAACCTTGATTGGCGGAGTCAGAGTCCGCAGTCCTACCATTAGACGATCCCCCAATTCCATCCACGGGTTCGCCGGGCACTGCCGGCGGACCCGTGATCTGACTCGGGTAACAGCGCAGAGGCAAAGCCGCTGCGCTGCCGAAACGATTAGCGCTTCGAGAACTGGGTTGCGCGACGAGCTTTGCGCAGGCCGACTTTTTTACGTTCGACAGCACGCGCATCACGGGTAACAAAACCTGCACGGCGTAACTCAGGACGCAACGATGCATCGTATTCCATCAATGCACGAGTCAGACCGTGGCGAATTGCGCCGGCTTGTCCGGTCGTACCACCGCCGGTAACACTGACGTTGATGTCGAACGCGTCGTTCAACTTCATCAGGTCCAGGGGCTGACGGACAATCATGCGCGCCGTCTGGCGACCAAAGAAGGTGTCCAGCGGGCGATTATTCACCGTGATGGCGCCTTTGCCGGGCGTCAAATAAACACGCGCCGTCGAGGTTTTGCGTCGTCCGGTACCGTAAAACTGTGTATCACTCATTCTTGTTGCCTCTATCCCGGTGCGCGAGCGCCTCAGGCGTTAATGTCCAGTTGGATCGGCTGCTGAGCCTCGTGACTGTGTTCCGGGCCGGCGAAAACGCGCAGCTTCGAGAACATCTTACGACCGAGCGGGTTGCGCGGCAGCATGCCTTTTACAGCGAACTGCAACGCGCGCTCGGGCGCTTCGTTAAGTAGCTTCTCAAGCGGCACTGATTTCAGGCTGCCAATGTAACCCGTATGCCGGTGGTACATCTTGTCCTTGAGCTTGTTACCGGTAACCCGAATCTTCTCGGCATTGACGACAACGATGTAGTCGCCGGTATCTACGTGCGGAGTGTATTCCGGCTTATGCTTGCCACGCAGGCGGCTCGCAATTTCCGTTGACAATCGACCCAGGGTTTTGCCAGTCGCATCGACAACGTACCAGTCGCGGCGTACTTCTTCCGGCTTGGCGGAGAACGTCTTCATTTATCAATATCCAGTTGGGAAATCGGGCATCTGAAACTCAGTGCTTCAGACGCTACGCCCGGGCAGGGAGGCACTTGCCACTCAGCCCCGGCGAAAGGCGCGAAATTCTACTGTAGGTGGTTCGGCAATGCAAACCCTTCCGGCGATTCGCGGAGTTACCAGTCAGCCGGCACAGGCATCGAGAACACCTATAATTTTCAGTGACTTAACGCGCCGTGCCAAAGCGGACTGGAACTCCGGGTCAAACCGGTCGGCTCAGAATGCGTATTCGATCGACAACGCGGTGTAAGTATCGGTCTTCTCTGTGGCAACCGGCACATCGCTGTTGTTCTTGATCGTGTACGAGGCAACCAGGGCAAATTCACCCAGCAGACGGGTTCGTAGCGCCGTTATCGACTCTGTATAGGTGTTGGTATCGCCCGATTCAATGCTCAGCTCCTGGGTGAACTGCGAGGTGTCCGTCAACTGCCACCGGTAGAGCAAGCCGCCGCGGCCGATGAAACCGTCCTCGGAGGTACCGTCACTCAGATCTGCCTGCCGTGCACCGAAACCGATTTCAGCACTCAGGTGGTGCTTCTCAGTTTCTATAAGCCGTCGGCCGTAACCGACCGTCTGGGAGAACTGCTGATCGTAGCCACTGAACAGGTCTTTCCGCCAGGTTAGCCGGCCAAACAGAAAATCATGCTCGGATATGTTGAACTCTGACTTCCAGCCCACTTTGTAGGCCTCAGCCGTCGACTCATTGTTCTCATCGGCTTTAATGGCGGTGGCATCCAGCAAGTGCTGCCAATTGCCGTGCTCGTAGCCCACAGCAAACTGGGAATTGAGGCTTGAACTGTCCGTATTGCCACTGGTCGCCAGGAAGCCCAGCGCTGCCTTACCGCTCCACGGGCCTGCCTCTTCCGCCGCCGGCCCACCTTGCGCGAGGGTCGTGGTCGACAGTGCGGTCAATCCTGACAACAGGGCGATGAGTCGCCATTTCATATTTCTGCTCCTAGTTTTCATATATTCCACGGGCCGCACGTCCAAGGACAACAGCGACATTCGGATCGCCGTTTACCTGGCTGCTGTGCCAAAAAGGCCGGCAGTATACTGGCGTGCCACGTTCTCCGGTACCCTCTGTAACCTATTGTTACAGTTATCGGAAAATGCGCGAACTCAGTGCCAATGGGGATTCGATGGTTATAATGCCAGCATGAATAAGCGGCAAATGTCACCCATAGATCAACTCCTGTCCGGCGTGGACAACGCACTCCGCACCGTCGCCGTAAAAAACGGCGGTCCCGCCCGTGCCAATCCGGCGCGGCAGGTTGCGGATACAGAGCTCTCCCCTGCTGAACGGCGGCATGCCGCTGGCCTGATGCGAGTCAATCATGCCGGCGAGGTCGCTGCACAAGCCCTCTACCAAGGACACGCCGCTGTCGCTCGCGACCCGGCCGTGGCCGCGCACATGCGCCAGGCCGCCGATGAAGAGCGTGACCATCTGCACTGGTGCGAAGAACGCATAGGCGAACTCGACGCATCGGTCAGTCGACTCAGCCCATTGTGGTATGCGGGAGCATTTGCGATCGGCGCGGCCAGCGGTGTACTCGGAGATCGCTGGTCCCTCGGTTTTGTTGCCGAGACCGAACGGCAAGTTGCCGAACATTTGGGCAATCATCTCGAACAACTGCCTGCTACAGACCTGCGCAGCCGCGCGATCGTGCAGCAAATGCGGGACGAAGAGATCGAACACGGCGCGGAGGCCGAGCAGCGTGGGGCCGCCGATTTACCGCCAGCAGTGCGTCGAATGATGCAAATGACGGCTAAAATAATGAAACGGACCGCCTACCGACTTTAAAGCTGCTGGTCTATGGGTATTTAGTTAAATATAATCCCAGCACCAATTAGAATTAATAAAACACAGACTTAGCTTGCTCTTGGCAGTCGGCTAAATTGATATGGGGAGAGGCGCATCGCGCCGAGGATCAAACTGATGCAAACAACTGCGAAGAACCTGAGCGATGTGCCGGCGATAAACCGCTTTCTGAGTTACTGCCGCGTGAGAACAGTGCCCTCCAAGACCGTCATGATTCACGCGGGTGATCTGCCGGACGTTCTTTACTACATCGTCGACGGCTCTGTCGAAGTCATGATCGAGGATGAGGATGGCAACGAGATGGTGCTGGCCTACCTCAACAAGGGGCAGTTCTTCGGCGAAATGGGCCTGTTCTACGAACAGCCAACTCGCAGCGCCTGGGTACGGACGCGCACGGAATGCGAAATTGCCGAGATGACCTATCCCCGTTTTCGGCAGATCGCCAGCGAAAGCCCCGGCCTGGTCTTTGAACTCGCCACACAGCTGGCAACCCGCCTTGACCGAACCAACCGCAAACTGGGTGATCTGGCGTTCGTCGATGTTACCGGTCGCGTTGCTCACGCAATCATGGACCTGTGCAATGAACCCGATGCGATGACCCATCCTGATGGCATGCAAATCAAGGTCAGTCGCCAGGAACTCAGCCGACTCGTTGGCTGTTCACGCGAAATGGCGGGGCGGGTCCTGAAAGTGCTCGAAGAGCAGGGACTGGTTACCGCAAGCGGCAAGACCATCGTCGTCTACGGCGCACGCCCTAACCGCTGATCACCGGGTGCGGCGCTCAGCCGCCCTGATTATTTCCCGGCTATTGCCGCTCGCATTGCTGCGATGGTGGCGGCGTAGTCGTCGCTGCCAAAAATAGCCGAACCAGCAACAAACATGTCGGCCCCGGCACGCGCGCAATCGCCGATGTTGCCGGTCTTTACGCCGCCGTCCATTTCCAGTCGAATGTCGTTGCCGCTGGCATCGATCAGCTGCCGCGCACTGCGCACTTTATCCAGTGACGACTCAATGAACGCCTGCCCCCCGAAGCCGGGGTTCACCGACATGATCAGTACCAGATCGATGTCATCAATAACGTGCTCGAGCCACGACAACGGGGTGGCCGGGTTGAACACCAGACCGGCTTTACACCCTTGCTCGCGAATTAGGCCCAGCGTACGGTGTACGTGCCTGCTCGCCTCTGGATGAAAACTGATGAAATCGGCACCTGCCTTCGCGAAATCCGGAATCAGCCGATCAACCGGCTCGACCATCAGGTGCACGTCGATGGGCGCGGTAATGCCGTAGTTGCGCAGCGCCTCACAGACCATTGGACCGATCGTGAGATTGGGGACGTAATGGTTGTCCATCACGTCGAAGTGCACGACGTCCGCGCCAGCATCAAGCACAGCCTGCACATCGTCACCAAGCCGTGCGAAATCGGCGGACAAGATAGAAGGCGCAATTAACGGTTCCACGGGAATTCCTTGGTGTTCGGGTAGCGAAGTCCGGGCACTTTACCCAAAGGTGTCCACCTTTTCACGCCGAAAGTCAGTCGCTGATCGATGCTCAGCGAATCGCGCGGCGCGCTTTCAACATTTCGTATGCACTGCGAATGTCTCGCGTGCGCTTTTGCGCCCCGTCTATTTCGACTTTACCCGCGTTCGAGCCGGACAGTTTGTCCGGGTGGTTGCGATTGATCAGCCGGCGGTAAGCCTTCTTGATCTCATCATTGCTGGCGGTCTGGGGAATACCCAGAGTCTCATAGGCTCTTGCCAGTCGTGCGGCATCCGCGTTGCCCTGCGGCGATTGCCGGAATCCGCGCTGGGCGCGCAACATCGCTTCGAGTTGCGCAAGCTCCACCCGACCGATATCCAGCGCCGTGCATACCTGCCACAACAAGGCACGCTCACGCTGATGCAATGTGCCCTTCGACAACGAGGTTTCCATCAACAAATGCACGAACAAGCGACGTAGATCCACTGCGCGACCGCTCGTGCGGCGCATCTCGCGGATGGTCGCCGACAATGGAAAGGACGCGGCTTTGCCCGACTGAAACCAGACAATAGCCTCACGCACCTGGCCGGCATTGAGTCCCAGCCGGTGCATAAGCGCTCGTGCGGCTCTGATTTCGGCTTCGCTGACCCGCCCGTCCGACTTGGCCAAATGCCCCATGGTCTGAAACAACGGCCGCACGAAGGAGGCCGGCAAGCGCTCGAGACTCGCCCCGCCCTCGCCTGTCCGTGCAAATTTCGCGGCAAAGCCACGATCAAACTGATGACCGAGGAACAAACCTGCCAGCGCCAGCCATACTCGACCGGTCGCCAGACCGACGACGGTACCAATCACTTTGCCCAAATACGGCATCTACGTAAGCAGCCTCTTCACGTTGCAACGGCCAATGCTAACGTCGGACCGTCACGATTCCTACAAGTGCCGCTTGCCCCTGCATTCGCGACACGCCATCATGCGCCCAATCCAGCTACCGCCACTGCGGAAATGTCATGCCATTGCCAACCGAAGCCTTGTTTGAATCCGACGTGCCATCATTGACCCGCCTCGCACGAGGCAAAGTGCGCGATATATACGCCGTTGACGATGATCACCTGATGATCGTCACGACCGACCGTCTGTCCGCTTATGATGTCGTCCTGCCTGATCCCGTACCGGGCAAGGGCTACGTACTCACGCAGCTGTCGAACTTCTGGTTTGAGCGCATGGCAAGCGCCGTACCGAACCACCTGACGTCGTTGACCGTTGCCGATGTAGTAAGCGATCCGGCCGTACGCGAGCCGCTGGAAGGCCGCACGATCGTCGTCAAACGTCTCCAGCCCCTGCCTGTCGAAGCGGTCGTTCGCGGCTATCTGATCGGCTCTGGCTGGCGCGACTATTGTGACACGGGCGCGCTCTGTGGAATCCAGTTACCAAGCGGTCTGCAACAAGCGGCCAAACTACCGGAACCGCTGTTTACTCCGGCGACCAAAGCCGCCGTCGGCGACCACGACGAGAACATCGATTTTGCGACGTGTTGCGATCTGATCGGCCGCGAACTCGCCGAACGGGTACGTGCCGTGACCATCGATATCTACCTGCGCGCCAGCGAGTACGCGGCCAGTCGCGGCATTATTGTGGCGGATACCAAATTCGAATTCGGCCTCGATGATGACGGCAAGCTGTATCTGATCGACGAAGCGCTGACCCCGGACTCGTCCCGTTTCTGGCCGCAAAGCGAATACCGCACCGGCATCAGTCCGCCGAGTTACGACAAGCAATTCGTGCGTGACTATCTGGACACGCTGAGTTGGGACAAGACCGCGCCGGGACCGGCGTTACCCTCGGAAGTATTGCAACGCACCGCGGCGAAATACCGCGAAGTGCTGGAGCGCCTGACCGGGACGGTTTAGCAAGGCGCTGCGCGTTTTGCGCTCCAGGCCTGCACGATACGGCTCATCTCCGCCAAACCGTCGCTAAGCGCCGCAGGGCCTGGCTGCAGGATCAATGCGGACTTTATTTCGTGCAGTTCGCCGTCGCGAACGGCCGGCACGTCCGCCCACCCGGGCCGCTCAACAACCCGTTCCGCCCTGAATTTTTTGCCACACCAGGATGCCATGATGATGTCCGGGCGGCGGCGCACAACCTCCAGCGGATCGGCAATGATCCGGTTCTTGCCCAGCGACTCTTTGGCCAGTTCGGGAAAGCAATCGTCGCCACCGGCAATGGTCAGCAATTCTGAAACCCAGCGAATGCCGCTGATTTGCGGCTCATCCCATTCCTCGAAATACACCCGCGGCCGGACCGGCATGGACGCTGCGCGCCGCTGTGCCGCCGCCAGATTGCTCCGCAACGTGGCGCACAGGCTTTGCGCTTTCGCCTGTTGTCCCACCAGGCCGCCAACGACGGCCACCATCGTCAGAATTTCTTCTACAGAGCGGTGGTTGAACACGTGCACGGCAATCCCGCGCCGAATCAGATCGGCTGCAATATCCGCCTGCAGATCTGAAAAACCGAGGACGAGGTCCGGCGCCAGATCGACAATCCTGTCAATCTTTGCACTGGTGAAGGCCGACACCCGCGGCTTCTCGCGTCGCGCTTGCGGCGGGCGAACTGTGAATCCGGAAATGCCGACGATACGCCGGTCCTCACCCAGCAAATACAGGGTCTCCGTGGTTTCCTCGGTGAGGCACACGATACGTTCGGGATAGCGTACGGACATAGAAGAAGAGCAGACTCTGGTTACACACAGGAGCGCGACACAGTACCATGTTGCCGTAACAGACCATTGAGGGGCTACAGTGCTTCCCGCAATCAACGATCACATAGAGAAAATCGTCTGGGGCAATCACCTGCAGTCTGCCGGTCGTGCCGGTCGATTCGCAGCGACATTATTGCGCTTTCTCTATGGGCTCGCACGAGACATTGTGTACGGCCAGCTGACGTTGCGGGCCATGAGCCTCGTCTACACCACGCTGCTATCGGTCGTGCCGCTGATCGCGTTCAGCTTCTCCGTCCTGAAAGGCTTCGGCATCCATCAACAGCTGGAACCGCTGCTGTACGACTTCCTGACGCCGCTGGGCGAACAGGGCGAACGCATTGGCAGCGAAGTGATGGCGCTCGTTGACAATGTGAAGGGCGGATTGCTCGGCGGCATCAGTCTCGCGTTCTTCATCTACACCGCCATCTCCATGGTGCAGAAAGTCGAGGAAAGCTTTAACTACGTCTGGTACGTCAGCAAACCGCGCAGCTTTGCCCGCCGGTTCACCGAGTACACCATCGTCCTGTTGATCGGTCCGGTTGCCGTGGTTGTCGCTATCGGCATTCTGGCCTCGATACAAAGCAACGACTTCACCCAATACATACTGAACAGTGCACCGCTCAGCCCGCTCGTCATCGGCTTCGGCAAATTGACACCCTATTTGCTGATCAGCGCCGTATTCACATTCCTGTACATGTTCATGCCGAACACCAAAGTGCGGCTGAGTGCGGCATTGCTCGGCGGGCTGGCTGGGGGGTTCCTGTGGGCCAGCATGGGCGCCTTCTTCACGTCGTTTGTTGTCGAAGCGGCCCGTATACCGAATGTCTATCGCGGTTTCGCCGTCGCGGTCATGGCACTGATCTGGCTGTACCTCAACTGGCTTGTTCTGCTGATCGGCGCACAGATCGCGTTCTACGTGCAAAAGCCCGCGTTCCTGCGCCTTGGCAGGCGCGAACCCCGTCTCTCGAACGGTGTCCGCGAACGCCTGGTGCTGAGCATCATGTTGTTTGTTGGCCGTGCGTTTCGTGACCCGGGCCACAACGTGACACTGGACGCTATCAGCAACGAGCTGAAGATCCCCACGCTGGCGCTCGCGCCGACCGTGACCCGGCTTGAACGAGCCGGTCTGTTGTTGACGACTGAGAAAGAATTCCTGGTCCCGGGCCGCGACATGGCTCGAATCAGCCTGCACGATATCGTCGATGTTGTGCGCTCGGGTGGCGTAACCGGTTCCTACCGTGATCCGAACTGGAATAAGTCGATCGACAAACTGGGCGCTGCGATCGAGTCGGCAGTGGCCGATACGCTGGGTGACAAGACACTCGCGGATCTGCTGGACGACGCCGCTAACGACGCCAGGTCGTGACCGCTCAGGCGCCGGCGATCGTCATGTCATCGACCAGCACTGAGCCGCAACGAATACCGCCGCGCAAATCCTGATCGTTACCGATGGCCAGTATGCGTTGATACAGGTCGCGCAGATTGCCAGCGATCGTCACCTCGTGCACCGGGTGAACGATCTCGCCATTTTCGACCCAATAGCCAACGGCGCCGCGCGAATAGTCACCGGTTACATTGTTTACGCCCTGCCCGATCAGCTCAGTGACCAACAAGCCTCGCTGCATGGATTTGATTAACTCAGCTTGGCCGCCTGCATTGCCAGGCACCAGCAGATTATGTACGCCTCCGGCATTGGCCGTCGTTTCAAGCCCCAGGCGTCGCGCTGAGTAGGAACTGAGTACGTATCCCTGCAACACGCCGTCCGCGACGATGTCACGATCACGGGTTGCAACCCCTTCTGCATCGAATGCCGCACTGGCCAGCGCGCCTTCTATGTGCGGTCTTTCCTGAATCTGCATGAACTCCGGGAATATTTTATCGCCGCTGGCATTGAGCAAAAACGAAGCCTGACGGTACTGCGCACCACCACTGATCGCGCCAATCGCATGCCCGATAAAACCGCGCGCCAGCTCCGGCGCGAACAATACGGGTGCCCGGGTAGTGGCAATCTTCCGCGCTCCCAGCCGACCGACCGTGCGCTGGGCGGCAACCGTGCCGACAGCCGCCGGCGCTTCAAGCGCGGCGGCGTCTCTGGCACTGCTGAACCAGTAGTCGCGTTGCATGTCGCCGTTTTCCTTGCCGACCACAACGCAACTCAGGCTGTGACTGGTCTTGCGCACGCTGGCCAGAAAGCCATGCGTATTGCCGTATGCTCGCGCACCGTTCGAGGAGCCAACCGTTGCGCCCTCGGAATTCACAATGCGGGGATCATAGTCACGCGCAGCGGTTTCACATTCGATCGCGATTCGGATGGCCTCGTCAGCATTGATATCCCACGGATACATCAGCTTGAGATCCGCAGGGTTGTCCGCCATCAAGTGCGCGTCGGCGAGACCCGAGTGTTTGTCCGGTGCGGTGCAGGAGGCGAAGGAACAGGCCTTGGCAACGGCTTCACGCAATGCTCCTTCGGAAAAATCCGAAGTACTTGCGCTGCCCTTGCAGGAATTCATGTAGACGGTCACACCAACGCCACGATCATTGGTGTACTCGAGATTTTCAACGTCGCCCAGTCGCGCGGTGACGCTCAGGCCGACGTCGTGACTGGCAGCCGCCTCGGCCTGATCCACACCTCGACGCCTGGCTTCATCGAGCAGTATGCTGACAACCTGCTCCAGATTGGCGGCGTCCGGCGCGATACGTTCTATCGTCTCACTCATAGTATTGATGGCTCCCAGGGCCCGCGGGTTCGTGGCCACACCTTCCGATTCTGCGGCATGCTAGTATGCGCGATCATCGCTGGCCGGCGAACAGCCGGAGCAGCGCGTCATCGCCATCCGCTTTTTAAAGCGGCGACAGCTTAGCCGTTGATGAACTCAAAGCCCAGCAAAAGCGCGAAAAAGCGCGACGCCAAAAGTATCCAGTCGTTAGGTGAACGATTGCTCGAATTGACCGAGCAACAACTCTCCGGGATGCCGATGGATGATGACCTCCGCGACCTCATCATGCACAGCAAGAGCATCCGCTCCAATTCCGCTCAGCGTCGGCAAAAAATGTATCTGGCGAAAGTAATGCGGAACGCTGATACCGAACAATTGCAGGCAGCAGTGGATGCGCTGGACCAGGGCAAGAATCTCGAACGACAGTTATTTCACCGGGCAGAACGGTGGCGCGACCGCTTGGTCAGCGAAGGTGCTCCGGCGTTGCAGGAATTCAATGCAGCCTGCAACGGCGATCACCCGCAACTGGCCCGCCTGCTGAAGGACCTCCGGCCCAACATGCCCGAAGCGGCGCGCCGGCAGCTCAGTCGGCAGATATTCCGCCAGATTCACGTCGATTTAGCGGCAGCAATACAGAAAAGCGACTGCTAGAATCGCGGATTGATTTTTTGGCCGGCAGCCTCTCTTGTCAGTCGTCACTTCAGCCAACAAGAATTCATATGAACACAAAAATCGGCATCATCATGGGCTCGCAATCAGACTGGGAGACCATGCGTCATACAGTCAAGGTACTGGAGCAACTGGGTATCGATCACGAAGTAAAGGTCGTGTCTGCGCACCGCACGCCGGACCTGTTATTTGAGTACGCGGAGAACGCGCATAGTCGTGGACTGCAGGTCATCATCGCCGGAGCTGGCGGTGCCGCGCACTTGCCTGGCATGACCGCCGCCAAAACCCGCTTGCCGGTCATTGGTGTTCCGGTTCAATCCAAAGCTCTGAACGGCATGGACTCGTTACTGTCCATCGCGCAGATGCCCGGCGGCATTCCCGTCGCGAGCATGGCGATTGGCAAGGCCGGTGCGACCAATGCCGCGTTGTTCGCGGCCGCGATACTCGCTATAGAAGACGCGCAGGTCGCCACTGCGCTGGACCAGTTCCGCGCGCGGCAAACTGCAAAGGTGCTCGCGGACGACGATCCGCGCGCCGGAGACTGAAACGTGGTCCGCGTAGGCATAATCGGGGCCGGACAGCTTGGTCTCATGCTCGGCATGGCGGGCCGCGAGCTCGGCGTGGAATGCGTCTTTCTCGATCCGGCGGAGAACCCGCCAGCCGCGAGTGTCGGCAAAGTCATTCGCGCTCAGTTTGACGATGCCAAAGGCCTGGCGGAACTCGCTGCAGCAACGTCGGTCATTACCTACGAGTTCGAAAACGTATCTGTTGCAGCCTTGTCCGAATTGAACGAGAAAACCGCGGTTTACCCGCCCGTGGCGGCACTCGGTGAAGCGCAGGACCGACTGAACGAAAAACAGCTGTTCGCCGAACTCGACATTCCGCTGCCACAATACCGCACGGTCGACAGCGAACAGGATTTGCGCCATGCCATCCGCGACATCGGCCTGCCGCTGGTGCTGAAGACCCGTCGTCTGGGCTACGACGGCAAGGGCCAGTACCTGCTGAAGTCCGTCGATGACGTTGAAGACGCGTTGCGCACTCTGCCGAACAAACCATTGATCGCCGAACAATGGGTCGACTTTGATCGCGAAGTATCCGCCATCGGCGTGCGCGATCTGGACGGCAACGTCGCGGTTTACCCGCTGACAGAAAACCAGCATCGCAATGGCATTCTGCGCAACTCCAGGGCGCCGGCAGGACCTGCCGCCATGCAGGAGTTGGGCAACCGGCACCTGCAAAAGCTGATGACCCATCTGGATTACGTTGGCGTTATGGCGTTGGAGTTTTTTGTGGTCAACAACGAATTGCTGGCCAACGAATTTGCGCCACGGGTACACAACTCCGGACACTGGACCATTGAAGGCGCAGCCACCAGCCAGTTCGAAAATCACATCCGTGCTATTTCGGGAATGCCGCTCGGCGCTACCGATGCCGTGTCTCATGTGGGCATGGTAAACCTGATAGGTGCCATGCCGAACAGCCCGGACACGCTGACCGAGGCCGGCATGCATGTCCATGACTACGGCAAGGAGCCGCGCAGCGGCCGTAAACTCGGTCATATCACACTGAGTGACGACGATCCGGAACAGCGTGATCAGCGACTGCAGAAGCTGGAAGCGATGCTGGCAGGATAGATGCCGAACGCAGGCCGCGAACTGGCTCACGGCGCTGGTCGGGAACTGGCTCACGGAGCCCGCGGTGTCGATGGGCTACAATCCGGGTACACTCAGGGAACTGGTCTCTAACAACTAATTTGTCGCAAGACGCTTTGCCAATGTCCTATCTGGAACATTTTAAACTTAACGAGCAACCGTTTCGGCTAACCCCGGATCCTGAATTCGTCTACTGGAGCAAGCAGCACGCTCGGGCCAAGGCGTACATGGAGTCCACAATCTGGCTGGCGGACGGCTTTGTGGTCATTACCGGTGAAATCGGCTCGGGCAAAACCACTCTCCTGCAGGCATTTTTAGCTGAACTGGCCGATGACATCGTCTACGCAGTCGTTTCTCAAACCCAGCTCACGCCAACCCAGTTCCTGCAAGCTGTCCTCGCGGAGTTCGGCTTTGAGCCGTTCAACAAGCGCAAGGTTGAGCTGCTCGACATGCTCAACATGTTTCTGATCGAGCAATACTCGAACGGCAAGAAAGTCGTATTGATTGTTGATGAAGCACAGAACCTGAGCAAGAAGGTTCTTGAAGAAATTCGCATGCTGTCCGGCATCGAGACACACAAAGAAAAGGTTTTGCGAATTATTCTCGCGGGCCAACCTGAACTGCGTGAAAAACTGGAATCGCCGCGACTCAAGCAGCTCATTCAGCGGGTCCGCTTGCGCTTCCACATAGGTCCGCTCGACCTCCGGGAAATGCATGAGTACATTGAACACCGGCTGGAAGTGGCTGGCCACGGCAAACACGACCTGTTTAGCGAAGACTGCTACGACTGCATACACCGCTACACAGGCGGCGTGCCGCGACTCATCAACACACTGTGCGATACGGCCCTGCTCTGCGCCTACGCGGAACAGAAAACCTCGCTGACGCAAGCCGACATCATTGCCGCGGCGGAAGAACTTGGCTGGAAAGAGGTCTCCGACGACCACGACCGGTCAGCCAACCTGCCGCAGCTGACCACGCGCCATTCAGCACCTTTGTGCTCGGTGCAGATTCGTACTGATGGCCACCTTGTGTCCGAATACAATCTGAAATCGGGTCGCGTAGTAATCGGTCGGGCACCGGACAACGAAATTTATATCAAAAGCAAATTTGTCAGCCGGCATCATGCACAAATCGTTTGTAACGAAGACGGTTGCATCGTCGAGGACCTGAATAGCACGAATGGAATATTCATCGGCAACCGACGGGTCAAGAAACACTATCTTCAGGACGGCGACGTTGTCTCACTGGGCATTCACGATCTGGTCTTCCGTGATCTGCAGGACGATCAGGATGAGGAACTCGACGACATCGTCGACGAGGAGTTCGATGATGAAATCATTGACGAACTGGAAGACGAAGAACTCGACGACGACAGCATGGATGACGAAGAACGAGCTGCCAACGACAGCACTGCCTGACAGTCAGGTTTAGATTTCGTGATCGTTCTTGGCGCGCCGATCATGTTCGCGACTGTCCCGCCGCTTCAACAACACAACCAAGCCCGCAACCAGGCAAAACAAGCCGACAGAGAAGCAGATCGTCGGCCAGTACCAGTGATGCAGGTACATTGATGCTGCCAGTGATATCGCTCCTACCAACAGGTAGAAGTAAGGCAGACTTTCATAGATTGGTTTCGACACCCACATACCAGGACCCGCTTGAATAGTTATACGGGATTGTGGCTTGCGCAGCTGGCGTAGTCCAGCCACGGCGGTGGAATACGCGACCGCGGCCAGGGCCGCAGGACCCCGGCCGCGATCAGATCTTAACCATTTGTTTTTTGGGTATTTTTGCTGCGAATCGGCAGCGGCGACAGGCTTATTTGCCGCGGAACATGAAGAATCCGAAGACGCGCGACATCAGAGAATCTGACAACCCGTCGACGGACAGGTCACTTTCAATCTCCATCGCGTCACTCCGCAGGCTTTGCACGAAAGACTTCGCGGTTGCATCAAGATCGTGTTCGGTAATAGTGCTGTCCAATGTTCTGTCCTCGCTGGCTGATTGCTGGACAGACTTTAGCGATCACAGGTTTTGCCTGCAGTGAAACGATTCACAAAGACCGCGCGCCCTGTGGACTAATTTACGGCTTATGTAATATCAGTCGCCGCGCGCAACACCTAGCCGGTGCCGCCGACTGTAATTTCATCGATCTTCAATGTCGGCTGGCCAACGCCAACCGGCACGGATTGCCCGTCTTTGCCACAGGTACCGACACCGCGATCGAGCGTCAGGTCGTTGCCAACCATGGATATCTTCTGCAGCACATCCGGCCCGTCGCCAATGAGCATGGCGCCCTTGACCGCTTTGCCAATCTTACCGTTCTCGATGAGATAAGCCTCACTCGCTGAGAACACGAATTTGCCCGAGGTGATATCCACCTGACCACCTGCAAAATTGGGTGCGTAAATGCCTTTCTGCACCGAGCTAATGATTTCCTCGGGGTCATGGCGGCCTGCAAGCATGTACGTATTGGTCATGCGCGGCATGGGAATGTGCGCAAACGATTCGCGACGGCCGTTGCCGGTCGCCTCTACGCCCATCAAGCGTGCATTGAGCCTGTCCTGCATGTAGCCGCGCAAAATGCCGTTTTCTATGAGGACGTTGTACTTGCCCGGCGTGCCTTCATCGTCGACCGCAAGCGAACCGCGTCGCCCGGGCAAAGTTCCGTCATCGACAATAGTGACGTTCTCGGCGGCAACACGCTCGCCGATACGACCGCTGAATGCCGATGTGCCTTTGCGATTGAAGTCGCCTTCCAGTCCGTGGCCCACCGCCTCGTGCAAGAGGATGCCTGGCCAACCGGCACCAAGCACAACCGGCATTGTGCCGGCCGGTGCCGGCACTGCCTCAAGCTGTATTGATGCCTGGCGCACGGCCTCGCGTGCGAGGGACATCGGCAAGTCGTCATCGGCAAAAAAGTACGAAAGACCGCTGCGCGCACCGCCGCCGGAGTAGCCCTGCTCGCGACGCCCGTTTTCTTCCATGATCACGCTGACGTTCATGCGCACCAGCGGGCGAACATCCGCGGCCAGTGTGCCATCGGCTGCCGCGACCAGAACCATGTCCTGACTGCTGCCGAGACTGACCATGACCTGCACTATGCGCGGGTCCAGTTTGCGGGTCTCCAGATCAACCCGGTTCAGCAAGGCGGTTTTTTCCGCATCGCTCACGCTCGTGATTGGATCAACCGCGGAATACAGAGCCGGGTAACGGACCGCCGGCCTGATCTGCACGGATTTCGACTGTCCCTGACGGGATATCGCCCGGGCGGCTTTCGCCGCGTGCTGCAACGCTGGCAGCAGCAATTCATCGGAGTACGCAAAGCCGGTCTTTTCACCGCTGACAGCGCGCACACCGACGCCACGATCCACACTGAAACTGCCCTCGCGGATGATGCCATCCTCCAGCGACCAGTTTTCCTGGCGGCTTACCTGAAAATACAGATCGGCCGCGTCGATATCGCCGCCGTTGATCAAGCCAAGTGCGTTCTCAAGGTGCCGCTCGTCCAGTCCGGCGGGCTCCAGCAAATTGCCGGTTACAGTATCCAGTGCGTGCTCAGTCATATTTTCTGTTTGTTACCCAGTGTCTGTGAGCCGCCTTACAGGCGGCGATGGTTAAGCACCGGGAAATCCCGGCGCAGCCTTGCCGTTAATTCAGTATCCAGATCAGCAACGATGACGCCATCGCCACTTTCCTGCATGGCGACGATACGCCCCCATGGGTCAATGATCATTGAATGCCCCCAGGTGCGGCGACCGTTCGGGTGCTGCCCATACTGCGCCGCCGCGACAACCCAGGCGAGATTCTCGACCGCCCTGGCCCGCAGCAATATTTCCCAGTGTGCCTGCCCGGTCGTCTCGGTGAACGCCGCCGGGATGCTGAACAGACTGGCGCCCGCCACCGCCATTTGCCGGTAAAGCTCGGGAAACCGCAGATCGTAGCAAATACTCAGGCCGACAACGCCCACTGCGTGTGGCACCGTAACAACGTCGTCGCCCGGCGTACAGTAGGCGGATTCGCGGTAGCGTTCGCCGCCCGCCGCAATATCGACATCGAACAGGTGCATCTTCCGATAGACCGCACGCGAGCTGCCACTGGCATCGAACAGCATACTGGCGCCGTAACAGCGCCCTTCGTCACCGACCAGCGGCAAGCTGCCCGCGACCAGCGCCATGCGATGGCGCCTGGCAGCGCTGCTCAGGAAGTCCTGAACAGGCCCGCTCCCTTCGACCTCGGCGATCGCCAGCTTGTCCTGATCGTGACGCCCGAAGAACGCAAAATTTTCCGGCAGAAACGCCATGGTGCAGCCAGCCTGCGCCGCTTCGGCCAGCAGCCGATCACAAGTTTCAAGGTTCAGCGCTACGTTGTCACCGCTGCACAGTTGCAATGCGGCAACCCGGTGCATCGCGGGATTGAGATTAGCGGCCATTTGGCAGGCAAGCAGCCAGTTTGCTCGCTTCTGCGAAGCGCGCGGCGTTGGTGGAGTCCACTTCCGGCTCGTCCCAACTGCCGTCTATCGCGTAGTAGACCTGGCCCATCTCCTGCAAGGGTTTCTTGAAAATCTGCGAGAAGATCAGTAACGCGGCGGCAACCTGCGGTCCCGCGACCACGGCACCGACCACCGGCAACGTATTGCCGACGTTGGCGCTGACGATCGCGGCCTGCGTGTAGTCCTGTTCAAAGAGACCCGCACGACCGACGATGCCGATATCGGCGGCGGGGCCTTTCAATGACAGATCACAGGTGAAGGCATCGCCGTCAACCAGATTGAACGTACCGGTGATCTCATCAAACAGAAAACCCTTGTCCAGCACATCACGAAAATCCAGTGCCAGACGGCGCGGCAAGGCAACGACACTCATCAGGCCGAACATGCGGCCCGCACCGGGCTCAACTTCATCCAGGCGCCCCGTACCAAAGCGCACCGTTACCGCGCCGTCGAGGGCGCTGACGAAGTCCTGACGCGGTCCGCCGCTCCAGCTGACATCGAAGGCTATCTCCATGTCATCACCGTCGATTCCTGGCTGTGAACTCAGCCGTTGCATGGTCGCCGCAATGTCCGTGCTTTTTAGTGTCGCGCGAACCCAGGTGCGCTGCCCGCTGGGTTCGCTGGTATCGACCACCCAGCCTGCTGCACCGTCAATCCGGAAACTCGGATCTTCAGTGTGTATTCGTTCAGCGCGCAAACCATCCGGGGTGCGCACAAACTCAGCATCAATCTTGCCGAGGTGGCGGTCGCCGAAGGCAAACTCCTCAGCACGTATCGACAATGCCGGCACGGTCCGCGGGTCAGTCGCAATACCGGCCTCCGCATCGTCACCTTCACTGCCTGGCAGTACCAACCGTTGCATTTCCAGCGTCAGTATTCTGTCCGACGAAAAACTGTACGGAATATTGACCGTACCGATCGCTTGCGGACCGTCGATTTTCACGATCCAGTCAGTTCCGCTGCGGTCCAGTTCAATCCGGTGGCTGGCAAACTGCTGCCCCAGAACATGCAATGCCTCCACTTCCACATTGGCCGCCCGGATCCGGTCTGCAATGCCCGTACCACCGGCGGCGTCCCGGCCGATCGCCAGCCAGTCGTGCAAGCGAAATTCCGGTATGGAACCAACAATGTGCAAACCGCGCGTCTCCGCCGTACCTGCTTCGATACCGCCGGCCGCGAGAACGCCGCGGTTGAAATCCCAACCCATCTCGTTCTTGATAAAGGCGAGCGACCATTGCAGATCGCTGCCAAGACGGCCCGCTGATTCAATACGGCTGGCCGTCAGGAAATCGATTGTGAATGACAGTGCGCGGGTCGCATTGCGTACTTTCGTCAGTGGCGCCGGCAATTCTACGGACATGCCATCGAGTTCCGAGCGCACACTTATTTGCAGAGGCCCAGGAGCGTCGCTGTCGGATCGTGGAAAGCGAATACTGCCGTGATAATTGGTCGTGCCGTCGATCACTCGGGCCAGCGCATCGCCGAATGCGGCACTGATTCCGCTGCTGGTTGCCCGGCCGTCGATTTCTGCCACGACGCTATAGCCCGGCAATTCGTCACCCGCCCGCTGCAAATCGATCGTGATCGGTTCACCGAGAAAATTGCCAAACAACGACTCAGCCGAAATGTCGTCCCGCGAAATGCTGACCGCACCGTTAAGCCCGGTTATCGGCGGATCAAAGCCGTCAATCCGCAATGTCCCATCGCTGCTGCGCACTCGCGTTGTAAACGTGTACTCATCGCGACGGAGTATTGGGTAGTTCAATTTGAGCGTAAACGATGCGTCACCGGAAACATTCACGCGTTGCAGGTGACCACCAAAGATTTTCGAGATCGGACTGCGCTGTGCGAATTGCCGTATGGAACCCAAAGTGCCGGTAGAGAATGCATCGATAGTCAGGACCGGATCACGCAGATCCGCGATCTCAATGCGGGCATCCACAACAGAGTTTCCGGCGTTCACCGCAGTATTATTTTCTGAAAACAGTCGTGTCCGGTCGACCACCAGATCGAGACTTTCAATCTCGGCATCAGGCCATAAGTCGGAATAACGCAGCGTGGCATCCTTGAGCTCCGCGTCAATCCGAAACACGCCTTCGCCATTGTCGAACGGAAACTTGTCGAGTGCGCCGCTGAATCGGGTTGTACCTATCGGCACATTGCCCGCAACCAACGCACTGCGCAGCCAGCGATACAAACCGGGCTCAATCAGGCTGGCAGGAAGGTAGCGGCGTGCCGCTCCCAGGTCCGAGATGCTCCAGCGACTTTCAAGATCCAGCACCGGCGAACTGCCATCCGCCGGTAAGCTCAGCTGCACGCTGCTGCGGCTGGACAGGTCTTGGTTGCGCAATTGAATACTGTCCGACAACACCATGATCCCACGGCTGTTGCGGCGCCAGATTACCGTGCCCTGCGCGCTGTCGAGCGCAACCTTGTTCTGCAACCAACGTGCGAGATCAAGCTGCATGTCCGTGGAGTTGATTTCCAACCGTCCGCCGGAGCGATTGGCCCGCAAGCTACCGCTGAAGCCACTCATGCCCGGCCAACGCTCGGTGGCCAGAAAGCTGGCATTGGTCAGCTCCATGGCCACGTCATAGCGCAGTGACTGGCTGTGTAAATCCGCAAGACTCAAAGTCAGATTGGCGATCTCGCCACTGGGATTGTATTGCCGAAACTGTGTTGCATACGTCTCAGGAATCCAGGGCAGCAATTCAGCCAGGTCGTCGAGATTGAGATAACTCGCACCGGCCGAAAACGACGTCAAAGTGCCGTCATTGTCTTGCCCGCCCTGCATGTTGAACGAGGTAGCAGGCCAGCTGCCGCGTTCACTGCGCAATTGAAAATCATTGGCAACCAGCATCCAGCCGGCGTCATCTCGTTGGTATTCGAGCCGGCCCGCCCCACCCAACGGCACGACGGTACCGGCCGATTGCATGTCCCGGATATCGAATTCCACAACGGCATTGCGCGGTGCACTGGCAACTTGCTCAACAGAAAAACTGATGTCGGCAGTGCCACTGCTCACCGTTGGTGCCGTGATCGGCAGGAATGGCGACCACCCGGCCAGATTAAGCCCGCGCGTATCAACGCTGTAATTCCAGATCATCGGCGCATCAGCAACGCTGGTATAGCCACTGATACGGGCACTCAGACGATCCCCCAGGTTGGCTGGCAGTTCCAGCACCGTATCGATATCAATTCGCTCCGGCATTCTTGTCATGCGCAGACTGCCCACGATGAAATTGACCGTCTGTCCATTGAGCGGATGTGTGTAGCTGACATCGAAGTCTTCAGCGATAACGGTAACGGAGCCGTCGCTGCGTTCGCGAGCGAAGCGTGACGCCAAAGTATCCAGCGCGATGTTCTGCACCCGCCATTTGCCGTCCTCGCCTTTGTGCACGTCCACGGCCGAATCGCGTACCAACACGCGATCAACCACCAGACGCCGATCGCGCAGCAGCCGCATCAGCTCAACGCCAATGCTGACTTCGTCGGCCGCGAACCTGCCGCCATCCTCTCCCGGCAACAGCAACTCCGCATTGTAGAAGTTCAGTTCCGGCCCGCTGAATCGCCAACGCGCATTCATGCCACTGAATTCGACCTGCATGCCAATCGCCGCATTCGCCCAGCTTTTTATTTCATCCTGGTATTCGGGCAGCCGCGGCAAAAACAGCCGGAACAGGCCGACTGCCACCGCCAGCAGAATCACGACCGCCGCGGCGAGGTACGCCAGGAGTTTCAGCAGTCGGGTAAATAATTGCTTCATGGAACGATTGGCATCCGCCTAAATAAGCACAACATCAAACTGATCCTGCAGGTACAGCGATTCGGGTTGCAGTCGGACCGACTTGCCCGTCTGACGTTCAATCTCTGCGAGGCCACCCGCCTCTTCATCCAGCAACAGCTCGATCACGTCCTGGTGTGCCAGTACGAGAATTTCGTCGAACGTGAATTGCCGATGCTGGCGGATGATTTCGCGGAAAATATCGAAACACACCGAATCAGCTGTCTTGACGAATCCCCGACCGCTGCAGCTTGGACATTCCTCGCACAGTATATGCTGCAAACTTTCGCGCGTTCGTTTGCGCGTCATTTCCACCAGCCCGAGCGGCGAGACCGGTGTCATCTGGTGCCGCGCATGATCGTTGGCCATCGCCTCTTCCAGCGCTTCCAGCACCCGGTTGCGGTGATCAGCCACCTCCATGTCAATGAAATCTATAATGATTATACCGCCCAGGTTACGCAATCTCAGTTGTCGGGCTATCGCCACGGCCGCTTCCAGGTTGGTGCGGAAAATCGTTTCCTCCAGGTTGCGATGACCGACGTAGCCGCCTGTATTGACGTCCACAGTGGTCATCGCTTCCGTCTGATCGAAGATCACGTAGCCGCCGGATTTCAATGGAATGCTGCGATCCAGTGCTTTGCGAATCTCGTCCTCCGTACCGTGCAGATCAAATATCGGCCGGCGCCGCTTGTACAACTCGAGTCGGGGTTCAACCTCCGGCAGAAAACTGCGGGTGAATTCCTGGAGCTTGTGAAAGTCGGCCTCGGAATCAATCAGGATTCTCTCAACATCGGTACTGACCAGATCGCGCAGAACGCGCATCGGCAATTGCAGGTCTTCATGCACGAGACTGCGCACTTTGCTTTCGCGGCCCTTTTGTTGAACGCTGGTCCAGAGTTTTTGCAGAAAATCGAGGTCGGCGCTCAGCGATTCCTCGCTCGCGCCTTCAGCCGCCGTGCGCGCAATTATGCCGCCCTGGGGATTGTCACCCTGCAGTGACTCGATCAGGCTGCGTAGCCGCAGCCGCTCGTTGTCATCTTCAATGCGCGTCGAAATGCCGACGCCACTGCCACCGGGCAGCAGTACCAGAAAGCGCGACGGCAAGGTGATGAACGTCGATAACCGCGCTCCCTTGTTGCCGAGTGGGTCTTTGACGACCTGCACCAGGACTTCGGCACCTTCCCGAACCAGCTCACGTATATCCTGGGCGGACTGTTCCGCCTGCTCGCCATCCGGCAATGCTTTCTTGGCGATATCGGACGCGTGCAGAAACGCCGTGCGCTCAAGGCCTATATCGACAAACGCGGCCTGCATGCCCGGCAAGACTCGGGACACGCGACCCTTGTAGATATTGCTGATCAGGCCACGCCGGGTATCGCGCTCGATATACACCTCTTGCAGAATACCGTTCTCGAGCAAGGCGGCGCGCACTTCGCGCGGCGTCACGTTAATGAGAATTTCTTCTTTGGGTGCCTCGTCGGTCAAAGCGCCAACTCCCTGTCTATTGATTAAGTACTTCCACGCCGGCCGAGCGTAACATTGCAGCCGTCTCGAAAACCGGCAATCCCATCACACCGCTGTAACTGCCGCGGAGTTCGGCAATAAACACCGCCGCCAGACCCTGCACGGCATAACCGCCGGCCTTGTCTTGCGGTTCGCCCGTTCGCCAGTAGGCTTCAGCTTCCGCCTGACTTATGTCGCGAAAGCGAACCTGGCTGCAACTCAACGCGCTTAGCCGGTGCTCGCGAGAGACCAGCACGACGCCGGTCATGACCTCGTGTGTGCGGCCGGACAACGCAGCCAGCATTGCCACCGCTTCGTCTTGATCCGCTGGCTTGCCAAACACCTCGCCGCCCAGAACAACAACAGTATCCGCGCCCAGCACAAGTGACTCCGGTCGTGATCGCAGCGCCGCCATCGCTTTGTCACTGGCCAGCCGAACAACCAGTTCTGCCGCCGTTTCGCCGGGCTGCGCCTGTTCATCCAGGTCTTCGCCGGAGTAGGTGAACTGCAACCCCAGCGAAGTGAGTATTTCACGGCGGCGCGGCGATGCAGACGCAAGATGCAGCGGCAAGATTGGCATAGGAGTACCCGACTCAGGCGCGGTGATACGGGTGGCCTTCCAACACAGTGCACGCCCGATAAAGTTGTTCGACACACACGACCCTCGCAAGACCGTGCGGCAGTGTCAGTCGTGACAGTGACCAGGTGAAGTCAGCCCGTGCCATGCAATGTTCGTCAAGGCCATCAGGGCCGCCGATGACGAAGCAGACATCACGGCCGTCCGACTGCCAGTCGTTGATGGACGATGCCAGTTCCGTACTGCCGAGTTGTGAGCCTCGTTCATCAAGCATCACAACGCGTTCGCCGTTCGCCAGTTTGCCGAGGATCTTTTCGCATTCTTCGCTACGCGCACCACTGCTGTCGCCGTGTCTGCGACGCCGACTGGTTGCAATCGTTTGCAGCGCGAACTTCCACGGTCGCGGCAATCGGCCTGCGTAGTCTTTGAACGCAGTATCAACCCATGCCGGTTGCCGATCACCTACCGCGATCAGTCGAATATGCATGAATCAGGATCCATGAGCCGGCCCTGCTGCCAGGCGGGAGCTCGGCGGCAAACGGATATTGTGCCGCAGTCCGCTGTACAGTGTTCTCGCGGTGGGCAGCACTGTTTGTTGTGTCGGCCGGCCAGTGACTGCGACACTTAAGCGTCTTTCGCCACCGAATCCGAGTTGGGACTCAGCGACCAGAGTTTCTCGATGTTGATGAACTCGCGGACGCGCGGCAGCATGACATGCACAAGGATGTCATTCAGGTCCAGCAATACCCATTCGCTGCCTTCCTCGCCTTCGACGCCCATCGGCCGGTGCCCGGCTTCACGTGCTCGATCAGCCACGTTGTCTGCCAGCGCTTTGATGTGCCGGTTGGAGGTGCCGCTGGCAACGATCATGTAGTCGGTTACTGACGTCATCTTGCGTACATCGAGTTCGACGATGTCTTTCGCCTTGACCTCTTCCAGTGCCGCTATCACGAGTTTGCTCAGTTCTTTGCTATTCATCTAACTTGCCGTAGTACATCGTGTTCCATCCCGTCAATTACTGAATTTCTGCTGTATCTGGTTTGCGGTAGCAACCGCTTTTTTCAATGACTGCCCGCACGGCATCCGGCATCAGAAACCGCGGATCCCGCCCCGCGGCTATCAGCTCGCGAATTTCGGTCGAGGATATTTCGAGTTGCGTGACGTCGTGTATATAAATGTGACCGGAACGTGCCTGGTGCAGGTCGCCAATTCTGTGCGTACCGCGATCCGCCAGCAGCGTGCCCAAAGGCCCCATGTCCGGCGCCCGCCAGCCCGGCCGGTGCGCAACAACGATATGTGCCAACTGCAGGATTTCCCGCCATTGGTGCCATTTGGTCAGGTTCAGGAACGCATCCATGCCAATAATCAATGCCAGCGGCCGTAGCGGAAACTCCGACCGCAAGGCGGACAGCGTGTCCACCGAGTAGGACGGCCCGTCACGCAGCAATTCGCGGTCGTCGACCACGAAACCGGCCTGGCCCTCGGTCGCCGCCAGCACCATCGCGAGTCGCAGCTCGGCATCAGCGAACGGCTCACCGCGATGCGGTGGATTGCCACAAGGCATGAAACGCACCTCATCAAAACGCAGTGCCTGCAACATCTCAAACGCGGTACGCAAATGACCGAAATGTATCGGATCAAAAGTCCCGCCAAATACTCCCATCGGGCTCAACGCGCCCCTCCCTGCCTGTCGTTTCTATTGCTGCTCACGCGGCGCGCACACGATCGCCTGCGAGTACCAGTACAATTTCTGTGGCCTGTTGCCAGGGATCCCCTGAGCGTTGACCCTTGGCGGATGCATCTGCGTTACGCAGCGCTTGCATCAAGCGGTAAAATACCGATCGAGAGTGCCGGCTGATGCAGGCACGCACGAGACCCTGTCGGTTCTGCCATACGCCGTTTTTCTGCATGGCCTGTCCCAGCTCAGTGCCGCCAGCAACGCTGTCCGCGATGCGGGACAGCGCGCGCACTTCGCGGGTCAATGCCCATATGACAATGACCGCTTCAACACCCTCCGCACGAACGCCACCGAGGATGCGCAACGCCCGTTGCACGTCGCCGGAAACCGCAGCATCGACCAGTTTGTACACGTCGTATCGGCTACTGTCAGCGACCGCGCGCTGCACCTGTTCTGCCGTTACCGCACCTTCGCCGAGCAGCAGGCGAAGTTTTTCAATCTCTTGTTGCGCGGCGAGCAAATTGCCCTCCACCCGGTCTGCGATCAGGCGTACCGCATCGCGTTCCGCCTGCAAGCCCACCGCTTTCATTCGCGCATTGATCCACGCTGGCAGCTCACGCCGATCGACCGGCCATACAGCCACGTGGCCACCGGCTCCCATCAGCGCTTTGACCCACTTCGCGGAAGTCGCGTTGCGATCAAGCTTCGGCCCGCTGACGATCAGCAACAAATCATCAGCCAGTTGTTCGGTCAGTGTGGCAATGACCTGCGAGCCTTCACGACCGGGTTTGCCGGTCGGCAGGCGCAGCTCGACGATGCGCTTTTCAGAGAACAGGGACAGGTTGCCGCCGGCCGCGCCGAGTTCCTTCCAGTCAAAGCCGGACGTCGCCACGTACAGGTCGCGGGTCGTAAAACCTGCGGCACGGGCGCTTGCGCGTATGTTGTCCAATGCTTCCTGCACGAGCAAAGGCTCGTCACCGGTAACCAGATAACAGGGCAACAGGGATTTTTGAAGCTGGGACTTAAGCTGGTTCGCCGGTATTTTCACACAAGACAGCGCAAGAAAGATTCACGCCAGATGATACCCGGCAATGGCCACGCCAACCAGTCACGACGCGGTTCAGGCAAGGTCATACTGTTCCAGGGCCACGGCTTCGTTTTCCAGCAGCACGGGAATGCCGTCCTGAATCGGGTACAGGGTCTTGCCGTCATCAGTCACGAGAGCTTCCTTCAGCGGCCCTGTAACCAGCGCACCGTCGCGGTTCTTGAGGGATCCGTCCTGAATGCGGGCATTCACCGCTTTCAGCAGGTCCGCCCGGGCCAGCGCCAGCTCACGGTGCGTCACCGGGCAACAGAGTATTGACAGCAGTTTCTTGTCCATAGTGTCCATTCTGGCCGCTTGCGGCCCATATTGTTATGTTATACCATTTTACTTGCCCAGCTGGCGACTAGCCGGCGCCTCGTGACACCGCAGCCATGCCGCAATCTGCCCAACCACAAAGCCGACCCGCCGACCTTGACCGCATTGCGGTGGTCCTGTCGGGCCTGTGCCTGCTGCACTGCCTGGCATTGCCGCTGTTTATTGCGCTGCTGCCGGTCGTTGCCGAGTTTGCCGAGAGCCACTGGCACACACCGATGCTCGCGATCGCATTACCGGTCAGCGCGACGGCCATTGTCATCGGATACCGCCGGCACGGCAACCGTGCATTGGTTGCCGCGGGCGTTATGGGTCTGATTCTGCTGGTGACAGGCGCCACAGTTGCGCACAACCAGCTGGGCGCGATGGCCGACCGCGTATTCACCGTTGTGGGTTCCTTGCTGCTCGCGGCGGTTCATTGGCAAAACAGTCGGCTGCTGCGCAGCACGCCGGCCCGGGTTGACGTTGCCCTGGCGAAAAACTGAGCCCGTCAGCTTTTTAATGCCCGTTGCACGTCCTCGTGCCCGGCCTGCGCCGCTACGGCCAGCAATCTTGGCAAGTCTTCCGGCCGCGGCCGAAACCGGCTGTTTCGATGCAGACACTGCACCGTTACTTTCAAGGCGATAGCGTGTTGCCCGGCGTCCAGCAATCTCGGCAACAACTCCCGGGCGTAGTGCAATGGCACGTCCGGCAGACTCCAGCCGAGCATCGCATTAAAGAAAGCCAGTTCGACCAGTAATGGTTCGTTAGCCGCGCCGGCAGACTCGCGCAAGTGCGCAAAGCCGCCCTCAAGGTTGCCACGACTGAGCAACGCGTACGCATGGTTCAACACTTTTTGCTGCTGCCGCTGATCAAGCGCCGCCTGACGACCAGGGGCAACGGGTAGCGGTACCGCAATGTCCGTTTCGCCAGCGATGTCGATCCGCGCCAACAACAAGCCGCAAACGTTCGCCACTGCCAGCAGCCAGTACAGCGCCAGCAACAAGCGCCAGTAACCGCCCTCATCCACTGCCGCCAGCAAGCGCAGACTGACGATGGCAACCAGTAGCAACGCTGCCAGCCACAGCCAATCCGGCAACAGACGGCGCAACAATCTGACGAGTGCCGCAGGGTTCACGCTTTGGACGGGAGAATCTGTGAGCGCCAGCAAGGAAAACTGCAGTGGCAGCAATACCGCTGCTGCGCCAGTCACAAGCCATGCAGCAGCCGGCGGTGTAACCCGATGGACCGCGAAAAATAGGTACGACCAGCCCATGACCAGCAACACCGCAAACAGGCGCCGCGGTTGGCTGAAAAGCATGAAGTGTTCCGTGCCAACGACCGGTAACGGCCGACGTAATGCGCGCTCCTCAATCAGTGACAGCAAATACCGCAAAACCGCTGGCAGCAGTACGCCGGCAATGAACAACGCCCCGAGCAAGCCGAGCAAAAAGGTATTTGCCTCGTCAGAGGTAAAAAGCCGCAGTAGCGCCACGCCCAAACAACCCAACACCCAGAATAACAACAAGGTCAGCAACAACGGTGCGGCGCTGACAGGCTCCAGCACGGCTCGCAGCAAGCGGTCCGGACTCACGACGATTCCCGTTCGCTGTCATCCTCAACGGGCACCGGGTCGTAACCCGAGCCTCCCCACGGGTGGCAGCGGCCGATACGACGCGCAATCAGCACACTCCCCCGAAAAGCACCGTAACGTTGCAGCGCCAGGCGCGCGTACTCTGAGCAAGTAGGCTGATAGCGGCAATTGGCGCCCAACAACGGTGAAACGACAACACGGTACAACCAGACCAGCCCGAGCAACGGGCGACTCAACAGTCGGCTGGCGCGGCCGGCGCTCATGTAGCCGCTACGGCGTCCTGCGCATAATTCCGAATGGCAGCCAACATCGCGGCCAATCCATTGCTGCGGGTCGGACTCAAGTGCTGCTCAAGACCCAGTGACCGCACGAAGTCGGCAGACGACTGCAGTATTTCCGTTGCCGGCTTGTCACTGTAGATGCGTAACAACAAGGCAATCAGGCCGGAAACGATGGCCGCGTCACTGATCGCGCGAAAATGCAAACGTCCGGCATGTTCTTCTGCAACGAACCACACCTGCGACTGGCAGCCGCGAATTTTGTTCGCGTCCGTTTTTTCGTCATCGGCAAGATCCGGCAAACGCTTGCCGAGATCAATGAGGTACTGGTACCGATCCATCCAGTTGTCAAAGAAACCGAACTCGTCGATGACTTCCTGCTGCGCTGCCTGAACTTCATTCATTGCCGTTCATTCACTTCGACGCCAGCGAGTACCGCCAGCTCCGTCTTCAATACTGATGCCAGCCGCAGTTAGTTGATCGCGTATACCATCGGCCGCCGTAAAGTCCCGTGCCGCTCGAGCCTCTTCACGCTGCTGCAGCAGAGCCTCTATATCTGCCGCCGACAACTCCCCGACATCGCCACCAGCGAACCACTCCTCCGGATCGACATTGATTAACCCGGTCAGGTCGCCACATGCGTAGAGTTGCGCCGCCAGAGCGACACGCTCGTCGTTGTCGGTCGTCTTGTTCAACCTGCGCGCGATGTTGAACATCTCGGCGAATGCTTTCGGCGTATTGAGATCATCCTCCAGCGCCGCGACAACCTCGGCTGCAGGCTCGGCGGCCGCACGCCGCTCTGCGGGCACTTTGATACCGCGCAATGCACCGTACAACCGGTCCAGCATGCGCCGTGCACCGGCGACGGTTTCGTCTGACCAGTCCAACGGCTGCCGATAGTGAGCACTGAGCAATGCAAGTCGAATCACCTCACCGGGAATCGTCTCAATCATGTCGTGCACAAGCAGTACGTTGCCGAGCGATTTCGACATCTTGGTGCTGTCGATGCTGAGAAAACCGTTGTGCAACCAATAACGCGCAAACGGTTCGCCATGGTGCGCACAGGTACTTTGCGCCAGCTCGTTCTCGTGGTGCGGGAAGACGAGGTCCTGCCCGCCACCGTGGATATCAATCGTGCGCCCGAGGTGCTTTTCCGACATCGCCGAGCATTCGATGTGCCAGCCCGGCCGCCCGCGGCCCCATGGAGAATCCCAGCCGGGCAAGTCGGGCGTCGACGGCTTCCACAACACAAAATCGTGCGCGGCGCGTTTGTAGGGCGCCACCTCGACACGCGCACCGGCAATCATTTCACGCAAATCCCGCCGTGACAGCTGCCCGTAATTCTCACAGGTGCCCACATCGAACAGCACATGACCATCGGCGACATAGGCATGGCCAGCCGCAACAAGTGCCTCGATCATGGCAACCATCTCGCCGATATGCTCAGTCGCCCGCGGCTCTATATCCGGCGCCTGCACGCCGAGCGCGCCCATGTCGTCGTTGTACGCCTTGATGTAACGCTCGGTTATTTCATTGATCGGCTTGCCGGCAGCACTCGCTGCCGCGTTGATCTTGTCGTCAACGTCGGTGATGTTGCGGGCAAAGGTCAGCGCATAACTCCGCCGCAACAGGCGCGCCAGCAGGTCAAACACGACGGCCGGCCGCGCGTTACCGATGTGCGCGTAGTTGTAGACCGTCGGGCCACACAGGTACATCGTTACCTTGCCCGGGACGAGCGGCGTGAACGGAATCTTTTTTCCTTGCAGGGTATCGTGCAAATGAAGGGTCATGCGGGTCGGTCGTCCTTTGTAATCAATGCTGTGCGCCGCCTTTGGCGGACGGCAATGATAACAACATCAACTGCCCGGGGCTGCACCGGGTTCGCCAGCCCGGCGCTAGCGGTCGCGGATTTGCGCGAATGCCGTATAATCACCCGCCCGGCGCCACCCGGACAGACGGAAATTCAGGAGTAACAATGTCTTATCGACCCATCGCCTTCGCGGGACGCAGCAGTATCGAACAAGTCGAGGAAAGTACCGACTTCGCACCGAAATTCGATGATCGCGGCCTGATCACGGCAGTGACCACGGATGCCGACAGCGGCGAACTGCTCATGCAGGGTTACATGAATGCCGAAGCACTGATGCTGACCATCCGTACCGGTGAGGCGCATTACTACAGCCGCAGCCGGCAGGTCTTGTGGCACAAAGGCGCAACCAGCGGCCTGACTCAGAAGGTAGAGGAACTGTTGATCGACGACGACCAGGACTGCATCTGGTTACGAGTGAACGTAGCCGGTGGCGCGAGCTGTCACGTGGGCTACCGTTCGTGCTTCTACCGGCGCGTGCCGGTCGGTGAAGAAGTGGCGGCAGACAACGAGAACGTCGCTTTGCAATTTACCGATACAGAGAAAGTGTTTGACCCGGAAGAAGTCTACGGCGACGCACCCAATCCCACGATACTCTAGAACGTCAGTAGCGGCCTTCACCATCGTGGCGACGGCCGTCGCGGCGGCGCACGGCGGCCGGTTGCGGCTCGCGGACAGCAATCGCCCGGGCCTGGAACCAGAATTCCGCGGTGCCAATCAGCCATAGAAAGTAGCCCATCAGCTCGATAAATTCTTCGGCCGCCAGTTTGACTATGCGCTGATATTCGTCGCCCAGTACCGCTTGCCACAGCGGCTCATGCCCCACGAACGGCGCGAACGCGAAATGCACCAGCGCGCCGGCGAACAGCAGCGTCAAACCCGGCGATGGCCACATCCGTAGCCAGGCAACGCGAAACCGCCGGGCGTGCCGCCACACATAAACGATGATCAGCGCCGATATCACTGCGGCTACCGCCTGCCAGAAGTTGTCCGCTACGTTGCGATCGAGAAAAAAGTCCAGTTCGCGAACAAGGAAAACGGCGGCCATACCACCGAAAGTCAGTGCAACGGGCCGCAGTGATGGACAGTATTGTGCGACCCACGCATACAGCAAACCGCATATCACCAGCATGCCTGGCTGGAGCATCTCAATGGGCGAATACTCGCTGGTACCCATGACGTCTTCGACGTGCGTAAACGTTTGCAGGCGAAGACCGCCCGGCGCCATGATTTCAAGTTGCGTCAGCAGCCAGGTGCACAACGCAATGCCGAAGAAATACGAGAGATAACGCAACAGCACCATAGTGACAGGTACCTGTTCGTTTGAGAGGCTGCTCACTATAGTCAGATGCCGCCGTTTCTACCAGTGTTGCCAGCCACGATTGCGCACTCAATCATTACGCAAGCGCCAAAGCAAGCAATTGTTCTTATCCACGATGCCGCGAGCCTGCAGCCAGTACGCCGCATCGTGTGCATCGTCCCGGAACCAGCGTTCGGTGGTACCCAGGCGGAAGCTGTAGCCCCAGTCATTCATGTCCTTCATTAATCGCTCTTGTCCCGCACCGTCAATCTCGTTGGCCAGCAATATTTGCAGATAACAAACGGCCGACTCTTCATCGTCGTCGCCACCCGCGTCCCGTACCAGAGCAGCACGCCGTGCCGCGCTCATGCAGACCAGGTGACTCAGCTCGTGCAATGCCGAGTGCAACGGTGTATCGCCGCGGACATACAATGTCGTGCCGACGATGCCGGCCTCTGGCTCGCCCCAAAAACTTCCTGTAATCGGCTGTCCGTCAGTGACAAAAGCAACGCTAAACCCGAAACGACTTGCCAGTGCCGGCAAGGCCGCGCGTGGCAGGTCTCCGATACACAACATCGGCAGATCGCCATCTGCGGCGTTCGCGATTTCAACCGGGACGCACACGCTCAAACTTCAATTCAAAGGGCGGATAGCTGGATCAGCACGATGCGCACGAGGTCATTGGCAATGGCATCGCGCAACAAATCTTCCTCGCGAGATTTTCCCAGCACGCGGGTTTCGTCGTAGGTGTAGTCGCGGGTTGCCGTCTGCAATTGCGGCTCCATCAATACCGCATTGCCGGCTTGCACAGAGTAATAAACCGAGTAATAGACTTCGTATTCGCGCGGCACATTGCGCGCGGATACTGACAATACGCGTTGATCCGTTTCATCGCTCAAGATGGAAAACACGGCGCTGGCGTCGGCTTTGTTATCGACCACCCGCACTCCTGCACTTTGCAATTCGCGCCGCAACTTGCGGTAGAACAGACTGTAGGTGTCGGCCGTTTCAATATAGGTGCTGCTCATTTGCGCCGGCACTGTGAGCGACGAGCGCAGCTGAAAACCGCAAGCGCTCAACGCCAGCAGCAGACCTGCAAACAGTGTTGTTCTAAACAACGACATTCACCAACCTGCCCGGTACCACGATCGTCTTGCGTATTGTCTTGTCTGCCACGAAGCGTTTGACGTTTTCGTCGGCCAGCGCAAGCTCGGCAATGGCATCTTTGCCGGCATCGGCCGCGACCGAGATTCGGCCGCGCAATTTGCCGTTTACCTGCACCACGATCTCGACCGTGTCCTGTTGCAATGCCGACTCATCGACGTCAGGCCATGACTCATCGGCTAATGCGCTGCTGTGCCCAAGCTGTTGCCACAGTTCGTGACAGATATGCGGAACGATCGGCGCCAGCAGCAGCACGCAGGATTCCAGCGCTTCCTGAATCACCGCGCGTCCGGCCGGGCTTTGATCGTCGAAGCGGTTTATGGCGTTCAGCAATTCCATCACCGCGGCCACGGCGGTATTGAATTTGTAACGACGACCGGTGTCGTCACTGACTTTGGCGATGGTCTGGTGGGTCTTCAGACGCAGTTCTTTTTGCTGCGCATCGAGGCCTGACTTGTCGAGAGCCGGCGCCCTGCCAGCCTCGCTATGCGCTTGCACCGCGTGCCAGAAGCGCTTGAGGAAGCGATGCGCGCCCTGCACACCGTCGTCCGACCATTCCAGCGCCAGCTCCGGCGGTGCGGTGGACATCATGAACAGTCGCACCGTATCGGCGCCGTAGCGTTCAATCAGTTCCTGTGGATCAACCGTATTGCCTTTTGCCTTGGACATTTTAGCGCCGTCTTTCAGCACCATGCCCTGCGTCAGGAGGTTGGTGAACGGTTCATCAGCCGCTGACAGGCCTTCATCGCGCATCAACTTCTGAAAGAAGCGCGCATACAGCAAATGCAGAATCGCGTGTTCTATGCCACCCGTGTATTGGTCTACGGGCATCCAGTAACTTTCCCGTTTGTCGAGCATCGCGTCTTTGCTATCCGGCGAGGCGTAGCGGGAAAAATACCAGGAGGATTCCACAAACGTATCAAACGTGTCGGTTTCACGCCGCGCAGCCTTGCCGCACTCCGGGCAATCCACGTTCACGAACTCTGACATATCGCGTAACGGCGAGCCGACGCCGGTTACCTTGACGTCCTCGGGCAGCACGACTGGCAGGTCGTTCTCCGGCACGGGTACTGCGCCGCAATCATCACAGTAGATTATCGGGATCGGTGTACCCCAGTAGCGTTGCCGTGATACGCCCCAGTCGCGCAGACGGTAGTTGACCGTGCGCTTGCCTCGACCTTCAGCTTCAAAGCGCGCAGCAATTGCCGCAAATGCCTGATCGAAATTCAGGCCGTCGAACTCGCCCGAATTGACCAGCACTCCACGTCCGGTCCAGGCTGCCGCGCCAATATCGATGTTACTGCCATCGTCGGGTTTGACGACCTGCACAATCGGCAAGCCGTGCTTGCTGGCAAACTCCCAGTCGCGCTCGTCGTGGCCTGGCACGGCCATGACCGCGCCGGTGCCGTAACTCATCAGCACGAAGTTGGCGACCCAGAGCGGTACTTTTTCGCCGCTGATCGGGTGCGTGGCGAACACGCCCAACGGCATGCCCTTTTTCTCCATTGTTTCCATTGCGGCTTCGGCGGCCTGCATGGTCTTGCATTCTTCGATGAAGCGCGCGATGTCGGCATTGTCAGCCGCTGCTTTTTGCGCAATCGGGTGTTCCGCGGCTACCGCCATGTAGGTTACGCCCATCAGCGTATCCGGGCGGGTCGTGAATACGGTCAGCGGTTCGGCTTCACCGTCAACAGCAAACGACAACTCCATGCCTTCCGATCGACCAATCCAGTTGCGCTGCATGGTCTTGACCGAATCGGGCCAGCCGTCCATGGAATCGAGGTTGTCGAGCAGTTCGTCCGCGTACGCCGTGATTTTCATGAACCACTGCGGAATTTCGCGCCGCTCAACCAGTGCATCGGAACGCCAGCCGCGACCGTCGATGACTTGCTCGTTCGCCAACACCGTCTGATCAACCGGATCCCAGTTGACGATCGAATTCTTGCGGTAGACCAGACCTTTCTTGAACAGGCGAGTGAACAGCCATTGCTCCCAGCGGTAGTACTCCGGGCGGCAAGTCGTCACTTCGCGACTCCAGTCGTAGCCGTAGCCGAGGCGCTTCAGCTGACCACGCATGTAGTCTATGTTCTTGTACGTCCATTCCGCCGGCGGTACGCCGCGCTTGATAGCCGCGTTTTCCGCGGGCATGCCGAAGGCGTCCCAGCCCATCGGCTGCAGAACGTGCTTGCCCTGCATGCGTTGGTAACGCGCGATGACATCGCTGATGGTGAATACCCGGACATGGCCCATGTGCAGCTGGCCACTCGGGTAGGGGAACATCGTCAGGCAGTAAAACTTCTGCTTGTCCGGGTCTTCGTCGACTTCGAAACAGCGTTTGCTGTCCCAGTAGTCACGGGCACGCTGTTCTACTTCATCGGGCGTATATCTTGCGTCGTTACTCATTGATCTCAATCGGGCTGGCGGCAGTCTGGACTGCCTGATCCGGGAAATCGGCAAGCTTACTTGGAATCGCGGCCGTGCGCAGCCCGTGCCGGTCAGCGGCGGAGGCTTAAGCGCCGTTGCCGGATGCAAATACCGGCAATCAGCGCCGCCAGGACGGTCACCGGCCAGTTGCCCGTTCGGGCATACGGGGTCATCCCGCGCATGGGTGTGACGGGGACGGTCAGGCTGGCGAACTCGAACTGCGGCACAGTGTCGATGACGGCCCCATCGGGCGCAATCAGCGCGGTAATGCCGTTGTTGGTCGCACGCATGACGTACCGCCCGACTTCGGCGCCCCGCACCCGTGCGATCTGCAGATGCTGATGTGGCGCGATGGAATCCCCAAACCAGGCGTCATTGCTGACATTGACAATCAGGCTGGCCGCGGGAAACGCGTACAGTTGTTCGGCGCCATAGGCATCTTCGTAGCAGATCGCCACCGCAATCATCTGGCCGTCCGTGGTTCGCAGCAGTGCTTGTTCGGCCGCGCCGGCGCTGAGGTCGCTGTTCGGCAAACTCATCATGCGCATCCATTCGCGAATGAAAGCCGGCACCGGAAAATACTCACCGAACGGCACGAGGTGACGCTTTCGGTACGCCTGCTCGGTCGCGCCGTCCAGCAACAACACACTGTTGTAGATATGCTCTACGCTGCCCTCCAGCTCGCGCTCCAGGATGCCGAGCAACAGGCTTTGCCCGGGTTGCAAATCACTCTGCAACAGGTCGAGGTAAGGCTGCACACGGTCGTTGATCGACGGCACCGCGACTTCCGGCCAGATCACAATGTCGCTCTCACGGGCAGCGAGCAACGCATCCCGATAGAGCCGCAGGGTTGGCTGAAATTGCTCCGGCAGCCATTTGCGCTCCTGGCCTACTCCGCCCTGAACCAGGGTGACGGCCAGGGGCTCGGCGGCCGCTTCAGTCCAGCTCCACTGGGATAAGCCACTGCCCAGCAGCCACGGCGCCAGCACAACGATACCCGCCCGCCACCGCGCCTGCGGCATACGCAGCAAAAGCAACCCACAACTGCTGGCAACCAGCAGCATCGACACACCGTAAACGCCAACGACCGGCAGCCAGCCCGCCAACGGTGAATCGATCTGGCTGTAACCCAGCGTGAGCCACGGAAACCCGGAAAAAACCCAGCCGCGTAACCACTCCACCAGCAGCCACACCGACGGACCCACGCTGAGTAACCGCCAGGGTCGACCATCGATCAGCCAGGCCAGCAGCCACCCGCACAATGCAAACCAGGCCGCCATGATGGCCACGACCGCCAGCATCAAGACGACCGCCAGCCACAACGGCGCGTTGCCGAAGTCGTGTATGGATATGTAGATCCAGTAAGTACCGCTCAGGAACAGTCCGGCACCGAAACAGAACCCGAGCTGGGCCGCGACTCGCGGCGGTGTGTGCAGACCGACCAGCAACATCGGCAGCAGGAGCAGCGGTGCGAGAAACCAGTAGCCGAATGGCGCGAACGCCAGTGGCAAAGCCGCCCCCGAGGCAAAAAGTGCTGCTCGCCGGGCGGCGGATTGTGTCAGGGCCCGCCGCAGCCACTCACTGCCGGTGACAGCCATCAGGCGTCGTCGTTCGTTGCCCGCTGCACCTGAACGGAATCAATACGTCGACGATCCGCTTTGACAACCCGAAACTCGAAATTGCCAAACTGCAGGGTCTCGCCACGGCGCGGCAGTCGACCGAGCTCATGCATCACGAGGCCACCGATCGTATCGTACAGTTCGTCATCGAGATCGCAGCCAAAGTAGTCGTTGAAATCTTCGATACGTGTCAGTGCCTGCACCGACCAGCAAGGACGGCCGTCCCGTTCGGAATCTTCAAGGATCGGGTCCGCTTCTTCCGGGTCGTGTTCGTCGTCGATCTCACCAACAATTTCTTCAAGCACATCTTCAATCGTCAGCAGGCCGGACACCCCGCCGTACTCATCCACCACAATCGCCATGTGGTTGTGGCTGTCGCGAAACTCCTTGAGCAACGCGTTGAGTCGCTTGGATTCAGGGATAACTGACAACGGCCGCAAATAGTCATCGATCCGCAATTCGCCGTTGGGCCTGGCGAAATAGCGCAACAAATCCTTCGCAAGTAACACGCCGATAACTTCATCGCGGTCTTCGCCAATCACGGGAAAACGAGAATGACCGGAATGGATAATGGTCTTGAGCATCTCATCGACGCTCTGATCGCGCTCGATAACCACCATCTGCGAGCGCGGAATCATTACTTCACGCACCTGGGTTTCAGCCACCTCCAACACCCCGGCGAGCATGTTCTGCTCCTCCGGATCGAAGACGCTTTCCGCCTGCTGCAAGAGATCCTGTATTTCTTCGCGGCTCCAGGGCTCACCTTTGATCGCACGCATTACCCGCGTGATGATGCCGGCGCTGCCCGTGCCGCTGGTACTGGGAGGTTTGTCACTCATTGAGCTGGTCTGTCTTTCCTGCGAAGTTATGCCGCGCTGGCGGCCGGCCATTGTAGCACCTGATTTCTCAGCCGCGGACCTGTTCCTGATAAGGATCCCTGATACCGGCTGTCGCCAGAATACCAATTTCTATTTTTTCCATCGCTGCGGCATCGTCTGCTGCTTCGTGATCGTAGCCAAGCAAGTGCAGAGTCCCGTGCACCAGCAGATGCGCCCAATGATCGGCGGGCCGCTTGTTCTGCTCGGCCGCCTCGCGCAGCACCACCGGTGGACACAGCACCAGATCGCCCAGAGCCACGGGCTCGTCCTCCGGCAGCAATTCCTCCTCACTGCCAGCGAACGACAGCACATTGGTTGCGTAGTCTCGCTGTCGGTAGCGGTTATTCAAGTCGCGACCTTCATCCGCGTCAACCAGCCGCACGGCTATTTCACAACCGCGTTCATCCGCATAGCCGACATGCTCAAGCGCCGCCTGTAACCAACGCTGCACGAATGCCTCATCGGGCAAATCATCGCCGCCGCAGGCGACTTGCAAATGCACTTGTAATGGCGCGCTCAGGAACGCCGTTCCTTGCCATGACCGACGGCCTCGTAGGCTTCAACGATGCGTTGTACCAATTCGTGGCGCACGACATCGCCCGGGGTGAAATAGGTGAAGCCTATACCCTTGACCTTCGCAAGAATTTCGATTGCATTCTTGAGGCCGGATGTCTGGCCCGCTGGCAGGTCTATTTGGGTAACGTCCCCCGTCACTACCGCACGCGAGCCAAAACCAATACGTGTCAAAAACATTTTCATCTGCGCGACGCTGGTGTTCTGTGCTTCGTCCAGTATGACAAAGGCTTCGTTCAATGAGCGGCCACGCATGAAGGCCAGTGGTGCCACTTCAATAATGTTGCGTTCTATGAGGCGGGCAACCTGCTCGGGCCCCAGCATGTCGTATAGCGCGTCGTACATCGGGCGCAAATACGGATCAACCTTTTGCGACATGTCGCCAGGCAGGAATCCCAGCCGCTCTCCGGCTTCGACCGCTGGCCTGACCAGAATGATCCGCCGGACCAGTTCATTCTCCAGAGCATCGATGGCTCCGGCAATGGCGAGGTAGGTCTTGCCCGTGCCCGCCGGGCCTATACCGAACGCGAGATCGTGGTCGTGAATATTCTTCAGGTACGCACGCTGATTGAGGCCGCGCGCGCGAATCAGTTTGCGCCGCGTCTGAATTTCGTAGCGCGCAGACTCATTGCTATCGGCCTCCGGGTCCAGCTCGGCGACATTCGATTCGTTCATAACGGATTCCTGCAGGCACATGTGTACGCGTTCCGGGTCGAGGTATTCGCTACCGGTCAGCTTGAACAAAGATTTGATGACCTTGCTGCCAATTTGCGCAGCGCCTTCATTGCCGGTCACCCGGAAACGATTGCCGCGACTGGATATGTCAACGTTGAGGCGGCGTTCGATCTGCCGCAAGTGTTCGTCAAACTGTCCGCAGAGATTGGCAAGACGGTTGTTATCGGCGGGTTCCAGGATGATATCCCGGGATATGGGTACAGCGTTCAATGGTGAGAAATTCGCCCTCAAAGCAGGTGGATGCCTGAGGTTTAGCCTACCGCGATCATGCGCCCTATGGAATACCTGATTGTGCCGGCGAATTCAGGCCGCCGCCTGGCGGGATGCGACCCGGCCACGCAACGAATTCGGCAGTGCTTCGGTAATGACGACGTCAATGAACTGGCCGATCGTCGACGCTGGTGCATCGAAGTTCACCCAACGCATGTTCTCAGTGCGCCCGCACATTTGTTGTGGATCTTTTTTCGACGGTTTCTCGACCAGCACACGCTGCTTCGTGCCAACCATTGCGGCACTGATGGCTTGCGCCTGTTCGATGATCTGCGCCTGCAATCTTTGCAAGCGCTGTTTCTTGACCGCCATTGGCGTGTCGTCAGCGAAGGTACCGGCGGGCGTGCCAGGGCGCGCGCTGTAGATGAAGCTGAAAGACTGATCAAAACCTATATCAGTTATCAGTTGCATGGTTTGGTCAAAATCCGCATCAGTCTCGCCGGGAAAACCGACGATGAAATCCGATGAGATGGAAATATCAGGACGTACTTCGCGCAACTTGCGAATTTTCTGCTTGTACTCGATCGCGGTATGGCCACGCTTCATTCGCATCAGGACCCGATCTGCGCCACTTTGTACGGGCAAGTGCAGATAATTCGCAAGCTCCGGCACTTCCGCATAAGCCTGAATCAGGCTGTCCGTGAACTCAACCGGGTGCGACGTGGTAAAGCGTATGCGGTCTATCCCGTCAACGGCAGCGACGTAATAGATCAGCGTCGCCAGATCGGCAATCTGGCCATCGTGCATCGGCCCCTGGTAAGCGTTGACATTCTGGCCCAGCAAGTTGATCTCGCGTACGCCCTGCCCGGCGAGGGCGACGATTTCCACGATCACATCGTCCAGCGGCCGACTGATTTCCTCGCCCCGCGTATACGGCACGACACAGAAGGTGCAGTACTTGCTGCAGCCTTCCATGACCGAAACAAACGCCGTCGGACCTTCAGCGCGTGGCTCCGGCAAACGGTCGAACTTTTCAATCTCCGGAAAACTGACATCGACCACGGGCAGGCCCGCTGCGCGCACCTTGTCGACCATTTGCGGCAACCGGTGCAAAGTCTGCGGGCCGAACACCATGTCCACGAACGGGGCGCGCCGGGTGATGCCCTCGCCTTCCTGGCTCGCCACACAACCGGCTACGCCGATCAGCATGTCCGGCCGGTTTTCCTTCAGTGAGCGCCAGCGCCCTAGCTCGGAAAAAACCTTTTCCTGCGCCTTTTCGCGTATCGAACAGGTGTTGACCAGCAGCAGATCCGCTTCCTCCGGCGTTGCCGTCAACTCGTAGCCGTGCGAGGCCCGCAATACGTCGGCCATCTTCTCCGAGTCGTACTCGTTCATCTGGCAGCCGTAGGTTTTGATGTATAGCTTCGCGCTCACGATTCGCCCATATCACTGATTTAATTGAAAAACCTGATCAGCGATCTACCGTATGTAGCCGAGGCCCTCGAGCTTGACGAGGATACGGTGCGCGGCCAGATCCGGTGTGATCTCGCTGGTATCGATGCGCACTTCGGGCGTCTCGGGCACCTCATACGGGTCGCTGATGCCGGTGAATTCGCTGATGATACCGGCCCGCGCCTTCGCATACAGCCCCTTGCGGTCCCGCGACTCGCAAACTTCGAGCGGCGTCGCGACGTGCACTTCGACGAAACCACCGCCGGCCGACGTCACCGTCTCGCGTACCGTGCGCCGGGTACGAGCGTAAGGCGCGATCGGTGCACACAGGGCAATTCCGCCGTGTTTGGCAATCTCGCTGGCTACAAATCCAATCCGCTCGATGTTCAGATCGCGGTGCTCTTTTGAAAAACCCAGCTCGCTCGACAAGTTTTTGCGCACGATATCACCGTCCAGCAGGCTCACCTGACGGCCACCGATTTCCATCAATTTGTTCATCAATGCATTGGCGATGGTTGATTTGCCTGATCCGGACAAACCGGTGAAAAAGACCGTGAAGCCCTGTCGGTGTCGTGGCGGGTGTGTGCGTTGCAGCTCAGCGACGATTTCCGGGTAGGAAAACCAGTCGGGTATCTCCAGACCCTCCTGCAAGCGCCGGCGCAGTTCGGTGCCGGAAATGTGCAGCACGTTGTCGTCGTCATTTGTCTCGTCAATCAGCACGTACTGCGCACGGTTCTCGACGTAGGCCATCAACCGGAACGGCACCATCGAGATGTCCAGCTCTACTTCGTGTTGACGCAACAAATCCTGCGCATCGTAAGGTCCGTAGAAATCCTTTCCATTACTGTCTTTGCCCGGCCCCGCGTGATCCCGGCCGACGATCAGGTGGGTGCAGCCGTAGTTCTTGCGAATGATGGCATGCCACAAGGCTTCGCGCGGTCCCGCCATTCGCATGGCCAATGGCAGCAAACTCAGCATGCTGGTCTGCTCCGGGTAATGCTTGATAATCTGCTCGTAGCAGCGCACCCGCGTGTAGTGATCAATATCCCCTGGACGAGTCATCCCGACTACGGGGTGTATCAACAAGTTGGCTTCCGCCTCGTGCGCGGCGCGCAAGGTCAGCTCCTGATGCGCGCGGTGCAAAGGGTTGCGGGTCTGGAATGCCACTACCCGACGCCAGCCAAGTTTGCGAAAGCGCTCGCGCACTTCACGTGGCGTGTTACGCAGGTGTTTGAAGTCGTAGTGCATCGGCGGCTCAACGCCGCGCAGTTGCCCACCCACGTATACCGAGTGTGTGTTGTTCAGCAACTGATAGACGCCGGGGTGAGCGGTGTCCGTAGTGCCATAGACATTCTGCGCTTCCACGGCTTTGTCAGGCGACCAGATGTCACCCACTTCCAGCGTCGCGACCAAGACGCCTTCAGGGTCTCGCAAGGCAATACGCCGGCCAGCGCTCAGCTGTGCAGCAAAGGCATCAGTGACGTCCAGCGTGATCGGAATTGGCCATAGCACGCCGTTAACAAGACGCATGCCACTGACGACCGCATCGTAATCGGCCCGGCTGTGATAGCCATCCAGCGGCGAGAAGGCGCCATTGAGCAACAGCTCAAGGTCACAGAGCTGATGTGGCGTCAGGTCCCAGGACGGCCAGTCCCTGGCCGCCAGTTTCTCGGCAGACGCGTCTGCCGCTGACAAATACAATTCCTGAAGTTCGCCGCCGTGCGGCAATTTGTTGGCACCCATACTCTACATTTTCCCTGAGGTTCGAACAGGGCCGGCCGCGCTGTATTACAGCGGGTTTGTGCCGGCATCATTTGGCGTTGGCGGAGCTTAACCCTACCTCCAAATGACGGTGCAACGAATATGGAATGCCCTTTTATTAAAACGGAATATCGTCGTCGAAATCATCCACTGATGGGCCGGGTGCCGGACCCGACGGAGCAGAACCACCTGCTGCCGGCGCACCACCACCGGAGCGACCACCGCCCAGCATTTGCATTTCGTCAGCAATCACTTCCGTCGTGTAACGGTCATTGCCCGACTTGTCCTGCCATTTGCGGGTGCGCAATTTGCCTTCGACATAGACCTGAGAACCTTTCTTAAGGTACTCAGCAGCGATCTCGGCCAGGCGACCGAACATCGCCACACGATGCCACTCGGTGCGCTCTTTTTGCTCGCCGCTCTGCTTGTCTTTCCACGATTCGTTGGTTGCAATCGTCAGATTGGTAACCGCTGAGCCGCTCGGCATGTAGCGGGTTTCCGGATCCTGCCCGACGTTTCCAACGATGATGACTTTATTGATTCCACGGGCCATAGCGGTTCCTGTTATTGGTCTTTGACGGTATCGAAGCGGCCGCCTGTGCGGCCGCTTGGAGTATTGTGCGGGCTGCCTATTGTAGAGCCTGGGACCTCAATTGCCAGTCCGATTTCAGGTCGTTTCCAACGCTTTCGTCCGCTGTGCCGACAATCCCAGTACCAGTAACCAGAGGCCAGCCAGCAGGGCGCAGGCCAGGAAGACGCGACCGGCATCGCCGTCGGTCAGCAACAGGCCGCCCAGCAATCCGCCGGCGAATGCGCCGCTGAACTGGCAGCTCGAAAACAGACCGAGAGACGCGCCACGCAGCTCGCCATCCGCCAGAATGGACAAACGGGCCGGCAAGGCCGCCTCGAGGAAATTGAAACCGGCGAAAAAGACCGCCAACGCCAGCAACACCAGCCACTGATTGCCACCGGGCAGGAACAGTGACAGCTGCCCTGCCATCAACAACGTCACTGCGATCAGCAAAGTACCGCGCTTGCCACGACGTTCGTCGCTGATTATCAATGGCACCGTGCCGACCAGCGACAACAGCAACGCACCCACATAGATATACCAGTGACTGGCCAGCTCGATACCGAGGCGCTCACTCAATACGAAGGGCAATGCAACGAACGTGGCTGTCAGCATTGTATGCAGCAGAAACACAAACAGATCGAGCTGCAGCAGCGGCCCGCGCATTGCCGCCGTCAACGGCAAGCGAACGCTGCGCCGGGTACGGCCCAGCTTACGCGGCAACAGGAACAGCATCAGTCCGGCAAGCAGCGCCAGAGCGGCTGCCATCCAGAACAGTGATCGTACGCCGCCTGCCGCGGCAATCACCGGGCCGAAAATCAACGCCAGCAGAAATGAGCTGCCAATACTGATGCCAAGTACCGCCATGCTGCGGGTCCGAATCTGTTCCCGGCTCGCATCCGCGAGCAAAGCAGTCAGCGTTGCGGAGACTGCGCCGGCGCCTTGCAGCAAACGGCCAGCAATAACGCCCCAGATAGCTGTACTCTCGGCCGCAAGCACGCTGCCGGCGGCAAACAGCAGCAGTCCGAAGACAATCACGGGAATACGGCCCACACGGTCCGAACACGCACCGAATGGCACCTGCAACAACGCCTGGGTCAGCCCGTAACCGCCAACCGCGAGTCCGATCAGCAAGGGCGTTGCACCATCAAGTTGCGCTGCGTACACCGCCAGCACCGGTAACAAGGCGAACAGGCCGAACATGCGGAACATGGCGATCGCTGCAATGACGCCGATCGCGCGGCGCTCGGCAGGCAACATCGCGCCGAAGAATCCTGATTGTGTTTCTGACATGCGAACCCGGTTTGACGGTAAACGGCTGATTAAGCACGGGATGAATGACTGCAGTGCACGGCTGCGAGCGAAACAATGTACGCCAGGATCAGTACATGTTTGGGCCGTCGCTTTGCGCCTGCGTCAGGCAGCGGCGTATATTAGCAGGTTGTTTCGCGATGTCTCACCCGCATGCCAGCCACAAGTTGAAAGCCCAGTAATGAAATCCATCAATATCCGCGGCGCTCGTACGCACAACCTCAAGAATCTCGATCTGAGCCTCCCGCGGGACCAGCTGATCGTCATCACCGGCCTGTCCGGCTCCGGTAAATCGTCGCTGGCATTCGACACGATCTATGCGGAGGGTCAGCGGCGCTATGTCGAGTCGCTGTCCGCTTACGCCCGGCAGTTCCTGTCGATGATGGAAAAGCCCGATGTCGATCACATCGACGGCTTGTCGCCGGCGATCTCCATCGAGCAAAAATCGACCTCGCACAATCCGCGCTCCACGGTGGGCACAGTCACGGAAATCTATGACTACCTGCGCCTGCTGTACGCCCGCGCCGGCACACCGCGCTGCCCGGATCACGGCACCGCGCTGGAAGCGCAAACCGTCAGTCAGATGGTCGACCAGGTGCTCGCATTGCCGGAAGGCACGCGCCTGATGCTGCTGGCACCGGTCGTGGCCAACCGCAAAGGCGAACACCTGCAATTGATGCGGGATCTGCAGGCACAGGGCTTCATACGTGCGCGCATCAATGGCGAAGTGTACGAACTCGACGAACCGCCGAAACTGGACCTGCGCCGCAAGCACAATATCGATGCGGTCATTGATCGCTTCAAAGTGAAGGCAGACCTGAAACAGCGCCTGGCAGAATCGTTTGAAACAGCATTGAAGCTGGCTGACGGCACTGCACGGATTGTGTTCATGCAAGAGCCGGAGCGCGACGAGCTCGTCTTTTCTGACCGATTCGCCTGCAATGTTTGCGGCTACAGTCTCACCGAACTTGAGCCGCGGTTGTTCTCGTTCAACAATCCGAACGGTGCCTGCCCTACCTGCGACGGACTCGGCGTCAAGCAGTTTTTTGATCCCGAGCGGGTCGTCGTCAACTCTGATCTGTCACTCGCCGGCGGCGCAATTCGCGGCTGGGACCGAAAGACGACGTATTACTTCCAGATGATCAAGAGCATCGCCGATCACTACAAGTTCGACATAGAAACACCATTTTCGGAACTGGACGACAAGCTGCAGAAAATCGTGTTGCAGGGCAGTGGCAAGGAAAAGATCGAGTTTCACTACGAAAACACCCGCGGCATGCAGATACGGCAGAAACACCGCTTTGAAGGTGTCATTCCCAATCTTGAACGCCGTTACAAGGAAACCGAATCCTCAGCCGTTCGCGAGGAATTGAGTCGCTTCCTAAACAGTCAGCCCTGCCCCGAATGCAATGGCACGCGTCTGAACCGTGCGGCTCGCAATGTCTTCATTACAGACCGTTCGTTGCCGGAAATTTCTGACCTGTCCGTTGGCCACGCACGCGAATTTTTCTCCCAGCTGAAACTCGAAGGCTGGCGTCAGACCATTGCTGACAAGATCGTCAAGGAAATTGGCGCGCGCCTGGGCTTTCTCAGCGACGTGGGTCTCGACTACCTGTCGCTTAATCGCAGTGCGGACACTTTGTCCGGCGGCGAAGCGCAGCGCATACGCCTGGCCAGCCAGATCGGCTCCGGTCTTGTCGGCGTGATGTACATACTCGATGAACCGTCCATTGGTCTGCACCAGCGCGACAACCAACGCTTGCTCGGTACGCTGATACACCTGCGTGACATCGGCAATACGGTGATCGTCGTCGAGCATGATGAAGAAGCCATACTGGCCGCCGATTACGTTGTCGATCTTGGTCCCGGCGCAGGCGTCCACGGCGGCCAGGTCGTCGCAATGGGCACACCGGATGACGTCAAGAACAACGAACGTTCGTTGACCGGCCAGTACCTGTCGGGCCGCCGGGTTATCGCAATGCCTGAGGAGCGGCATAAGGCTGATCCGAAACGCGAGATCCGAATCGAAGGAGCACGCGGCAATAACCTCAAGAACGTCAGTGCGTCCTTTCCGATTGGCTTGATGACCTGCATCACCGGTGTCTCAGGGTCGGGCAAGTCAACGCTCATCAACGACACCTTGTACAAGGCGGTCGCCGGGGACCTTAACCGGGTCAACAAGAATCCGGCGGCACACGATGCCGTGCACGGCCTCGACCACATCGATCGCGTCATCGACATCTCGCAGTCGCCAATAGGCCGGACGCCGCGTTCGAACCCGGCAACCTACAGCGGTCTGTTCACGCCGATACGTGAACTGTTTGCCGGGACCCAGGAAGCACGCGCGCGCGGCTACATGCCGGGCCGGTTCAGTTTCAACGTCAAAGGCGGACGCTGCGAAGCGTGTCAGGGCGACGGCGTAATCAAGGTTGAAATGCACTTTTTGCCCGACGTCTACGTGCCTTGCGACGTATGCCGGGGTCAACGTTACAACCGCGAAACCCTGGAGATACGCTACAAGGGCCGCAACATCCACGAAGTACTGGACATGACGGTTGAGGATGCGCTGGAATTTTTCCGCAATGTCCCGGTCGTGGCCAAAAAGCTGCAGACCTTGCTGGACGTCGGCCTCTCGTATATTCGCCTAGGACAAAATGCGACTACACTGTCCGGCGGTGAAGCGCAACGCATCAAGCTGGCCAAAGAACTGTCAAAGCGCGATACCGGCAGTACGTTGTACATCCTGGACGAGCCGACCACCGGCTTGCACTTCTATGACATTGAGCAGCTGTTGGCAGTGCTGCACAGACTGCGCGATCGCGGCAACACCGTTGTCGTCATCGAACACAATCTGGACGTCGTGAAAACCGCGGACTGGATTATCGACCTTGGTCCGGAGGGCGGTGACGGTGGCGGCGAGATTATCGCGTTCGGTACACCCGAACAGGTAGCGGCCAACAAGAATTCGTTTACCGGCGAATACCTGCGCCCATTGCTGGGCGGCGTGGCGGAGAAAAAGCCTGCCCGAAAACGCCGTTAAGCTCAGTCGCTGGTCTCAAGCCTGACGACGGAGGTGATTTTCACCGGCGCCGACAACAACTGCCCCTCGGTGTATGGGGTCTCGGATGGCGCGCTCGCATCGCTCAGATGAATGCGGCGCACCGTATCCATGCCACGGGTCACCCGACCAAACGCGGCGAACCCCTGCCCGTCCGGGTTGCGCATGGCGCCGTGATCCAATCCCGGCTGCGCCCCTATGCAAATGAAAAATTCCGCGGCTGCCGTACCGACATCGCCACGCGCCATCGACAACGTGCCGTCCTCGTGAGTCAACCCGGTCTTTGCGGTCGATTCATGAGCGATTGGCGGGAACGCCGGCTGCGCATCGCCGATGCCGCCCTGAATGACTTCTATCCACGGCTTGCCCTTGTCATTTTCAAAGGTGACCGTTCTGTAGAAGGTGGCTCCGTCGTAATGACCGCCGTCAACATAAGCGAGGAAATTGGCGACTGTCAGCGGCGCGCGGTCGGCATACAGCTCGATCTCGATCGGTCCTTCGCTGGTTTGCATCAACAGCCGCACAGTTCCAGCATCCGCAGCGTTGGCGACAGCGGAAAAGTACAACACCACTGTGGCGACAACACCCAACACAAATCGACAGACAGTCTTCATTTCTCACTCCTGGATTGCACGTAGTGGTCGAACGCCACGGCAAACCGCTCTGGTGCAGCGTCAACCATTCGAAGGTACAACGACGGCTCGATCAATTCGAGCTCCATCAACAGAAACCGGCCATCGGCGGCCCGGACGAAATCCGCGCGCGCGTATAGCGGCATGGGTTTTATGAGTTGCATAAGTTGGTCAGCAGTTTGCTGCAATGCCGGTTCAACATCGACCGCCAGTATCCGGGCGCCGTGTTCTTCCTGTACCCGGAAATCAGCCGGCTTCGGCACTTTGCGAATGGCGTGACTCATTTCGCCACCAATATAGAACAGTGAATACTCACCCTCAGATTGGATGGCCGCCACAAACGGTTGCGCCATGCACGGGCGTGCAGCAAACGTATCAAGCAATATCGCGCGTATCTCCGGACTGATTTCCCGCTCCAGCAAGAATGTGTTGGAAGCGTTGGTACTGATGACCGGCTTGATGACTATGCGCTCACTATCAAGCTTGTCATGCAGTCCGTTCAACAGCGGCTCCGTCAGGGTATCCAGCCACTCAGTAGGGACGATAGCAACGCCACGGGATTCGAGATCGCGCAAATACGTCTTGGCCAGATTCCAACGTAACAACGAAAGGGGGTTCGCCAGCACGGTACCGGATGCTTCGATGCGCTGCAGTGCCTGCAAGAATGTCTGCGGGTCATCCGGGTAGTCCCACGGTGTGCCAACGTAGACGCCGTCGAAACTGGCCCAGTCGTCGCGTTCGCTGCGCCAGGGCAACACCTCGACTCGCCAGCCTTTTGCCTGCAACGGAGCAATGGCGAGATCCGCATCAATCGACCAACCTTCGGTATTGTCCATCGTCAAGAACGCGCACCGGCGGCTTCCGTCTGTACTCATTGAATCTCGTCCGGAAAACGCCCGTTCGCCAGGAACGCCAGGGTCAGTTCAATGACTTCACGGTCCCGCATCATGAAGGCATGACTGGCATGCACCTGGCGAAAATCGCTCATGCCGTCCAGTTTCGTATCGTCAACGGTGACCCGACCGTCGTTGGGCTTGTCGAGCATGACATAGGTAACCGGATCAATGGACCGATCGCCGGCGATCACCGCGAACTCGAACGTAGGCGCGCCAAGCTTGAGCGGCACGCTGTCATCACCCTTACCCAGCTCGGAACCTGCCGGTCCGTTGATGAAATCGAAACCCGGGAGCAAACGCCATTTGTCGGCCGCAGCACTGCCATTGTTCGGTGGTCCGAGCATAACCACCCTGCCGAGGTCGTCAAGCCGCTGTTCGTTGGTGTAGTAACGCAACAGAATTCCGCCCAGCGAATGCGTTACGAAATGAATCGGCCCGTCAGGTCGCAAGCGCCGGCATTCGGCAACACCTTCGTCGACAGCTAACGGTGCCAACAAGGCGATGGGGTGTTCGCGGGACGGATAGCCGACATTGGCGACAGCGTAGCCAGCCGCGGTCAACGCTTTCTCCATCGGCACCATCGAACGCTCGGTGCGGGCCATGCCGTGCAACAGCACAACGCACTCCTTGCTACGGTCAAGGTCAGTGGCAGACGACGGACCGGTCATGCTAAAGGCCAGCACAGCATACAGGGCAACATTCATAGTACCTTGAGCTGCCTATCCTGCAAGCGCCCCAAAAAGACCAACGCCAGCAAAGCTCCAGTCAACGCGAATGCCATGTCCGATTGCGTATCCCAGATATAGCCCTGGGTCCCAAGAAAGGATTCCGCGGCCTCGTCCGACATCAGTGCAACCCACCATTCGATCAACTCGTAGAACGCACTCACAGCCAGACAGAAGCATACAATGAAAAAATTGCGCCACGACGCAGAGTTGAAAACCCCCTTCACGACAACGACTTCGCGCGCGACCATGGCTGGCACGAAACCCTGTACGAAATGCCCAAGTTTGTCGTAGTTGTTGCGCGACTGATCGAGCGCTTCCTGAATCCAGTCAAATAACGGGACCTCGGCGTAAGTGTAGTGACCACCGACGATCAGGATGACACAGTGCACGAGTATCAAGGCATACGTTAATGGCGTTAGCGGAAACCGAGAGCGCGTCAGCAACAGAACCAGCGCGCCGATGACGGCCGGCATCACTTCCAGCAACCATGTCGGGTAGTCGTGCGGCTTGATTGCCGACCAAATCAAAACCGCGAGGAATACGCCGGTCCACAGCCACGCATTCCTGTTCCAGGGATTGCTTACATCACTCATACAGCCTGCTCCTGTGGACGCCCCGGCGCCAAGCGAACTATACCTTGAACCAGAATTCTATCTCCGACGTCGCCACCTCAAACCGCGCCGCATGTTGTTCCTCCGGCTCCAGCTGATACCACTCTCCGACTCCGTAGCGTTCTTCCTGTTCGCCCCGCGTCAGTATCAACTCGCCTGCCGTAATCACGCCTGCATTGCGGGACGGATGAGTGTGGGCAGCAATGACCGTGCCGGCCGGGTACGACGCGAACAACACTTCACAACGCTCGGCGGCGAGTCGATACGCATCGAACGGGCCGTCGAATTCGGGCAAAGACTGAATCAGGTCGGGGAAAAGCGAACGATCCATAGCGTAACCTCCTGCGGTGAATCAGTAGTGCGGCGGGCGTTCGTCGCCGCCGTCGTCGGCACCTTCTCCGTTAGCCGCCATAGACTGCAAACGTTCGATCAGCCTTGCCGACAATCGCTCGAGGCGGGTCAACTGTGACTGCTGATCGGTCAGCACCTGGTTAAGCTCTCCCAACATCACCTCTTGATAGGCAAGTTTGGTCTCAATCTCGATTATGCGTTGTTCGTCCATAGCTCTCACCTGTATCCTCTTGCACAGCCTGGCCCGGCAGACTGCTGACAGACAGTACGGTGCCTGCCACGATTGTTCAATCCCGCAGCCGTCCGTGCACCGCCACCACACGAGCAAGTAAGCGCAAAAGCATGTCCCTCATTCGATTCGAAGACGTTTCCCTTGATTTTGGCGACCAGAAAATACTGGACGCCGCCAGCTTTGCCATTGAGACGGGCGAGCGCGTTTGCCTGATCGGTCGCAACGGCGCGGGCAAATCCACCACCCTCAAATTGATCAGTGGCGAAATCGAGCCGGACCGCGGCGAGGTTGTCTACACGGACAACCTGGTAATCAGCCAGCTGGCGCAGGCACTGCCTGAAGCTGGCGACATGAGCGTTAGCGACATGGTGCGCTCCGGGCTGGGCAATGCACAGTCGCTGCTGGACGACTACAGCCGGCGGGCGGCCAATGTCAGCAACGATGCCGAAATGCAGGAGCTCGAAGCGTTGCACCGGCAAATCGATGCATTGGGTGGCTGGCAAATCGAACAACGGGTAGAAAGCACGATCAGCGAACTCAACCTGCCGGCACACAAACGCATGAGCGAGCTATCCGGTGGCTGGCGTCGACGCGTTGCACTGGCACGTGCCCTGGTACGCAAACCCGACCTCTTGTTGCTCGACGAACCGACCAACCACCTCGACATTGTGACCATTGAGTGGCTTGAGCATGTGATTCTTGGCTTTCAGGGTGCCGTCTTGTTTATCACCCACGATCGCGCGTTCTTACAAAAACTCGCCACCCGTATCGTCGAGATTGATCGTACCCGGCTAAGCAGCTGGCCAGGCGATTTCGCCAACTTCCAACGCCGCAAGGAGAAGGCGCTGGAAGACGAGGCAGCCGAGAACGCGCGCTTCGACAAAAAACTGCAACAGGAAGAAATCTGGATTCGGCAAGGCATCAAAGCCCGTCGCACCAGGAACGAAGGTCGCGCTCGTGCACTGGTCGCCATGCGCAGGGAACGGGAAAAGCGCCTGACGCTGGATGACAACGCGCGTATGCACATCGAAGAAGCGGAAAGTTCGGGTCGTAAAGTAATACGCGCCCGTAATCTGAGTTATCGCTATGACGAACAAGTCTTGTTGGAAGATTTTTCCATCCAAATCATGCGCGGCGATCGAATTGGAATACTGGGTAACAATGGTGTCGGCAAAACCACCTTGTTGCGTTTGTTGCTCGGCAAACTCGAACCTCAGACTGGCACGGTAAAACACGGCACCAATCTGGTCGTTGGCTATTTTGATCAGCTGCGCGAGTCTCTCGAACCGGAAAAATCGGTCGCGGAGAACGTTGGCGAAGGCCGGACCTATATCAATCTGGGTGGCAAGGACCGGCACATCATCGGCTATTTAAAAGGGTTCTTGTTCAGTCCGAAACGCGCACTCACTCCGGTGAAAGCATTGTCCGGCGGTGAGCGTAATCGCGTGATCCTCGCCAAACTGTTCACCCGTCCCGCAAATCTGCTGGTTCTCGATGAACCCACCAACGATCTCGACATGGAAACTCTCGAAGTCCTCGAAGACAAACTGACACAGTTTGCGGGCACGCTACTGGTTGTCAGTCATGACCGGCAGTTTCTGGATAACGTGGTCACCAGCACCATCGTGTTCGAAGCAAACGGCGTCGTCAGGGAGCACGTCGGCGGATACAGCGACTGGCTGCGCCAGGGACAAGCCCTGGCCGAAATGGAAAACCCGGCACAGAAGGCAGCGGAGCGCCGCGAAGAAAAACGAGAGGCACAAGCAGCCAGCGGCGCCGAGAAACTGAAATATCACGAACAACGCGAACTGGATGCATTGCCAGAGACGATCGAGCAACTTGAAAAGCAAATCGACGCGCTGCAGCTGAAAGTTGCCGCGGCAGATTTCTACGCGGCGGGTCATGAAGCCGCACAGCCTGTACTCGACGAGCTTGCCGAAAAACAGGCAACGCTTGAGCAACTTATTGACCGCTGGTCAGAACTGGAAGAAAAGCAGCAGGCTTGGCGTGAGTCACGCGGCCGCACGACTTAGCTGGCCCGCGCCACATGCTTTTTCGCCACGTTTCGTGCTTTATAACCGCCACGTAACGCAACGCAGCGACGCCACATACCTGGCAGCGTTTACAGCAGTTGCAACGCGATAGCCATCTGGCAAATAAAGCCAACTGCAAACGCCAATGTACGTACCCACGGAACAGAGAACGTGTACGCAAACACGTGTACCAGACGAGCATAAAAATACACCTGGCACGCCATGACGGTAGTGTCATTGCTGACACCAACCGCGTTCGCAACAAGTACCAGCGCCGCGAACACCACAAGGTTTTCCACAGCATTGGCGTGCGCCAACTTCATCTTTTGAGCCCAGCCGGACAAGGGCTTGGGTTCAACCGGATAGCCCACAGCATCGATCAGACCGCGAACGGCGATCATATTCAGTATGTAAGGGATCCACAAAACTGCCGTCAGCGTTGCTACCCAAGTAAGACTCATGAGTTCACTGCTCATACCGTTCTCCTCGTGGTTTATCCAACGTTATTCTGCTTATTGGTACCGACGTTGGCCGATGCAAGCGCATTGCATGGTGCGACGGTCATGCGTATTCGCTATTGCATCGTGCATGTCGAACGCATTAACCATAGCAGTCAGCGTAACGGTCTGCCTGAATCCAAAACAAAAAAACCCGAAGCGCAGCAAAACTGCCGCACTTCAGGCTTCATCGCGCCGTACAATCCTGTGCGATTTAACGCCCAGAAAACGATTGTCAGCGTCGGAACAACCGCCGTGGGTACGTACTCACTGCAAGCAGCAAGTACGTATTGTTAAAGCGGTGTAACGTTCTCTGCCTGCGGGCCTTTCTGGCCTTGCGTTACTTGCATAGACACGCGCTGCCCTTCATGAAGGGTCTTCCGGCCGTCACCTGCAATGGCGCTGTAATGGACAAAAACGTCTTTGCCACCTTCGCGCTCAATAAAGCCAAAACCCTTTTCATCATTGAACCACTTTACGGTTCCTTCAACTTGCTCTGACATATCGTTCTTTAGCTCTTGTAACTGCCAATTTACTTGGCTTGATGAACACCGGATTGACCGGCGGTGAACTCACAAGTCTGGGATACAAAAATCGCCAGCTGAATCGCTGACGACATTGAGCAGATTTGAGATGGAGCTATGGTACGCCTGAAATTGAATTGTGCAAATAATTGGCGGTCCGCAGGAACCCTATTTGAGACGGTATTTATAGCGGTTACAGCAAGTCACAAAGAGACAGATCTGTCTTAATTGTTCTGCAGGTACGACAGCCACGGTTCAAAGTAACGGGAATCCCATCCACCGGTAACACCCTGGTAATCGTTTTCCGGTACGTCGACATGCACAAGGTCAATACGACCTTCGCCATCTTCGTCGGAAAAAGACAGTATCAAGGTTGAGTCGGGCGCATCGTCGGCGAAGTTGACCGAACGCCATGATTGCACGATCAAACGTGGTTTGATGACGCTTAACATCGTCCCTTTCAACAACCCGCCAAAAGCTTCGAACGGTGCGCCTGCTACATCACTGACCCTGGCGGGTGCACCCGTGAATGCGGCATGCACATCAGCGTCAAGGTACATCCGGAACAACTGATCAGCCTTCGCCGGCAGTACGATCGTCTTGTTTATAGTGCTGCGCATGACCTTGCTCCTAAGCCTTTATTCACCTTGCAGATACCGAAAAACGAATGATGCCATAACGCGCAATTATGGGGAGTCACCGACCGGTGCGAGCACCCGGCAATGCAAACTACTGGCCGTACTTGCGCTGCATGAACTGGACCGATTCAGTGATCAACAATTCCAGTACCGACTTGTCTATGTCGGCCATCGATTTGATGTAGAGGCAGGACTTGCCAGTCTTGTGCTTGCCCAGTTTCTGCATCAAGGAACCGTACATTGAGAAGCCGGGCATGATGTACAGGGTCAATGCCTGTTTCCGCGGCGAGAAACCACACAGAAACCAGCGGCCGGCACGACCGCTCGCGTACCGGTACTCGTAGCTACCGAAGCCTACGATGTTGGTCCCCCACATGGCCGGTTTAAAGCCGCTGGCGCGACGCATGATCACGGACAAGGCTTTGCTGTCAGCCCGTCGTCGAGGGTCTTCGATCGCGTTCAGGAATGCCGCAACGCTTTGCGAGGTTCGTTGGGTTTTAGCTTCAGCCACCTTTGCATACCCCGGTACAGTACGTACGGTTTGTATGAGGATCTAACGCGTACCAAACAAGCGATCTCCGGCGTCACCCAGCCCAGGCACGATGTACTTGTGATCGTCCAGGCGTTCGTCAATGCTCGCGGTATAGATAGTCACGTCCGGGTGCGCCGCTTCGACGGTCTGCAGGCCTTCCGGGCAGGTGACGATACACACAACGACGATTTTTCTGGCACCGGCCGCTTTCAACACATCAATTGCTGCCGCTGTTGAACCGCCGGTAGCCAGCATCGGGTCGATGACTATGCACAAGCCATCTTTCGTCTGCTCCGGAAGCTTCTGGTAATACGCCACGGGTTGTTTGGTCGTTTCATCGCGGTACATACCGAGAAAGCCGACCCGCGCCGTCGGCGCCAGATCCAGTATGCCTTCCAGCATGCCTACACCGGCACGCAGTATGGGAACGACGACGAGGTCCTCTGCAATCACATGACAAGCAGCTTCCGCAATCGGCGTCTGTACGGTAACTTTTTCGACTTTTATTTCCTTCAGCGCTTCATAGCAAAGGAACATCGTAATTTCCGTCGCCAGTTCGCGGAATTTCTTGTGGCCGGTCTCTTTGTTGCGTATCAACGCCAGCTTGTGCTGAACGAAAGGATGGGTAATTTCTTCGTGCATGGGTCGAGGCTCCTTGTCGGCACCGAATTTCAAGGCGGATTGCGTGCGGCGATGCCTAAGTCAGGCCGGTGATTAACCCGCCTTTACCGCGAGCTCTCGTACTGACCGGCCACGCAGGCGGGGTCGTGAGTGCTCAGTATATACCAGCAACCACACTGCCGTAGCGCACTGCAAAAGCAAGACGGCCTGACTACAATCACGCGGACTGACGAGACGCGCGTCAAAAGAAAACCGGGCTTACAGCCGTGTCAACGCGATCCGAACTACGCGATCAACGCTCTGACCACAGTGCGTATTCGTTGCCACACGGGTCCAGAAAATGAAAGCGGCGGCCGCCGGGAAAGGAGAATATTTTCTTGCTGATCCGCCCGCCTGCGTCGGTCACCCGTTGCACGGCCGCCTCAAGATCCTCATTGTAGAAAACGACCAGCACACTGCCGGCCGCAACTGTCGCCTGGCTTTCAGCGCGGTAAAAGCCTCCCGCGAGCCGGCCATCATTGAATGAACAGTAGTCCGGCCCATAGTCTTCGAATGTCCAGCCGAACAGCGTTTTGAAAAACACCTGAACTGCAGCCGGATCGCGTGCAGGAATTTCGATGTAGTCGATCCTGTTTTCTCTGTTCATATTTATTCCCGGAACAATGCTCAGCTCGCTAAGGATTTGAGACGCAGGATCGGTCGCTCTGCGTGTATCGTCACGTCACCAAACTTTCCCTGCAACTCGTAGATGCCATCACCTGTACGCCGCAGCCCGTTGATTCGGCCGAGGCCCAGGCGGCTCGCCAAACCAGCAATGGCAGCTTTATCCGCTGTTCGGTTCGCAGCAACCAGGCGCACGCAATACGGGAACTCGAGAACTCCGGGCCGGATGCAAGCATCCTCGGAAGGCCGTGGCTCCTCATAAAACGGGTGTTGTGGAGCAAGGCATATATCGAGCTCCAGCAACAACGCTTCGCCGTTCACATGCCAGGACAACACGTACGAAGCCGTCAGGTCTACCGCCTTGAATTCGCGCAGAGCTGTCCAGTCTGTGGTGTCATCACTCATTGTAGGAACTTGTTGGTTGGTAGCGTCGTTCACCGTTTCAGTCATTCCTGCTCATCGTCACTCAGGATACCGGTTCAACGCGTATTTCCGTGCGCACTGAGTTGGCGATAAAACATTGTTCGTGCGCTTCCTCGTGCAATGTCGCGATCAATTCACGTGATGGACTCGCGCCGCTGTACGACGCCTCCGGGAAAAGCACCACTTCGCTGACCATCATGCCGCCCCTTTCGTTCTTGCCCATTTTTCCGATCGCCCGATCAACGTAGTCATCGACCACGATGCCGCGTTGCACGGCGAGCGAGAGAAAAAACAACATATGACAACTCGCCAGAGACGCCACGTACGCTTCTTCCGGGTCAACGTTCTCGGCAACGGACATTGGTAACGGCACGATATGCGGTGAAGCCGAGGCCGGCACCACCGCGCCGCCATCAAAGAGCCACTCGTGAGCACGACTGTAACGATTATCCACAAAGGGCTGGTCGCCACGGCGCCAATGTACGGTCGCGTTAAACCGTGGCATAGCGGTTACTCCTCATGCTCTAGTCACCTGGCTGTTGCCGGTTCTCGGTGCCTTCGCCGGGCGTGACAAACAACATCGTCGCCATTTCAGACACTTTCGCTGTGTGCCAGGTTCCCTTCGGCACCACCACGAATGCTCCGGCCTCGCTCAGAGAAACGCGGCGCTCTCCGCCGGCTTCGTGCAACAGCAAGTCGGCGCTCCCTGCGAGCAGGCAAACGATTTCATCGCCTTCCGGGTGTCGCTCCCAGGTCGGCCAGTCAGTGGTGAAACGGTACGCTGATATGAGCGAGTGACCGGCGAACGTACCGTAGCGTTTATCAAGGTCCTGCCAGAAGGTTTCATCGACGGGTAGCACAGTGGCGGAAAGTTCGGGGTCGACCACCACAAAACTGGAAAAAAGATTCTGCATGCCGGCTCCTTAGGCGAAGATTGGGCGTCTATCAGGCTAACCGCACCCCATTCGGACAAGGCCGATCAGGTACCGCGAGTATCACACTACCGTCAGCCTGAATGAATCCGGTGACGAGGCATTCCGACATAAACGGTCCGATCTGTTTACGAGGAAAATTAACCACTCCCATCACCTGCTTGCCCACCAGTTCATCCAGCGTGTAGTGATCAGTGATTTGAGCAGAGGAACGGCGGATGCCGATCTCGTCACCAAAGTCGACGGTAAGCTTGTACGCTGGCTTGCGCGCTTCCGGAAAGGCTTCGGCCGCGACGATCGTGCCGGCTCGCAACTCCACGCGTTCAAACTCTTTCCAGGTCAAATCAGTCATCGATCAAATCTCTTGGTGTTTTCCCGACCTTAAAACAAACCACTCTGCGCGAGGCCATCGAGTACGAACTGCACAGCCAGTGCCGTCAGCAGCACACCCAGAATCCGGGTAATAACCTGCATCCCCGTTACGCCGAGGAAGCGCTGCAATTGGGTCGCCAGCAACATGCCAATCAAGGTCACGAGCAAGACCGCCAGCAATGCCAGCACAACTGCTGTCTGCAACAGAAAGTCACCTTGCGCATCGGACATGAGCAGAATCGACGCACCCATGGCGCCCGGCCCCGCGATCAACGGTGTCGCCAGCGGAAATACCGTGATGTCCTGACGGACAGTCGCCTCCTCGTTCTCCTCGGCGGTCGTGGAGGTTGCGCCGGACGATATCGCGAAAACCATTTCTATACCGATCAGCAGCAAAAGTATGCCACCGGCGATCCTCAGCGCCGGCAAGGAAATGCCCAATGTCGACAGTAGGAATTCACCCGCCAATGTGAAGAACACCAGTATGCCGGTCGCAATCAACGTTGCGCGCAGAGCGATACGCCGACGCATCCGCGGCGAGGCGTCCGCTGTCAGTGCCGCGAATACGGCCATGACGTCGGGCGGCCCTACGGTCGCAAAAAATGTCGCAAATGCGACAAACGCTGTCTCAATCATTGTCTGTTCCCGGTCCGGACGCTGAAGCTTACTAGCTTCAGCGGTCACACCCAATGGCATTGTGGAATCCCGTGCGCCCCGGGCTAAAGTGATTGCTCGCGGCTGACGTAGAGGTTCAGCTGCGCTGCGTTGCCGGCCAGCGTCAGCCGCCGGTCGAAGCGCATACCCAGTCGCAAGAGCAAAGCATTTGAGGGCTCATTGTCCGGCGTCGCAAGCGCAAAAACCTGCTCAATATCAGGGTGATGCCGCGCTTGCCGAAGTACCAGTGCGGCCGATTCCGCCGCAAACCCCTGCCGCCGAAACGCCGGCAGGAATGCGAAACCAAGATCCGGCGCGTCCAGACCGGCGCGGCGAACCAGCCCGCAAATGCCAACCGCCACAGCATCTGTCTTGCGCTCGACGCGGTACATGCCGTAGCCGTATTCCCGGTACCCGGGCGCAATACGCTCCGCTATATACGCCTCTGCGTCCGCGGCGGTACGCACGCCACGATCGCCGACATAGCGCAGGAAATCCGGGTCGTTCAAAACGGAATGAATGAGGTCGGCGTCAGCGCAGCTTAGTTCACGCAATACCAGCCGATCAGTTTCGCCAACAACCCGGCCAGCCTCTTTAGCCATTGCCTGGCGGTCGCACTGCGGGCACACCGCGCCCGGATCTAGGGGTCACTGCTTCGCGACAGCGTGGTATCTGACGATGTGTCACCCGCCGCCTGCTGGCGCTGTTCCCGCTCCGCGATACGCTTCTGCACTATTTCCAGTTTGCGTGCATGGTCGCGCCGTTCGGAAGGCACTACGAAAACAAACCAGACGGCGACAAAGAGCCCCATCGCGATCAGGAAACCGTATACCAACGTCCAATCCATGCTCCCCCCGATTTATCTAACGATTAAAAAAGTGCGCGTACCAGCAATAACAAACCGAACACGCTCAACGGCAAACCGACAACCGCGCCGATCACGCTCATCGTCAGTGCCACGCCTGTCACCATCAAGGTCAGGCCCAATAACGCGGCTACGACCCGGGTGCACAGACTGATAACAAAACCCAGCAAACGCCACAACAGCACGAACGGCAACAGCAATATCGGCGTGGATTTGTCAGTATCGTTGTTCATGCGGTTCTCAGCTACGTAAATACGAGGCGCCATTAACGTCGATGATCGCGCCGGTGGAAAACTCAGCGCCAGCGGATGCCAGAAACAACACGGCAGCCGCAACTTCCTCTGGCCGGGCAACCCGACCGAGCGGGCTTTGCGCCCGAATGGCGTCACCTGACTCGCCTTGCAGCGAGGCAGTCGCCATATCGGTCTCGACAAAACCGGGAGCAACAGCCGCTACGTAAATCTGTTTCGCTGCCAATGCGATTGCCAGTGATTGGGTGAGCGAGTTCAAAGCGGCCTTGCTCGCCCCGTAGGCGGGTGCGTCGGGCTCGCCCCGAAAGGCACCGCGGGACGTCACATTAATGATACGACCACCACCATTGGCCGCCATGTGCCGCGCCGCCGCCCAGCACACGTTAGCGGGGCCGGTCAGGTTGGTCGCCAGCGTTCGTTGCCATGCAGCCATCCAGTCGACCAACGCCGTATCCAACGGTGCGTGTGCCTCGAAAACACCGGCATTGTTAACCACGGTGTCCAGACCGGACAAATTGCGAATCGCCTGTTCGACAACGCGCAGGGAACCGTCAGTGGTCGCTACATCCGCTTTGATCAGACAATGTCCAGCGCCAGCGAGCGACGCAAGTGCCTCCTCGGCGGCCACCTTGTTGCCGCGATAGTTCAGCGCGACCGTCGCCCCGCGAGCGGCAAATGCCTGCGCAATGGCCCGGCCAATCCCGCGCGATGCGCCTGTTACCAGAACCTTGCGTCCGGCAAAGCCGTCACTCACTGGGTAGACTCCAACGTTGCAGCCTGCTTTGCATTCATAATTCCTTTATGTAGCGGAGCAGTTCCGGCGCGTATCCACAATGTTCGTATACTGCGCGGGCGCGGCGGTTACTTTCGATTACGTGCAACGTCATCGCCTTTGCGCCGTGCCGCCGCGCGTTCAACTCGGCTTCAGCCAACAACGCTTTGCCCGCCCCGCTACCCTCCGCTTCGACCGCGACCACGATCACCTCAAGGTGCGCACCCGGCTCATGGCTCAGCAGGTCCGGGCGCAACGTAGTCAGGGTCATGCCCACTATTTTCCCTGCAGAAACAGCGACCTGCACCAGGCATTGTGGCGCATCGCCGGCCAACCATTCGCGCAATAACGCGGCATCGCCGGTCCAAAGGTGTTCAGCTTTGCGGTGCGCCGGTATCTCAAAAGCGGCAAGCCGCGGCAAAAGCGCCAGCATCGCATCACCATCATCAGTTGTTGCATCCCGTATTTCTATACTCATCTCTTCCCTGGTTTATTGTCCCGACTGAAAGGTCGCCGGACACGAATCACAAAGTGTACCCGAGCTATCCCCTGCTGTTTGCCACAGGCACTTCCCGGGGCAGTATCACAGCCCGGTACGCAGCTCTTTGCGGATGACCAGCTTTAGACCAGACCAGGTTTCGTCTACGGCACAAACCTTGACGTCCACCAGCCCAAGCGGCAATGCGACTTCCCTGATCGTATCCTCGGTGATATCGGTGGCCACGCCCGATGCCCGCTTCGGCCATGACACCCAGATGCATCCGTTTTGCCGAATAACGGTGAGCAGAACCGGCAATGTGCGGCGCAGCTCGCGCTCCTCCCGAGTGAAGAAATGGCAAAGATCGACATCGGTTCGCAAACGCGTCGAGAATGTCACCCCGGCCGGCAACGGAGCCAGTAGTTGCTGGTAGTGTTCGGGCTCGTTCTTCAGGCGCACGCGCGCCCCTTCGCGAATGCCCAGCTTGCGAGCCAGCGGGGTTGCAGAATACCCAGCCATAATCCGGCTTACGCGCCCGTTAGTTTGATCATCGTTCGGCCACCAACAGTTTGATCGCCAGCCCGGCAAATACGGTGCCGGCTACCCGGTTCAAGATCCGTTGCGCGCTGCCCGAACGGCGCAGGACCGCACCGACCGAGCCTGCGAATATGGCAACAGAGCCGAACACGAGCACTGTCGCTACCGCAAAGACCGCGCCGAGAATCAGAATTTGCACCACCACGGAACCGCGTTCCGGACTGACAAACTGCGACAAGAAAGCCAGGAAGAAAATAGACACCTTTGGATTCGTCACGTTCATTACGATTCCGCGCACATACAACTGCCGCAACGTCAGAGCCGGCTGCTCTTTGACCGTCAATGCGCTCGCGCCTGCTCTGAAGGCTTGCCAGGCGAGATAAAGCAAATACAGGGCACCGGCAACCTTCAGCGCCGTGAACGCAACGGCTGATGTTTGAAAGATTACCGCGATGCCCAGCGCCACCGCTGTGGTATGCACGATAAGCCCGGTACACAGACCGGCCGTGACAATCAGGCCGGCACGGGCACCACCCAGTGCTGACTGGGTCAAGACAAAAATATTGTCCGGCCCCGGCGCAAGCGCCAGCAATACGCTCACTACAAAAAATGCACCAAGTACATCTATCGGGATCATTCAACGGCACTCAGGTGGCCACGGTAGTTGCCACGCATCCTAGGGCAGTGCCGGGAAACGGGCAAATGGACCCCAGTAATAGTGTCGCTACGCAGGATCGCTACAGGTGTCATCCTTATTCGCTGGCTAGCACGGGCATTGCAGAGACCGTAACCGAACGGCCAGCCAGCGATCGGGGACAAACCCGGTCGCGACCGTTATTTCAACAATCGCGCTTCTGCATCGAGGGCCCGCTGCTCCGTTTCCACATCGAGCATGCTGCGCAATGTCGCCGTTAGCGGGTTATCCTCGGTGTAACGTTTGCCGTAGTGCAAGTTGAAGCGGTAGTCGAAGCCGTCCGGATTCTTTCCCTGGATATGCTGAAGTATGGTCTCCAGTTTATCGAGCCCTTTTGCCAGCCGCGCTTCAGCCGTTTCCGCACGCTCGTACTCATCCCACAGTCCGGTGATTTCCTCTTGCAGCCGGCCAGGCAGCGGCTCAAGCAACTGCAGAAGATCCCGACGCTCAGCAGCGGACTTATCCGGCATACCAACCTGTTCCGGCGCCGGGATATCACCGCTGATTGCTTCACCGAGATCGTGAATCAGGCAGATCTTGACCAGGCGAGAAAAGTTGATCTCGGGAAAGTGCTCCTCAACCAGCAACGCCATCATGCACAAACGCCAGCTGTGTTCAGCAACACTCTCCAGCCGGCCTTCCGATGTATAACAATGCCGGATCGTATTCTTGAGTTTTTCCGTGCCACGCAAAAAATCGAGCAAGCCATTGAGTTCAGCAATATCCATGGCGTCCATACTACTCCGGGCACTGCGATGACGAGTAGCCCATCAGGTCAGATAGCGGTACACGAGCCAACCCAGCAGACCGAGCACAATGATAACGAGCTGGCGGCCGCCTGTACTTTCCTCGCGAAAGGCCTGATCTGCGCCACGTTGCGGATGTTGGCGAAGGTACGTATCAATCAAATCTTTGGCTTCTTTGAGTCCGAGATTGCGCTGCTCACGCAGGCGTTTGATCGCCTCCAGTTTACGTCCGGCACGTAACGCCTCCCGCACCCCCTGCGGCAGTTCATCCGTAGCCGTCACGTGTCACCGCCGTCACTGCCCGTCGAACCGTAGGAATCGACCACGGCGATTTTGCCGATGATATGGGTGTTGAAGTTGGCCAGTTCTTCCGCCGGTATCCACAACTCAGCGTGCTGCGACCCGCCAACAACCTGTACCGCAAACTGCTCCAGGTAGTCGCTGTCGACGTCAAAGCGAGTGACGAAGCCGGCCCCGCTGTCGCGTACATTCCAGTCCCGGGCGATTTGCCGGGCATAGTCCCTGTTGAGAACCGGGTAGAAGATCGGCTGTTCGGGCAGTCTTGGCGGAAAGGCGCTGAAATCGGCAGCCTCGATCAGGGCGAGTTCCTGCGGGCCCACCGGCCGGTAGAGTGTCGTCGTCTGGGGGCACATGCGTTTTCTCGTCACAGCAGCGGCCTGACAGGCACCTCAAGCAGCGCTCAGGATAATTTACAACCTATTGACTAACAATGCTTTTCAGGCGGCACACTGCTCCCGACACTGTCAGCACAGGTCGGGCCTCAGGTCGACGAACACCGACACCTCACCGCCCTCTTCCATGTGCTCGTCCTCACCTTCGTAGAGACTCACAAGCCCGTGTTCATCGCAATGAAAACGACTGGAGCGCGAGCCAGCATCACCGCTTTGCACCGGCGCACCGAACTGCGCTTCAAGGTTGCTTGATAACCGCTCGTAAGCGGCCGCCTGCTCATTCTGATTATTGACGGCGGCGAGATACCAGACACCGAGTGCCACATCACTCTCGTCGCAGGCAACTTCGATGAACATTGGCAAGTCAAACACCGAACCGCGAAGCTCAGTGACATTGAGCATACCCAGCGTCTCCATATCCTGCTGGCGCTGGCCGACCACCTCAGCGCCGGCCTGCTGCTCCGCTCGCACGATAGCGCTGCACGTTGCATCCGCCGCGTAGCCACGAAATGTAAACACCGGCTTCGAACAGGCTGACAGCAAAACGCTAGTGATCAGCAATACCGATAGAAACAGTGCGCTACCGGAATTATTGCGAGTTTGGCTGAGCTTCATAGCGTGATTATCCAAAGTTGTAAGGCTCGTACGACACAGGCAACCACAACCGGCTGCCAGTGAATCAATCGGATTTCGCTGTGGACTCGCATCGGGGGTCATCGTCCCATTCGGCGAATTGCGGCAATGCATCGTCAATCTCGTACCACTTGGCTTTTGAGGCGACAAACTGATGGTAAGCCGGTGCGATACCCGCATCGTCATCCAGCACGCCGAGCGCGACGTAAGTGCTGCCCGCGAAACTGCGATGCCGGGTAAAGAGCGTAACACCACAAGCGCCACAGAAGTGCTTATCCAGTTTGGCCGTTGCCGCGTAACGAACGATGCGCTCAAGGCCGGCAGTAACGTTCAGATTGCTGTCCGGCACCTCGCAGTACGCCGCAAATGCCGAACCTGTAAGCCGACGGCAGTGCGAGCAGTGACAATAGCCAATGTCGCGCGGCTCGGTGTCGAACGCGAATCGCACTGCCCCGCAATGGCAGCCGCCGGTACGCATTACAGCCCGCGCGCCGTCAGTATGCCGAGGTTCTTGCTGGAACTGATCACGATCAGGCCCACGACGATTAACAACGTGTTGAGCAAGGACATCGCCATGGCGCCTTCCGCGAACAGGCCGGACGATTGCCCGCCGCTGCCCATGCTCGCAACCACACCTGTGGTCAGAAGCAGCACGCCGGGCAGTGCCGTTGCAATAAGTGCAATACCGATAAAACGCCAGATCAGCGCGGCGAGAGTGTCTGCAGCCATTGTTACCTCCTGGTCAGTCTTCGCTGCCATTCTACTGCTAACAAAGGCCAGTGGCCCGCATCAGCAGGAAGGGGTCGGCAGAGCGAAGACTTGCAGGGTCACAGAATGTGGGCGGGAGCGCGCTGCTGCCACGATCGCCGCAACGGCTCAGACGTGCTGATCGATGAGGATCGGGTTGTCGTCCGGGTCGAGCAACGTGAAGCTGGCTGGTCCGGTGCTGCTCTCGTCGGCCTCACTCGCCAGGCTAACCCCCTTGGCTTTGAGTGACTTTTGCAAAGACCGCACGTCGGTAAACTCGTCCAGTGGCTCGGCTTGTTCATTCCAGCCCGGGTTGAACGTGAGAATGTTCTTGTCAAACATGCCCTGAAACAGCCCGATTGTGCAGCTCCCGTTGCGCAGCACCAGCCAGCCCTGCTCCTCATGACCACCGTGCACACTGAAACCCAGCTTCAGGTAGAAATCCTTTGAAGCCTGCAGATTTTTAACACTCAGGCTGATAGAAAAGTTTCCCAGTTGCATGGCATCACCCCTGTCATTTTGATTAAAGACCCACTGCCTGGTACCCGGGCTAGTCCGCTCTCAGCACGGCGCTGTCTTTGAGTGCGAACGCCGCGATCAGGCTCATCAGCACACCGACCGGGAATATCTCGATGAAAGTGATCGGCAAACGCTGCCAGGGACTGGCGTACATGGCGCGCATCTTGTCCGTTTCCGCAACCGCTGCAGCGAGTTCAGCTGGCGACGCCCCGGCGGCCCGCTTGTCTGCCAGAATCGAGGCGATGTACTCATCGATGAATACGTAGTCGGTGACCGCAAGATAAAGCTCCCAGACCGCGACGTACACGACACTGGCCACGACCGTGATGCCAAGGCCGACAGCGAATGCCGTGCGGCGACGGATGATGCCGCCGAGCGCCTGGTCCCGGTGTTGTTTCACCGCGACGAAGATCACGCTGAAGGCGATCAGCATTATCAGGTACCCGAGCCAGACCGACGCTACGCCGAGTTCGTAGCTGAGGGTACTGATGACAATGATCACCAGCCCCGTGATGATCCCGTAAATACCCGCCAGTTTGATCACGCTGCACCTCCTGGTCCGCAGTCTGAATCGTGCCCGACACGGTACGCCGGGTCGTCACCCGTAGGGGTGATTTGGCGAAAATCACCCGAATTAGTGCCCTCAAACCGCCTCAGGTGCGATTTACCCAACGAGCTTCAGCGAACGGGCCTTTTCCACGGCTTGCCCACGCCGGGCCACGTCGAGTTTCTGGTAGAGACTCTGCAGATGAGTCTTGACTGTGTTGACGGACACGAACAGCGCATCGGCTATCTCCTGGTTCGAGCGACCCTCGGCCAGCAAGGCCAGCACCTCCTGCTCACGGCGACTGATGCCAAGGTAGTTCAGAGCGGCGCTGTTAACACCGGTTGAGGTGCACGACCGGCGTCGGGTCAGCCGGTGACCGAGCCAAACACCCAAGCCGGTGAACAAGAAGCACAGAACCACGACATAGATTTCAATCGGGTACCGCCGTGTCAAAAACTGCACTTCGAACCAGTCGAGCAGCATTGCACCGCCTGCCATCGCGGTGCCGTAATACACGATGAGCTTCGTGCGCGGCGAGATTGCCCGGAGCCACCCGGAACCGGACAATCTCGTCAAACCGCGTGCGGCGCTGGCGGAGCGAGACGAGTTTCTGTCTGCAAGCGCCACCGCAATCGAACTAGGCCAGCAAGGGCTGCAGATGCACAGCCGTATCAGTGAACTGCTCGAACGACACCGCCTTGCCGTCGGCAAACTTCCAGACATGCGCGTAAGGTGCCTTGAAGCTCTTGCCGGTCGCCTTGTACGTGGCGCTGTACTCGCCAATCACCACAACAGTGTCGTCGTTGGCAATATACTCACGAGGTACAGCTGAAAAGCCGTGCCACTCCGTACCCAACCGTTTGAACACGTTCTCAAGCACCGCATCCGGTCCGATGGACACGCCGCCGTAGGGTCCACCCGCCGCCTCCGTCCAGTGTATGTCCTTGGCCATAACGCCCAGGACAGTCGGAATATCGCCCGTCGCAAACGCTGCGTAAATGCCCTTGGCAATTTCTTCGTTGTTATTCATAGATGTCATCTTCCATTTTTCTTATCGTTGTAGGTGAAACACGAAACCGGAATTCCGCAAGGCCTCGTTACCAGCCGTGCCAGATTGTCAGACGGGCGTAGCCAGTTTGAGCCCGACGATGCCAGCGAAAATCAGACCGACACTGACCAGCCGTGCTGCATTGGTGGGCTCGTCGAACAGCACGATTCCGAGTAATACCGTACCGAGCGCGCCAACACCAACCCAAACGCTGTACGCAGTGCCAACCGGCAGAGATTTCATGGCCATGCCGAGCATCCAAAGGCTGACGGCCATGGCGAGTACCGTCCACACCGATGGCCACAGGCGACTGAAGCCTTCTGTGTATTTCAAGCCGATCGCCCAGGCGACCTCAAACAATCCCGCGATAACCAGAATTACCCAAGCCACAGTACGTCCTCTTCGACAATTGGGGTCGTCCCCGATCAAGGGTGGAGCGGTGAGGTCGTCCTCACTTCCGAAGGATGGCCGGCACGTGACAGCGCCAGCGATACACAACACACCAGGAGGCTACAACTTTTGAACCGCCATGGCACAACATTGGTCACCACGGAACCCTGCCATCAGTTGAAGGTTGCCACAAAAGATGCGACCAGAATCAGGAAACTGATGAACGCGCCAATTGCAAACACAGCCAGCAACCTGCCGACGCTGAACCTGGCCGCGCGTTGCTCCGTTGCTGGCACCTGTGACTTGATGACGGCCACGACCAACGACACACAAAGCCCAACCCAGAAGACCGGCAACACCGAGGGCAGATCGCCAAAATTCGACGCTGACGCGCTGGCCGGCAACGCGGCGCACAAAGCGCAAGGAACTCGCCAGCGTGAGCGAGCCAGAATGCGAGTCGACCAAGAAATCACGTTAGGCGACTGTGCGCTTAACGCCATAGCGCATGGATGTTCATTTTGCATAACCATTTTCACTCCGGTCGCTGGACACGGCACAGTGGGTGCATTGTTTACAGCGCCATGCAGAGTTGCTGGCAACTAGGACTGAACGTTCACGGTCGCTCCACTGCGCACAATAGCGGCACTCTTTGTTCTAAGCGCAACGCCGGCCCTGCCTTCGTTACTCTTCAGGACAGTCCGGATTACATTCATATCACGTGGCAGCTCGCGCTGGCTCATCGTCACCATGATGCAGCGCCGGGTGTCGTCATGCACCTGGCACGTCAGTGAGTCGAGGACGATGTCCTTTGCCAGCCATTCGTTTTCGATAAAGCCGATTTCATCACATTCGACCAGAAAGTTGGGCCGGAAACGCGCCGGATGAATGGTTGAATCGGGCAGCAGTGCCGTCAACTTTTTCAGCGTCGCGGTGGTCAGCATCTGCAGCGGCACACTGTCAAAGAACGCGCTCAGCCCGGGCTCGTACAGGAATGGTTCGCCCTCACCGTCCGTCGGCGAGGTCGGAAATTCGTGCTGTATCGTCGTGTTGTTTCCCGCGGAACGTGTAGTGACCTGTCGCCCCAGCAACTCAGAGAGGCCACTCGCAGCCTCTGCCGAGCCGGCTGAAACGTCGCGACCGCACGGCAACGTGATCGTTACCGCATTCTCGCCGGTAGTCGCGCGGCACGTAAGCAGTTTCGGGTATCGCTTTGCGCTCAACGATACGCCGGTCTCCGCATCGACCACTGCCCATTGCCGGTCTCCCTGGATACCAGCGGGGCCGACTTCCGCTTGCTTAAGCTGCTCCCCCTGCATGGACTTTACCGGGTACCGCCAGATTTCCGCTATCTTCATTCCTGTTTCCTGTTACGGCGGTTGGCCTGCGGCTGCAGCAAGCATTCAGCGCATCGTTCAGATTGGCGACCTGATCGCCACGGCAAGCGGCCATTGTACGTACGCACGCGCATCGCATCACCCCTGGCGATATTGGTCACGCTGATCGGAATTGCGCAAGGCGGACTACAGCAGGGCCGTGACGCCCTGTTCGTGAGCTTGCCGAACGGTTTATGCGACACTGGGCGCCTGGCGCGCACAGGCGGCTGAATTATCCGGCAGCAAACTAACCGGCCCCCTAGCTGGAACGTGCAGCTTGTCCGCAGCGGAATGTGCCGCCATGTGCTGCGCGGGTTTCGGGCCGGACACGATTGTCATCGCCTTCGCCAACGCAACTCAACCTGACAAGAGACCGTGACCTATGCATATCGAACCCTTTGCCGTCGAAATATGGATGAACGAATGGGAAACCCGCTGCGAATGGAATCTGGCCGAAACCTGCGTTGACAGCCTCACCCTGGGTGAACTGCTGGAACTGGCCGGCAAGGGTGAGTCGGAACTTTCGGGTCTGCTGTCAGTAAGGCTGGGTTATGGCGAGATCGACGGGTCGGAACGACTGCGCACAGCAATTTGCGCGCTGTACGACCGGCAGAAAACGGACAATGTCGTAGTCACCCACGGCACGATCGGCGCCAACATGCTGGTTCACAAAGCCCTCGTCGCTTGCGGGGAGCGCGTGGTCGCGGTGGTGCCAACCTATCAGCAGCACTACTCAATTCCGGCCAGCATCGGTGCTGACGTGCACACGCTCAAACTCCGCGAAGAAGACAACTTCCTCCCCGATCTCGACGCATTACGTGCGCTGGTCACTTCCGGCACCCGGCTGATAGCGATCAACAACCCCAACAACCCGACCGGCGCGCTCATGGACCGGTCGATGTTGACGGAAATCGCTTCTATCGCACGCGCCGCGAACGCCTGGGTCCTGTGCGACGAGGTCTACCGTGGCACCGACCAAACCGGTTCCGGCATGACGGATTCCATCGCTGACATCTACGAGAAAGGCATCAGCACGGCGGGCATGTCCAAAGCCTACGCGCTTGCAGGCCTGCGACTGGGCTGGATAGCCGCACCGCGTGAGGTGATCGAGGCGGTATCCATCCACCGTGATTACGACACCATTTCCGTCGGCGTGATCGATGACCATTTTGCTGCGTTGGCACTGGAACATCGCGACAAAGTGTTGGCGCGGAGCCAGTCCATCACCCGTGGCAACCTCGCGCTGCTCGAAGAATGGCTACACGGTGAACCCCGTCTGTCGTGGGTAAAACCGCGTTCCGGCACTACAGCATTGCTGAAATACGATCTGCCCATGAGCTCGCGAGAGTTCTGTGTCACTCTGCTCAAGGAAACCGGCGTCATGTTCACGCCGGGCTCGGCGTTTGATATGGAAGGCCATATCCGCATCGGCTATGCAAACGACCGGGCGATTCTGCAAGAGGGGCTCAGTCGTGTGTCCGGGTTCCTCCTGGCTCACGCGTAACAGCACATTCTCCGTCCGCTGGCCAATGATGTTCAGCGCGGCAGTTCGGGACATTCACAGTCAACGAAAGCACTGGTGGCGTTACCACAAGATACCCGCCGTGAATGCTGATCGGTGAAGTCTGACGATCAAGCGGAGCCCAAACCGCCGTAAACGGCCAAAGGCGGCTGCGGAAGACCGGTCAGATCACGAGCCCTATTCTTCTTTGTAATCCGGGCGCAATACCCCTTGCTCTTTCAGCGTCTTGATCAGCTTGTCCAACCTCACATAGGCAACAACACCCAGCAGGCCGAACACCAGTGCCGCATAAACCATTGCATTTCCTCGTTGCCAGTTTCGAATTCTGTAGTACGCCAAAAAGACTAACACTGACCGCAATCCCGCCAAACTCCTTTGGCATCCCGAAATCAAGACAGTGGATGGCCTTGGCTGCAATGCCGCAACACGCGCACACCGATTTCAATCGCTAACCGGCCGAGCGGCAGATCGCAGGGAATAGCCCGATTCAGGCCTTAAGTTCGTACAGGCTGATTGCTGTAATCTCCTCCCGCGACAGTGGCCGTCTCGCGAGAAAAATCGCAAACCAGATTGCTACAAACCAGAACACCAGGTCGACGAACGATACGTAAGCCAAGCCGGTCTGAACATACTCCGCAAAATCATCACTGCCGATTACGTGCAGCGGCGATCGTCCAGCGCTCAAGATGGCCCGGATCACATTGCCGAGGACACAAGCCGCGATCGTGTACAGGGCAGCTGCCACCGCGAACCTCATCTGAATACCCCGCCCGAGATACTGCATTGAAAAGCCGATCACGATACCGATGCCAGCCGCCGCGAATCCGTACGAAAACGGCCATACCACGGTGGTGAGCCCGTAAGCAGTGGCAGCAAGCAGCATGGCAATTGCACCCACAATGAGCGCTGCCGCAAAGTTTTGCTCCGCCAGCAGCGCCTCTGCCAGTTCGTAATTCTTTTGTTTGTCTACTTGCTGCATTGGGGCCCGCCTTGGTAGCGAGATTAGCCAGGAGCGGCTTATACAAAATCACCCATAGACCGTCATGTTTCCGCCGGTAGCGGTCTGTAGCAAGCCGGCTACCGGGAATTCTAGCGAAAGCCCCCATTCAGGTACATAGAGGACTGTTCGACAATGACAACGTTACTGCGGCAGCGAACCGGTGACAGCTAATAAGCGCCCTTCGAATAGGTAAGCTCATAGCTGTGCGAGTAGACCTCGAAAATAAGGCCGAAAGGGTCTTCTACGTAGACCATCTTGTACGGCTTCTCGCCCGGGTAATATTCGCGAATAGGCATTCGCTGTTTGCCACCGTGCGCCACGATCTTCTTGACGAGTCCCTCGATATCCGGGTCCTGCACGCAGAAATGAAACGTGCTCGTCTTCCAGTATTCGAAATCTTTCGGCCGTTCGTTGTTCTTGAACTCGAAAATTTCCACGCCTATTCGGTCGCCAGTGGACATGTGCGCAATCTTGAAAGAACCCCAACCGCTACCGAAGACGTCGATACACATTTGTCCAATAGGTGTGTCCGATTCTTCGGTAATTACAGTTGGTTTCATGATTTGATACCAGCCCATAACTGAACTATAGAATTCAACGGCCTTTTCAACGTCGGGAACCGAAATTCCGATATGTGAAAATGTTCGGGGATAGTTGTTCATGCTGACGTCACCTTGGTAAGTGTCATTTACGACTCAACGGACATAACGGTGAACGAAACGTGGATGGCCTGCGACGGCGTTCCGAAGAACGCATTGCCATCGTGTCCGCTGCTCACCAGGGACCTATTCATACGATTTCGGCTCGATGTATAGCAGAGCTGGCACGGCTCCGGACTGGCTGTATCGGGTAAACGCACAGTACCACTACGCAGCAACGCACGCCGATTGACGCGTCAAGACAAAGCTGGGTCTGGCGAAAAGTCAGAGACCAAGCGCTTTCCGGCCAGCGTGGCACATCAGCAAACCCCGCAAACAAGCAGGCCCCGGCGAACGATCGCCGGGGCCTGACTACTAACTACCAGCAAGTGATCAATCAGAAGTCGATCGAAGCTCGCAGGCGAATTGCGCGCGGCAACTGTGCATTGCGCGTTGCCAGGAAGGTCGGATCCGGATCAACAACACCGTCGGTCATGATCTCGTACACCCGGGTTGCATCCTGACTGTTGAACAGATTGAACACGTCCAAGCCGAACTGCGCCGTGTGACCGTTGAAATCGGTCGTGTAGGTTGCACTGACGTCCACGTCAAATATCCACGGTGTCCGCCCGAACTTGCCCTTCGGCAGGTACTCGAATTCGCGGTCCTGTGAAGTCCAGATGCCGTCGTTCGGGTCAATGCAATTGGCAACACAAACGTAGTTCATTTCCTTGCGGGTCTGTGAGTTGTACGGATTGCCATGCCCTCGCGCATTGATCGGACGACCCGAAGTCAACGACAGGTTAGTGCCGATGGTCAGTTTGTCGGTCAGCGCATAGGCACCGAAGGCTTTGATGGAATGACGTTGGTCATTGGGCAGATCTCCCCAGTTCGAGTTGATAAACATGACGTCATCACCTGACTCGGTCCAGCCTGGAATATCATTGCCGGTATCCGAGTTCACACCACCTTCGTAGTTGCCGTAGCTGTGCGACCAGGTATACGACAAGCGCGTTGAATAAACGCCATCCCATTCCCGGTTGAAGACAAACTCAACAGCGTTGTAGCGGCGAGTCGGCGTAGCGCTGCCGATGGGATCGGGATTGCCGTCACCGTCGAGGTCGTAGCCGAACTGCTGTGCCCGACCCAGGTCAACCGTTACCGTTTCTATCGAACTGTCATCGCACTCGTTATCCACGGTGAGCGGCTGGCCGACATTGCCGAAGACCCAGCGGTCGATTGAGCCACAACCCGGCACGTCAACGTTTACGTACATGTCTTCGATCGCATTTTTGAAACGCCGATGAATACCGCGAACGCCGAGGCTCCAGGTATCGGTCAGCATGCGTTCGTAACCGATGATGATCTCGTCCTGATGGCTGGCATCCAGATCCTGATCGACTTTGAAGCGCTGCTCGGCACCCAGGCCTTCACCGCTGCCGAACTCAACCACTGCACCGATTTGTTGGCCGTAGATCGGCGTGTAGTTGGTCAGCCCGTTGGACGTTGTGTTGGTATCGAGGCCGTTCAATGCGTAGTAAGTACGCGTATCGATGGTGCCGCCACCTTCACGCGCGGCCAGGCCATTGGCAATCGGGAAATAGTAGCGACCAACATTGGCAAACAGCTTGGAAGTACCCTGCCCGCCTATATCCCATGCCACGCCGAAACGCGGCGAGATCATGTCGTCAACCTTGATGAAGGAATCGCCCGCTGCGTCATCCGTTTCGAACTGGTCCCAACGCAAGCCGAGGGTTGCCGTAACATCTTCCGTAACGTTCCAGATATCCTCCAGGTACGCCGCCGACGTTCTGGCCTCAAAGATGCCACCGCGGATTTCGCGACGTTCCAAAACGTACTCGGTTACACCAGCCGGCACCGTTACGTTGTTCAAACTATCGCCCGGGGTTGTGTTGTTGAGTGTAAAATTTGCCTGCATAGGGCCTACCGAAGCACGCCGCATGTTCGTTGTACGCAACTCCCGGTCGACGCCAAACCGCAACAGGTGGCTGTCGTTGAACTGGTACTCAGCGTCTATACGCATGGCGTCACGCGAATTCACCCGTTTGTCATTGCGCAGCTGGGTTGTACAACCAATGTGCTGATCCACACCGGCGCGATCATCATAGACACGATTACATTCGGACGACGTATTGGTACGGCCGTCGTAGTTGCGTTCGTTCTCGCCATACAGCACTTTCAGAACAAGGTTGTCGCCGAAGAAACCGGTGTACGTCAAGGCCCAGTTGGTACCGCCAAGATCGGTAGTCTGGGTCTCTATGAGCGAGCCGGAGTCATAACGATCCGCCACGTCGGCCCGGTCGTCGGAGAATCCAAAGAACTCCAGCGAGTGATTGTCAGTGATGAGCCAGTCGAGCTTACCGCCCCAGGTCGCGGTGTCATCTTTGGAATCGCTGATTGAGTTGCCCGCAGTGTTGCCGGATTTCGATTCAACCAGTCGCGGTTCATACAGTGCATAGAAAAAGAGCTTGTCGCGGATGATAGGACCACTGGCATAGAAACTCGCACTGGTGGAACTCAGGTCATCGTCAGTGCGATTGATCAGGCGATTACCATCGCGATCAAAGAAGTCCTGACCGTCAGCACGAAACGCATCGGGCGTCGTATAAACATCGGCGCCGTAGTGGAATTCGTTGCCGCCTGACTTCAGAACAGCGTTAATAACGCCACCCGTGGTGCGGCCGAATTCGACGGAGTACCCGCCGGTCTTGACCTGGAATTCTTTGAACATTGAAAACGGCACGTCGGAATAGCCAACGCCTGTTTCCACGTCACTGACGTTCAGTCCATTGATGAATACCGAGTTTTCGCCGACTGACGAACCACCGAAAGAGATGCCGCCGAACGGTACGCCGGTCGTGACACCCGGTGCCAGCAAGGCAACCGAACCGGCAGTTCGGCCGATGGGAATTCGTTGCAGTTCGGCGAAATCAATATTCAGCGCCGACTCTGTTGAGGCCATATCCAACCCCGTCACCATTGAGGCCGTGACGACGATGTTGTCGATCGCGCCGCCAGTCAGAACGAGATCAACGGTCGTCGCACTGGCAATGCCGACGGAGATTTCTTCGATAACAGCATCACCAAATCCGTCTTTCGTGGCCGTCAGCCGGTAATCACCAACGGGCAGTCGCGCGATGCGAAAGCGGCCGTCACTGGAAGCGCCAACACTACGCCGGTAGCCATTGGCAGTATTTTCGATGGTTACCGTGGCATTGGCCTGAGGCGAATTCGAACGATCTACGACGACGCCCGACACGCTACCGTCTGTGTTTTGCCCCCACACCAATCCTGGCAAGGCGACCAAAACAACGAGTAGCAGACGTGCAAATATTCCTTTCATTTTTATCCCCCCCCAACAATGAAACAGGTTTATGGCTCCGCGAAGACCGACCGGAATTTGAACGTACGGAAACTAACATTACTTCCGTTAATGTTAAACAGAAACCTGCTTGCGCAGCACTCGGTTTGGGCGCAATACAATTGGCCGGAAAAAGACTTATGCGATTGCGTTATGCATACGGCACTACACTGTGATCATCAATCCACCCTCGCCGCAAGATTTCGGACCGTTTGCTACCCGGTTCACCTGCTGAGCAGCATTCTGCAACCGATCCTTAAGCTACGGCAGCTGCGCTGGCATGCCCCGTGCAAGCCGGTCGTCACTTAGTTGCCTGCCCACCCGTCGAAATAAGGGAAACGCCCGCTCGCACGCACGCTGGAGAGGCATAGCAGTAATAGCGCTTTCTTATTCTTAGGTACGCAACGTAGCCCAGGTGTGCGACGTTCAGCCGACGGCTGACGGCCAGTGACGGAAGATTATCGACCGAGATGTACCAGACGACATTTCGTTGAATGCCTGCCGCCTGATCCGCGCACCGTCTTGCATTGGCCCTGGCTCTCGCCAGTCTCTTGCCGCGGTGATCCGGGTGGGTAAAGCTGGCGTAAGCGTAAGTCAGCGTGTCGGGAAAGGCGAATTCCAGGCCACTACGCGCCACTGTCGATCTGCCCGCATAGAATTGATAGCCGACCAGCTGCGAGTCAAGCAGGTTCGCGAAACACCGGTCCCGCCGTACGAAGGCATTGGAGCGGTCATGCTCTGCACCCAGCAACTGCAACCCACTGCGGTATTCATCCGCCGATACCTGCCGGGTCACGTACGGTTCGACGACCGGCGAATCCGTCGCTTCGCCCGATGCGGTTTCGACACGCATGATGTCAAAATCGACCAACCGCTGCAGGGCTCTGTGTGCATAGACACGCACGGTGCGGAACAACCCGTAGTGATTCAGGTAAAACGCAAGCCTTTCCCGGTTCATTGTGGAGCCTGTTGGTGAGCACTCGACCTGAGATTGTTTTCGGTCTGTCGTTATTGCCGGATCTTTCTTTGCAGATACGGAACACCGGAGTTTCTGGTACTTTGTCCGACTGCATGCCCGGTCAATCCAACCAAAATCGATGGGCGTCTCAGCATCGTTTATCTGGCGCTGCCCCACGGGGATGGCCGGGAAAATGTCGAAATATACAAGCCCTCGACCTTATCTCTGGCCCACTGGGTCTTGCGCAGGAATTTCAGTGACGATTTTACTGATGGATCAGTCTTGAAACAATTTACGTCGATTCTCTGTGCCAAGCCATCCCAGCCGTAATGTTCCACCAGTCTCGTCACCACGGTCGCGAGAGTAACGCCATGCAAAGGATTGTTTACCTGTTCAATGGTCATCACTTACAGTGCACGGACAGCACGATAAGTGCTCATGGTCGAAAGCGGGACAATGCCCGTCGCGGCATGCAATGCCGGTTTCCGGATCCAACTCATCCCGCCTTACTCTCAGCTTTCTTAACGCGAATCTTATTGCCATCAACAGACGTGTTATTCAGGTTTTTCATTGCCGCTTTCGCGTCACCGACCTTCGGCATCTCGACAAAGGCAAACCCCTTGGATCCGCCGGACGCTTTGTCTATCACCAGGTTGCAGGATTGCACCACACCGTATCCCTGAAACAGGGTTCTTAGCTCGTCCTCGGAAGTGCTGCGAGCAAGATTACGAATTATCAATTTCATGAGTTTTCAAACCATTGAGCGCCAAGTGAATGCGCAAGAGGACTTCACCCTGTTGCGTCCAGCCGCCAAATTCGCCGGGATTCGATACGTTCGGCTGGGGGCGACAATGGAAGGCAGTATGCATCAATAGTCGGCGACAGCGCACTGTTGCGCAGCCGCCCTTTGATAATCAGTACGGCAGTCTCAGTATTCGGCGTTCGGACTTTGTGACTTGCCCACTAAACGCGCGGCCTGCTCCGCACTGAATCCTTGGGCGATATGCCAGTCATAATCCATCCACGGGTGCATGTGATCCCATTTTTGAACCGCCTCCAGACCTTCCGCACCAGGTTTCCACTCGTACTCCGTGTGACCAATGCAATGAAACATGGGCAAGTCATTGACATGGCCTGCGTGGGTCATATCTTGCTGACACGGATCAGACTCCGCTGGCAACAGCCGGTGCGTGTTGCCCAGCAGCAAGACAGCAACACCCAGAATAGCGGATCCTGCGAAGACCTTCTTACTCATAACCAATCCTCCCGGACTTGAGTGCATTGAGAAGTAGATGCCTCTCACGGTCATTTTGGATGCAGGACTGCCTATTGATTCCCGGTTCTGTTGATCCCTTATGTCGCTTTGAGCGCCTGCGTTCGACTGCACAGCAGATATTCAGTCAGGCGTTTTCCGGCAAGCCACTCGCTCGGTTCCAAGAATCAAGAGAATGACACCCCGGTAGCTCAACCATGTTTCTTCGTCCATTGCTTCACTTCTGTGCTGGAGCCATTCGATCTTTCCTTGACGCAAACGCAATGGACCCGGTAAGGCGCAACACGATCACAAGACCGGCTGAACCTAATGCCAATCACGCATAATCGCATGCATCGAACTTAGTATACTGCAGGGCAAGTTTCCGCCAGCATTAGATTAACGCGGTTCTTACCGGGCAAATTTCGTTTAGATCAGACGTCAGCGCAGCGCCGTGCAGCCACAACTGCAGAATGCGGAATTACTTACAGCCGCCATGCGGCTTGCTTGATGCCTGCCCGAATCGCGTACCATATGACCCAGACAAGAAGAAAGACAAGTACCCGCAGGAGAACAAGCATGCGAACAATCACCGCCTACCTCATAGCCCTGACTATGGTCGCTTGCGGTTCCGCGGAACCACCGCCGGCGACCGAGGGAGGAGGCAAGGTATTCGACATCGTGCTGTCCGGCGGCACCATCGTCGATGGTCTAGGCAAACCGCGCTTTGATGCCGATGTCGGCGTTAAGGACGGCCGCATCGTTGCGGTGTCCGGCACCGCGCTTGATGCCGGCGACGCCGAGGTCTTTGTCGATATCAGCGGCAAGGTGCTCGCGCCCGGCTTCATCGACAACCATGCTCACGTGCAGACGACTATTCACGAGCACCCGCTGGCCGAGAACTTTACCCGCCAGGGCATCACGACGCTGATTGCCAGCCTGCACAGTGGCGACCAGCCATGGCCCCTCGACGACTATGCGAACTCCCTCGACGTTGCTGTGAACGTCGGCTTTTTCGCCGGGCACACATGGACCCGGCAGCAAGTACTGGGCATGGCCAACCGGGCACCGGATCATGATGAACTGCAGGCCATGCGCGACCTCGTCGAACAATCGATGCAGCAGGGGGCACTCGGCCTGTCAACAGGATTGCTGTACGTGCCCGCTAACTACGCCGAAACGGAAGAAGTCATCGAACTCGCAAAAGTGGCGGCCCGCTACGGCGGTATCTACGTGACGCACATGCGCAATGAGGGGTCCGGGCTGCTCGACTCGGTTAATGAAACGATTCGCATCGCACGCGCGGCGAATATCCCGGCGCAAATCAATCATCACAAAGCCACCGGCGTTGCGCAGTGGGGGCAGTCGGAGCAAAGCCTCGCGTTGATTGATGAGGCGCGGGAGGACGGCATCGATATGATGCACGACCTGTATCCGTACACTGCTTCCAGCACCTCGTCAGCGGTCCTGTTTCCGCAATGGGTATTTGCCGGCGGCCGTGAAGAACTGAAGAAGCGCCTGAGCAACCCGGAGCTGCTGCCACAGATTCGCGAGGAGATACGGCGCGTTTTTATGGTCGAGCGCACGGGCAACGACCTCAGTCGCCTGCAGTTTCGCGTCCTGCCGTCCGATCCGTCATACAACGGCAAGACGCTGGCTGACATGGCTGCCGATCGCGGACTGCCGAACAATGTCGAAACCGGCATTGATCTTGTTATCGAACTGCAGTTGAAGGGTGGGTTCTCGGCGATCTACCACGCGATGAACGAACAGGACGTGATCCGCATCATGCAACATCCGCTGGCCATGATCCAAACGGATGGCGACCCGGTGAGCTACGGCCAGGGCTTCCCGCACCCCCGCAGTTATGGCGCATTTCCACGCGTCCTGGGCCGTTACGTGCGTGAGCTCGGCGTACTAACGCTGGAAGAAGCAATCCGGAAAATGACCTCAATGCCGGCGGACCAGTACAACCAGACCGAGCGCGGCCGTATCGTCGAGGGCGCTTATGCGGACCTTGTTGTCTTCGACCCCGAAACGATTCGCGACACGGCGACCTTCATCGATCCGCATCGCTATCCGACCGACATCGACCACGTCATCGTCAACGGGCGCTTCGTTATTCGCGCCGGTGCACTGACCGGCGAGCGGCCGGGTGTCTGGATCAAGGGACCCGCGCGGCCAGAGCGCGCCGTGACTGAGAATTCGTCGCAATGATACCTGGCCCGGGTGCCTTGCTGGGCCGATCGATGGTTACACTGGCGCCATCGTAGAAACCGCAAGCAACGCCCGGCCAGTCATGCGTCAGCGTAATACAGGAGACGCTCAATAGCGCAAACTACGTGATCTGTTCAGGCGTATGCCGTTTTCCCTTGCTCATTCTGAGTTCTCCTCTCGATCAATTTAGTCGAAGAACTCTCCTCGAGCATACTTAGGCTGGAAGGGGTAAGGTCACCGGACATCAAGACGTTCTACGCACGTTTCGTCGCCAATGGAAAACACAAGAAAGTGGCACTCCCGGCGTGTAGTCGAAAAATCGTTACAGCGTTAAACGCCATGCTACGGGATGACAAAAATGGAGCCCGGCATGAATTAATAGTTGACGCGGGAACTCAGTCGCGTGTTAGGCTGCTTTTACCACCGCCGCACGGGTCGCTTCCGGAAGATTAGCGTCTACGAAACACTCGGACGGGTAAAGATAATCTTCACCAGATTCGTCCACCACACGGACTTGACCATGCTTTGCTGCGTCCGCATCCGGAATAGCTTCGTAGATCTTTCGCTTCTCAAGTGAAGCGGGATACTCCGAATTTTCTATACAGATTACGAAATTAGTCGATTTCATAGTATTCACTTAGTCCAGAAAGCGCTTAATTTTAAGTTCTTTCTTCCCAATCCCAGACGCCTCGTACCAGTGTATCTCAGCCCGCCGAGTCGAGCCATCGTCGAAACGGACCTCCGCAATGCCTTTGCGCTTCCGCCACCGCCCTTTTCCATAAGCACGTCTGAGCCGCTTAATCTCCCGGATGGCATTGCCAGTGGCAAAGGTTTCGGGACTCTCGATTCTGCCGACAATCTCAAACTTCACGGCTCACCTGAGAAGCAGCCTAACGGATGAGGTGTTGCAATGAGACCTTGAATCCACCCTCACCCTCACCCGCGCTTGACGCAGACCGCCTGGAGCGGCAGCGCAAGGCGGGCTGGGTCAAGGGACGGGTGCAGCGCATTGTTATATCGCTTCTTCTCGGAGTTCGGCCTGAAGCACAGAAAGCCCCTTTGCTAGTTTCTGATCGCGGTTAAGCGAAGAAAAATCCGGAAACCATTGATATGCCACCTTCCACACTTCCTCGGCTTCTTCCTTTTCCGACCAGTTCTCGTGCCATGAGGCAATGAACCAGAGTTGAAAGACGGACATTTCAATAGATAGTTTTCGTTCGCTCTTGGCTGCGGTCAACAACTCTCCCCAATTTAGCGAAGCAATGAATAAGAGGATCTCCGTTTCCTGTGCGTCAAATTCAAGCACTCCATCGGGATCGGAACGAGCGTGCTTGAAGAAGTTCTGCGCCCGACGTGCCAAATCAAAGAACTCGCGTTTTGTTAAGCCGCTGTCAACAGCAATTTTATTCTCCCAAGAACCGTCTTTACCGGAGATTTCGGCTAAATCGCAAAGGACTATTGAAGCAGCACCTACGAGCGTATGGATAGCAACTGAATCGAAGCCACTAAATAGAAGTCGAACAGCGGAATTCAACTGTCGCTCTGCCGCCTCAATCTTGGATATACGATGAACCATTCTTCGATGGGCCTTAAAGGTTCTCCTGCCGACGATGTAATGCGAAACTGCGGCCACGCAAATGGCTGGCAGCGATATAACGTCTAAGCTCACACGCACTTGACGCAGGCCGCCTGGAGCGACAGCGCAAGGCGGGCTGGGTCAAGTGACGGGTGCAGCGCAATGTTAGGCATCAGTGCGGTCCATTTTTTGTATCTTCTCCACCTCAACCAGTTCCGCTGTGCCAGTGAGCCGACTTGCTTCGCAAATTTCCCAGCAGAACCCTGGCACAAACAAAGACTCATCTTTCGAATAGATTATGAACTTACCTTCCGCTACGCAGGATTCTCCGGGCTTCAGAATCTCACGATCCTTGAAGTATAGCGCCCCCATAAACACTTCATTCCTACGCCCGGGAATTCGGTGATTCGGTCGAACACCGTTCTTGTATCCTGGCCTACCAGCCATCCGCGTCGCGTCCAGAGTGACTTTGATCGTCGCGGACATTGTCGAACCTGGCTCCATGATTGGTGATGCCTAACTATAAGTAGTGCGCAAAAGTGTGGGATGTAAATGTGTGAAAAAGGCAATTTCGCGGGGTGTTGGCATGGGCAAGCCTCTGATTAGCTTACAGGTGCGGATTGATATATTGCGTATAAAGCGGATGAAGAAATTGCGCGCGTAGTCATAATCTCTGACCTAGTCACGGACGTCAATTCAAACATGTGGCACGTATCGGCCCTGAGGCCATTCAACGCCGTCAATTCCCCGGTGACATCTCCCGGTCCCAGTTCAACACGCCGTGTTTTTTCAGTACCCGCATCAGATCGTCCAGCGGAATCGCTTCGCGTTTCCCACGTGAGCTTTCGACCGTCGTTGCCTTGAAGATGGCGTTATAGATCGCTTCCTCGGTTGCTTCTACCGTTGCGGCAAACAACGGTGACATTGCTTCGTTGGTTAACGATGGCGCAACAAACGGCTCCATGCCTTCGCGCGGTCGACGTACGTCCGGGTTTGTCGAGAATGCGATTACGTAATCACCGGACCCGTTGCTCGCGAACGAGCCGGTTCGTGCCAGCCCCATCATTGCGCGTTTGGCGACGCGGTCCAGGGCGCGTGCTGTCAAGGGCGCGTCTGTCGCCACCACCATCATGATTGAACCATCTTCCTGGCGATCATCAACACCTTTCTTTTCGAGCTGGGCTCGGTAGGAATACTGGCCCAACTCGCGCCCAACCGGGGCACCGTTCATGGTCAGCACGCCACCAAAGTTTGTTTGTACCAGCACGCCAACGGTGTAACCGCCCAGCGATTGGGGCAGTAAGCGAGAGCTGGTTCCTATGCCGCCTTTCCAGGCGAACGCCTGTGTTCCCACACCGGCACCGACACTGCCCTCCGCTACCGGGCCGCTGCTCGCGGTGTTGAGTGCTTCGTAAACTTCATCATGGCCTATGACGTCAGCCCACATGTTGTTGACGGCACCGTCGTTGGTTTCACCCACCACCGGGTTTACCGTGTGCTCGCCCATACCCGGTTGTTCGTAAACCCATTCTTTCAGCGCGTTGGCCGCACTCCATACGCACAAGGTGCAGGTCAGCAATACCGGTGTTTCAAGCTCACCGAACTCCTGTATCTGGGTTGCGCCCACCAACTTGCCGTAACCGTTGCCAACGTACAGCCACGCTGGTACCGGGTGTGTATACAGATTGCCGGGGCCGGGAATGATCGCGGTGACACCCGTTCGTATGTCGTCACCTTCGATCCTGGTTGAGTGACCAACCCGGACGCCTTCAACATCGGTGATTGCATTCAGCGGACCGGTAGGCAGTACGCCCACCACCAGACCCGCTTCCCGCGCGCGGGGTCGTTCCTCGGCAACCGCAAGCGATGCCGTGCAAACAGCGACCGTAACAACGACCGCGAGCTTCAGAAATTGAATTGGGTGCATGGAGATTCCCGGTAGCAGTGTAAAGCTGCACCTTAGGGTCTCGTGCGAGGGCTGGCAAGCCCGAAGACCCGGCTGCCGAATGGCAGCCGGGATTCATTCGATCAGTTGAAGACGTCGAAAATGTGGCTGTACTTGAGAATGAACTCGCGACCGACGGGCGGCGCGCCGATGCCACGATCGTCCACTTCGTTGTACACAAGGTACAGTCCGGAGTTGGCCGACTGCAGCCAGGAGAACCGCAGGTTGGTACCGACCACATCCCTGCTGTCGTTGTACTGCACCAGCGCCTGCAACAACATCTTGGGCGTAAATGAATACGACAAGCGCAGTCGCGTCAGGTTGACCTGGAAATCACCGTTCGCGACAGGCAGGTCGAAATCGTTGTACTGCATTGACAGCTCGGAACTGAAGCGCTCTCCCACGCGGTATTTCAACGTCGGCTCCAGTGTCACCCGGTCGCCGCCGAAACGGCCGCCGATTACGGTTCGAACGTTCGCACTGAAAGGCGCACTTTGATCTGTCATGACAACAATCTGGGCTTCACGATGGTCGTAGGTTCCCGGCAATACCGTTACCCCCGGCACGATATCGAAGGGATCCTTAACCCCTGACTTCGTGAAGTTCATCCCGGTGTGCACTTCGAAACCGCTCTTCCATTCCCAGTGCGAATCCACGTGCAGATATCCGGTTTCCTGGAAACCCTCAAAATCCCAGTAGCCGTTCCACGAGATGTGTGGCCGTATCTCCAACAGTCCCCACATATCATCCGGACGGATCCGGCGCATGATGTTTGCGTTGCCTTTGCGGTATTCACTGCGCGACAAAAAGCCCACTTCCGGGTTAAAGCCTTCTCTGACTTCCGTGTACCCCATGCCCATGTTGTACTCAGCGGAATCGTAGGCACCGCTCACGGAATAGGCCGTTTCACGGCCTTCCATACCCGGTGTCGCGGTCGCCGCGGCCCAGCCCTGCAACAACAAATTGTCACCGATACCCCAACGGCCATCGATGGCATAGGTCTGGTTTTCATCGGTACTGCTGTCGCCGGTAATACTGCCATCGCCATCGCGGTTCACGATCAGGAAACCTACCGATGAACGGTTAGCCAGTTCCTGATTCACCCGCGCAACCGTGAAATTATTCGCGGGTGCGACACCGTCCAAGCCGTCGGCAGCCATGTGCAGGAAGCCGATGTTGGTGCTGCTGCCAACCTTGCCGGACAGACGCACGCCACCATCGATCGGCAATGGTATGCCGCCCGGACCCACGCCGATGCGACGACTAAAGAACAACTCGACCTGTTCGGAATTTCCGACCGAGAACTGGCCGGCATTTTCGAGGAAGAACGGCCGCTTCTCCGGGAAGAACAAACTGAAGCGGTCCAGGTTGACCTGTTGTTCGTCCGCTTCCACCTGCGCAAAGTCCGTATTGTAAGTAGCGTCGAGCGTCAGGCTGGGGGTAATTGAGTACTTAAGATCGAAGCCAAACTCCTGGTCCGTCTCAGTGCCTGACAGCATTCCGCCGCGTGCGGCTTTACCCAGTATGTAAGGCGTGACTTTCAGGTTGCGCTGCGGCGGCGGATCAATGCCACTGACCGTGCCTGCTTCTGACACGCGATAGAGCGTGCGCTGACGGGACAACGGCGCCCAGAACGCCACTTCATTGTTGCGCCGGATATTGCGCTGGAAGTTAAAGCCCCAGTCCTGAGCGTCACCCGCGGAATAGCGCAAAGTCCGGAACGGGATTTCAAACTCCGCACTCCAGCCGATATCCGAAATCTTTGCACTGACCTTCCAGCTCGCATCCCAGTTCAGATTAAAACCACCGCCACCGGTCGACGTCTGGCTCGAGCCTTCTTTGGTGACCTGGCCGTCATACTCAAGACCCGCCGGGTTGGTGCCGAACACGAAACCGTTCTGTCGGTCACGCATGCCGTCGATCAGAATCTGGAAGCTGTCAGTGTTGTCGAGCTCGGAGTCGCGGCGGCTGTCGGAAACGATAATGCCGGCCGGATTGTCGTCGTATGCCACCATGCCGATGTACAGGGAATCGTCGGTGAAACCGATGAACACTTCCGTCTTCTGGCTGGCTGGCTGGCCCTCGGCCGGCTGTATCTGCCAGAAATCACCCGTTGGAACCACGTTGCTCCAGGCCGGGTCGTTCAGCACGTCGCCGTCAAGCTGCGGCACAGTGGCCAGCGGGTACGCCTGGCTGTTCGGCCGCGGCGACGAAGGCCCGGCGGTTTGTGCCTGGCTCATGCCCGTCGCTACCAACAACAGTGCACCCAGCCAACTCCCTCGCGACCTGGCGCGCTTCTCAGATTTCTTCACTTTTACCCCCATAAATCCTGCGCCGGGGATGGCGCAGGCCGTCAATTCAAAAGCTCATTAGTTAGCAAACCGGCCAGACCGACATCCGGCGAACCGCACGGCTCGTGCAGATCTGACAGGATACATGACGAACGGTTCGCAAAAACCCGGAATAATCAGTTTCAAATGAACGAATTGCGTCGTTGCGGTTAATCGGTCTTGAGCAATTCGCTATAACCGAACAAACCCGCCGAGCCGCCGGTGTGCACGAACACCACGTGCCTGGCGCCAGCCAGGACACCGTTCTGGATCTGATCGATCAGGCCGGCCAGCCCCTTGCCGCTGTACACGGGATCGACCAGCAACCCCTCAAGACGGGCGATCAGCAGCACGGCCTCGTTCATGGCCTCGGTCGGCACGCCGTAACCCGGTCCGACGTAGTCGCAATTCGCGATGACATCGGCGCGCTTCACAACCCCCGGCGCACCAACATACTCGGCCGTTTCCATCGCCAGCTTGTAGACCTTCTCTTCCTGCAATTCTTTTGGCGCGTTCACGCCGATACCGAGCAACGGAATGCCGCTGTGGGTTGCTTTCAGCCCGACAATCAAACCCGCCTGCGTGCCGGCACTGCCGGTCGCGTGCACGATGTGGTCGACCGGCAAGCTGGCGCTGTTCGCCTGCGACATGATCTCCAGCGCGCAATCGATGTAGCCCAGTGCGCCGATCACGTTCGAGCCACCGCCGGGAATGATGTATGGCGTCTCACCTTGCGCCCGCAGCTGCTCAGCAACAGCTTCCATTTCGGCGTTCATGTCGCTGCCCTTCTCTACTTCGCGAATGCGCGCGCCGTAAATCCGGTCCAGCAGGACGTTGCCCGAGTTCTTGTAGGATTCCGGCGCATCGCCGACACGCTTTTCGAAAACCAGGTCGCAACTCATACCCAGTTTGCAGGCCGCGGCGGCGGTCTGCCGCGCATGGTTCGACTGCACTGCGCCCTGCGTGATAATTGCCGTGGCTTTCTTGTCGATCGCATCGGCCATCAGGAATTCGAGCTTGCGGGTCTTGTTGCCGCCGGTACCCAACCCCGTGCAGTCATCGCGTTTCACGTAAATGTCCGGGCCACCGAGGTGTTTACTCAAGTGCGGCAAATGCTCCAGTGGAGTCGGCAGGTGAGCCAGGGAAACGCGGGGGAAACGGGATAAGAGCACAGATAGTTCCTCAATTAGTGTGTAAGTTGAGCGCGCAACGGCGACTCGCCCAGCGCGAGGCTGACCGTACGTCGTGCAAGTTCGTCAGTGGATGATATGAGCGGCACAGTCACCTGCTCTTGCTTCAGGACCAGCGGGATCTCAGTGCAACCGGCAATGATGGCATCCGCGCCCTGTTCGACAAGTCGTCGGGCAACCTCGGCCATCCCGGCGGAAACCGCGCTGCTCTGATCGCCGGCTTTGACGCGATCAATGAGCGCCATCGTTTCTGTCCGCAGGTCGCCTTCAATCGGCAGCGGGACCAGCCCGGCGCTCTCCAGCGCGTCCTGGTACAGCGCCGCGTCCAGACACGCCGGTGTTGCCATGATGCCGACCTTGCGAACGTTGCCCTGACCCTCGGCAATGGTCCGCACGGTCACATCAATAATATTAATAAACGGAATGGAAATGCGTTGCAAAGCACGATCCAGCCAGCCGTGCGCCGTGTTGCACACGAGTACCAGAAAGTCGGCACCGGCGGCTTCCAGCCGTTCCGCCATCTGCGCGAGGTTTTCGCGAATGCGCGCGTCATCTTCAACCGATGCATTCTGCCGGCTGGGTACTTTGGGGTCATGATCGACCAGCATGCGGATATGATCCTGATCGCGTTCAGCGGGCGTCAGGGCGATGACCTTGCGCATGAAGTCGAGCGTGGCATCCGGACCCATTCCTCCGAGTACACCGACGGTTTTTTCCTTGCTCAACGGTTTCCCTTCCTTATCACTTCACTGTTAGCCGCAAACGCTGACAACACTCTCAACGCATAAAACACGATAGTGTGTTAGCAGCTGTTTCTTGCCGACCGGTAGCCCGGTCGGGACCGGCATTGTCGCTCGCCGTGCCGCTAACGGCCAGCGCTTCCGATAATATTCGCGGTTGCCGAGGTTGCACGATGTGCACGGCATTGCACAAACGGCTTGCGGTTCACAGCCTGAAAAGGCCGTGTTATTGGCCGGCAGATCGTATAGCATCTTTGCCGATCTGCTGCGGGCAAGCTTATCCCGCAGTGCCACGAAGGGCAGTCATCATGATTACAAGAGCAACGACTTTCGCCTTGTGCCTGCTGGTTTGCGCGGGCAGCCCGACGGCAGCACAAGAGAACATCGACCAGCGCTCTTATAATCTGGGCATTATCGGCGGCTTCGCCGAAATCGTCAGACTCGGGGTCAAGAAACTCGCACTGAGTGAGGTGATGACGCCCGACGACATGGACGCCATGCTGGACGACGCGAAAATCGTGGCCCGGCGCAACAAAGTGCGTTTGTACCGCGAACCCGAACTGATCGTTACCGATCTGTACCCGGCCGACGTCGCCGAGGGCAAAGACGTGCTGCTCATTTACACCGGCAACACCTTGCAGGAATACCTGGACCTCAAAGCAGACAAAGACCTGCTCATTGCCAGTGACAGCTACCGGGGTAAGGCCCGCCGGGAAATTGCGGTCCGGTTTGGTCAGTTGCTGAGTTACCCGCAGGCCGTCATTGACGAACTGATCGCGCAACAAACCGGCGGCGATGCCCAATGACGTCGCGCCGCACACTCCTGCAATCACTCGCTGCCCTGCCACTCGTTGGCGCCTGCGCAGGCCCGCGTATTTCGAGCCAGCAAAACTACACGCCATCGGGTCTGCCCTTGCACCGGGTGCTCGTATCTCCGGATCGCGTCGTACGCGTCGTTACGGGTCTGCGACCATACCGTCCGACGGGGTTCGTGGTACGGGCTGAGAAGTTGGGCGACAAGGCCATCATTCACAATTACGGCCACGGCGGCGGAGGTATCACGCTGTCGTGGGGAACCTCGCACATGGCGCTGGAGCTGGCCATGCAAAGCGAGCAACGGCGCTGTGCAGTACTGGGGTGCGGCGCCGTCGGCCTTGCCAGTGCACGCCTGCTGCAACGGCATGGCTGGGATGTAACGATTTACGCCAGGGACCTGCCGCCGGAAACCACCTCGAACATCGCGGGCGCGCAATGGTCGCCCGCTTCACTGTATGACGATGGTTTTGATGATCCGCGGTTCTTCAATGACCTCGGCATTGCCATGCGGCATTCCTACCGCGAATTTCAGCACCTGGTTGGCAGGCACTACGGCGTTAGCTGGGTCAGCAACTACGTATTGTCCGACCAACCGCCAACCGGCGGCGACATACACTCCCGCTACCCGGACATGTTCCCGGAACGGCGGGCGCTGACGGCGATGCAACACCCTTTTCCCGCTAAGCACGGGCTGCATTTCGACACGATGTTCATCGAGCCGCCGGTGTACCTGCCAGCCATCATGCACGACTATCACGCGGCGGGCGGGAAAATCACCATCCGCAATTTTCAGGACAAACAAGAGCTGTTGACGCTGGACGAGCAGGTCATCATCAATTGCACCGGGCTTGGCTCCCGCAATCTGTTCGATGATCAGGACCTCATACCGGTGAAAGGCCAACTGGTGGTGCTGAAGCCGCAAGCGGATATCAACTACCTGATGATCAAGCGCGGCATTTACATGTTTCCACGCCAGGACGGCGTGCTGCTGGGCGGAACCTTCGAGAAGAATGAATGGTCACTGACGCCTGACCCGGCCGCCACCGCACGCATACTCCGCGAACACGCTGCGTTCTTCCGCGAGATGGACGACCCGTGGGCATCGCCCTGGGACAGCTCGGCGGCGTAACACCACGCGAATTCGAACCTTGATGAGCGGCATCAGTGCTCATCAATGTACACGTTTGAAGATTCGTGCTGCGAATCGAACTGACCGGGGAATGCAATGAGAAAATACCTGCTATTGACCTTGTTCATGCTCGGCGGCTGTGCGAGCTCCATGAATCACACTGGACACGCCGGCATGAACATGGGCGGCAGTGACGAGCCCAGCGCGTTTCTCGACCCTATCGAGCTGTACCCGGAAATGCTTGGCGAGTACTCGCGCCCGATTTCCAGTAACAACGCCACAGCACAGGCCTATTTTGATCAGGGCATGCAATTGCGTTACGCCTACGCTGTTGATGCGGCAGCACGTTCGTTTCGCGCCGCATGGGCAGCCGATCCGAATTGCGCCATTTGCTACTGGGGCGAAGCCTGGTCACTCGGCTCGTATCTGAATGGCGCGAAGTCCGCGGCCAAAGCACCGTACGCGCTTGCTGCCGCGCAAAAAGCGGCTGAGCTGCGCGCTCATGCGAACCCCGTTGAGCGGGCATTGATCGATGCGATTCAGGTCTGGCACATCAATAATTACGACCCGGCAACACGCCGCAATGAAGATCAGAAATTTGCTGACGCCATGGCAGACGTGCACAAGCAATACCCGAATGATCTCGACGTTACCGCGGTTTACGGTGCCGCGCTGTTCCTGCTCGAGCCACGTCGCGGCACACGGGCAATGGACGACCCCAGCGTGATGCACCTGCACAAGATTTTGGAAGGTGCCCTGGCGCAGGACCTCACCCATCCGGGGGCCTGTCACCTGTATATCCATGCAACGGAATCCACGGTGCGCCCGGATCTCGCGCTGCCGTGCGCCGAGCACCTCGGCAACGCCATACCCGGCGCGAGCCACATCAATCACATGCCCTCGCACACCTGGAATGAAATCGGCCGGTGGGGTGATTCAGTGCGCGCCAACACGCAGGCCTGGCACTCGGACCTGAAAGCGGCAGCGGGTAAGGGCGTCGCCATTTACGAATCACACAACCTGCATATGTTGCTGTTTGCCGCGTCATTCGATGGCCAGGGTGCGGTAGCAACCCAGGCCGGCAAGGACTACGCAAAGATCACCGGCAACACGATGTACGAAGTGCTGACGCTGATCCGCTTCGGTCGCTTTGACGAAGTCCCCGGCATCAGCGAGCGACCGCAGGAACCGGTCGCAGCTGCATTGTGGGATTTCGCACAGGGTTACGCGGCCTTGCGTAACGGCGATAGCCGACAGGCGAAAAGCTTGCACAGCAAAGTTCGACGCTACGTCGAAACAACGAATGACACGTTCCGTTTCCACCCGGCCAGCCAGGTAGTCGGCACGGTGGCGCACATACTCGAAGGCGAGATACTCCGCGCCGAGGGTAATCTCGACGGCGCGATCAACGCGTTCCAGGCCTCGGCCAGCGTCGAGGATGCAATGGAGTACGACGAGCCGGAGCCACTGCCCTTTGCGGCCCGGCACTGGCTTGGTGCCGCGCTGCTGGAAGCCGGCCGGAATGCTGAAGCTGAAGCCGCTTATCGCGCAGAGCTTGCGGACCACCCGCACAATGGCTGGTCACTGTTTGGACTCAAGCAGGCCCTGGCCGCGCAAGGCAAGAGCGACCCGGAGGTGGATGCCGATTTTGAACAAAGCTGGGCACGGTCCGACGTCTGGATCCAAAGCTCGCGTTTCTAGGCCATGAAGAAAGCCGACGCTCCAGGTGGAGCGTCGGCCGTACGACCCTCTGTCTCAGAAACGTCTCAGCGGCACACGGGCCTGGCGCCGGTCGTTGGCCTGCCGCCGTTCCTGATCATGCGCCTTATTCTGTAGGCATGACCCACTTCAGACGCTCGTATTTGCGCAATTGTTTCGGCCCCACTTCGGCGCCGTAAATATTGCCGTCCTTGTCCACCGCAACGCCTTCGGCCGCCGTGGTGCCACCGGTCTGCGGGTCAGGTTGCAGCGGATCAGGAATGAAGTAACGCACCCATGCGTCATGCACGCTGCCAATGCGTATGCCGCGCTTCCATCCCCAGTTGCCCGACCAGATCACGTGCGATTCCGAATCGGCGGCATACAGCATGTCGTCTTTGTCGATATACAAGCCACTTGGACGGCCGAACTGGGTCCAGGTCGCGAGGTGCTTGCCGTCCTGATCGAAGATCTGGGTGCGGCTGTTGCCACGATCACCAACGAACAAGCGGCCCAGTGAATCCATCGCCAGCGCGTGCGGGTCACGGAACTCGCCCGCTTCAGCGCCGGTCGTGCCCCAGGTCTTGATGAAGCGACCACGTGAGTCGAATTTTACAATTCGATTATTTCCGCCAGAACCGTGCCCATCGGCCACAAAAATATCCCCATTTGGGGCTACCAGCACGTCCGAGGGCTGATTGAACTCGTCCGGCCCATCACCCGCGACACCTGCCTTGCCAAGGCGCATCAGTTCACGACCGTTCTTGTCGAACTTGATGACCTGGTGTCCGCGATTGCCCTCGCCGCGGGCATCCGTGATCCAGACGTTGCTGTCCTTGTCGACGAATATGCCGTGCGGCCAAACGATCATGCCGGCACCGAAGGTCTTGATGAGGTTGCCGTCGCGGTCGTAGTGCAATACCGGGTCGACATCGTCTTTACCCACGCAACTGTTCTGGCCGCAGCGTTCCGCTACCCAGATCGTGTCATCCGGGCCGACGAAGACCGCGCTGGTCGAGCCCCATTCACGGCCTTCCGGCAGTTTGGCCCAGCCATCGACCGGTCGGTACGGATGTTCCTGCGCCCAACTGCAAACCGGCAAGCTGCACGCGGCGACTAACAACAGTGTGCTTAGTTTCTTGTACATGGTTTCTCCTGCGGAGCGGTGAATGCTGCACGTGACCAAACCACGACAGCGTCAATTGCGGGCCTGGATAACGTCGATCGATGCCAAAGCATCAAGGTATTCGCGAACGATCTCGAGCGGCACCGGCCCGAGCTCGGCGGTAAGCCAGTTGCGTATTTCACTGACACTGCGACTGCCGTCGACAAGGTTCAGTGCCTCGTAGGCATACTCACCGCCACTGCCATGGCTGCCCGTAAAACGTGGCAGGCGCAATTGCGCGTAACGTTCGCTACCCAGTTCATCGCTGATATAAGAATAGCCGAACGCGTGCATCGGGCCGCGGACATCCGGGCTGCGTACAAAGACGGTCGCATCCAGTATGTCGGGTGTCGCCTCAGGCACATCCAGCAGCGCCTGCAGGCTCGCCAGGAACGCCAGCGTGCTGTAGCGGTCAACATCGTCGACCGCCGCGAACGAGGAGATACTTTCCAGTTTGGCGCGCTCCACGTCGAAATGAATATGCGCGACAGCGGCGGCGTCAGACGGGCTTAGTGGTTCCAACCGGCGCAGCAGTCCGGCGCTGCGGTCCAGCGCATTGCGGCGCAGCAATGCGGTCAGTTCCGGCGTGTCATCAGCATCCAGATCAGCGAGGATCAAGGCCGTTACGGCACCTATGAACGCAGCGCGCTTCAGTTTGGTCGGGTCTATGTTGGCTGCCAGATCGAAGTTGGTGTGTATATAACGATCCGGCCAGTCGTGCAGGTACAAACCGGGTATGCGGAAACTGCCCTCGCGAAACACGTCGTGGTCGCTGCCCATGTCGAGGCCTTCCATCAACGCCAGCAGTGGCTCTTTGCCACCTTCCGGCGCAACCAGCGGAAACCGGACTGTCGCGCCGCTGGCATAAGCCTCGGTTTCTTCGTTGACGAAATGCCCTATCTCGAAGCCTATGTCGCTGATGAACGTTGGCAAACTGATCGGTCCGCCGGAAATCCGGAAGACGGACTTGGTCACCGGACCGCCGCCAACCATGTCCATGTGAATATTCGCTTTGATGCGGGACGGGTCATCGTGTTCGCTTAGGAACATGATGCTGCCTTCGATTTCGGCCGGCCACAGGAAACGAATTGTGCGCGCGGGACGGGCGACGATGTCCGCGTCAATCAAGGCCTGCAACGTGCGCGCGACTTCGAGTATCGACACACAACCGGAAGCGTTGTCGTTCGCACCCGGTCGCGGATGATCGAGGTGGCAGGTAAACAGTATCTCTTCTTTGCCGAGCAGCTCATCGGCACCATCAATCGCGGCCTCCGCAAATCGGTACTTGCCGTTCGTGTGCCTGGCGTCGACCTTCGCGTGCAAGCGGATGTCTTCGCCTCGTTGCAGACGGGTTTGCAAAGCGCGGGCTTCAGCGAGGCTGATCATGAAGCCAAAGGAACGCGTTACCGGAAAGCTGCTCAGATGTCCCCAGCGCACCAGCCGCTCATCCTCACGCCACCAGGCCGAGCGCTGGTTCGGCGCATACGAAACGATACCGGCCGCGCCGAGCTCGCCCACCGCACGCTCAACGACCGTGCCGGGTTGACTGGAAGTCAGCACCAGTTTGCCGCGCAGGTCCTTGCCTGCGTAGTCCGCAGCGGTCGTCCCTGCGCCAATATCAATAAGCGACGCGGTCGCTTCGCCGGACAGGCTGTCTTGAGCAAGGCCAAGCGGCACGGCCTCCCAGTTCGCCAAACGACGTACACGCACGTCGGTGTCAGCGTCTTTGCCGAGTTCCCACAGTTCGGCGAACTGCACATCCCAGATGGGTCGGGAACGTTGCGTGCCATACATCGTGCGGCCGTCAGCGGCGAACTCTGCGGTACCAACTTCGTCCAGGCCGTAGACTTTCAGCCGCTGCAGCACATGGTCGGTTGCTTCGCTGAACTGGTGACCGGAGCGCATGCGGTGCTTGAGCGTAATGAAATCCAGATTTCGTTTCGCTTCTTCGCCCGAGACCTCGGCGGCGACAGCGGCCAGTGTCTGTTCATCCAGCAACAGACGGATATCGGCCTCAGCCGACAATGAAACCAGGCTTAACGCGACGAGCAGTAGGCGCGGCATAAAAGGCTCCTGTTATTGTTTCGCCGGATCTCGCGGTATGAGTAGCAATGAGGTTTGCCGACCGTCGATGTACCAGGTGCTGGTACCGTCAAAGAATGCGTCTTCTTCCAGTTTGATACGCACGGGCTTGCCCCAGGATGGAACATCGGACTCGGCATACAGTTCAACTGAGTACGCGGTGTTCGGGTACATCGGGTAATCACCACCGCCGGGTACACCGCCTTGCTGGTCCCACATGCCGATCGTGGTTCCCGCTGCATGGCCATGGTAGCCAATTGGGTGAGTGTAGATCGACGGCGTGATGCCTTCGCGTTTCGCCTGCGCGAGCGGACGCGCGAGGATGTCATTGCCGCTTCTGCCGGTGACGAAATTGCCGGTCAGGATATCCTGCAGGCGATTGCCATTTTTCAATGCGTCCCGCAATTCCTGCGGCGCTTCCGTTTCACCGGGGCGCAGTACGTAAGCGTGTTGCTGCGTGTCCGTATTCAAACGCAGATAAGTGATGCCGAAATCAACGTGCAGCAGGTCGCCGGGTTGAATGACGTCATCATCGTGACGCGCAAGGATCTCACTCTTGGCATCAATCACCGGCTGTTCGGCGCGTTGTATGGAGACGGACGGGTGAAACCAGGTCGTGAGCTTCAATTCGCGAATGCGTTCGCGGTACCACCAGGACACATCGTTGGTGGTGGTCACGCCCGGCGTAATAACCGCGTCTGACAAACCTTCGGCAAGAATCTCGTGCGCGATGCGCACAATGTGCGGGTAAACAGCCATCTCCGCCGCACTGCGGGTTTCCAGCCAGCCAACTGCCAGGTTTTCGGCGGAAACTATGCGCGACCGCAGGCGTTCCGGCAGTGCACGACTGAACAACTGGTATTCGGTGTGCGTAAGTCCGTCGGCCAAACCAAACGTATCAGAGTAATTGAGGCCGATTTTTTTCGGGTTACGTTCTGCAATGAGTTCGGCGAGGCGCTTCCACTGATCACCGTGCAGTTCCTTGTCCCAGGCCGCGGTGAATCGTTCGCCTACCGCATAGCGCGCAACAGCCAGGGTTTCCAGTGGCTGCCCTTCACCTTTGTCGTGCACCAGCAGAATGGTGCGGCGACGTGCCGCGTGCCAGGTGGCCGGCAGGAAGGTACGGATCACCGGGTCTTCGTTGTATTCGCGGGAGATGATGATCCACATGTCGATACCGGCGCGCCGCATGAGGCCCGGCAATACCGTTTGAATCCGGTCATCCAGCAAACGGTCGATTACGGCCGCACGCTCACGCATGGGCAAAACCTGTGCATCCGCTAACGCCGTGGAACTGGCGGCAAGGAACACGAGAAGACTCAAAGCGATGGTTCTCATAAGGATTTCCTGACGAGGGAGTTAGTCGGTCTGCGCAGCAATTGTGCCGCCCCGCACAACAATGAGCAAAAACTTACCGTCGCGACTGAAACCAATTGCACGCCGGTGACGGTTGATTCCCGTTGGCGGAACGCCGACAGTAATGCGGACATGGCCAGCAACAAGGGCACAGGGGGAGGATACGATGAAGTGGTGGACAGTGCTTGCTGGTGTCTTTGCACTGACCAGCAGCGTGAATGCAGCCGGTATCGACGGCGCTTATGATCGGGTTTCCTTGATCAATGTGCGCACGGGTGAATTCCCGGAAGCGGCAAACCGTGTCGGCCTGCTGATCTTCGGCCAGGGGCATTACGCCATGTTGACCATGAATCCCGACCGCCGCGTACTGTCACGCGACGCAGCAAAATCCTTACCCGCTGCGGAGAAAATCAGCTACCTGGAAGAATGGCTGGATATCAACGCGCACAGCGGACGCTACGAAATCGATGGCGACACATTGCGCTGGTACCGCGAGTTTTCCGAAGACCCGCGGGAAGTCGGCAGTACAACTTCGTTGCAGTGGCGTACTGATGGCGACTTGTTAATACTGTCATTCACATTGGGCAACGGTGATCGCTACGACTGGACCTGGCGCCGCCGGTCAGCCGCTGAAGCTACAGCCGACGACGACTCAAAGTAATTGGTCATTATTTTGCCTGCCTGGCACCGAACCGTTGCACTCGAGCGGTGGTGAGCCAAGTGCTAAGCAAGCTGTACTGTTCCCAGCAGTGATTGCACGACACGGCAGTACTGAAAGTGCTCGATGCAATACGACAAACTCGTCAGTCTTCCACGAACGATTGCAAACGCGACAGTGCGGCATCCCATTGGCCTGAAACCCGGTCCATGTACGCGCGTAGTTCGTCCAGCGGCTCGGCGACAAATTCGAAACGGCTCTCCCGCCCCTCACGATAACTTTTCACCAGCCCGGCATTTTCCAGCACGCGCAGGTGTTTGGTGATTGCCTGACGCGTCAATGGTCTGCCATGCGCGAGCTGCGCAATCGAGTGCGAACGTCCGTCGCACAACTGGGAAACCAGTTCCAGCCGGGTGACATCCCCAAGCGCTGCAAACACAGGCGCCTGCGCGCCATGCCCAGCCGCGTGATGTTTATTCCGGTTCTGCAACGTGGTTCGCAATATTCTTGATCTGCGCTGCCCAGCCACCGTCGTTCATCCGCCATGCCTCATCGCGGCGGTGCGCCGGAATCTTGTCAAAACCCGACTCTGTGATCGTCAACAAGGTTCCGTTTGTGGAGGCTTCCAGAGAGAACTCGACCAGCGTTGGCGTCTCCCCTGAATAGTCGGTATCGGCATCAACGGCATAGGGATGCCACGTGTAGGAGAACAAGCGGTTGGTGTCCATTTTTTGCACTTGTACTTCAAGGACCAGGTGTTCGAATCCTTTGATCGTCAGTTGGCCACTGTTCGTTTGGCCAACGGCAAAGGGTCGTTCCAGACTGACACCAAACCAAGCCCCAAATTCCGCGTGGTCCGTCAGCGCCCGCCACACGCGGGCAACCGGCGCGTTGATATCCAGTGTTTTTACGATACTGTTTTTCATATTCGCAGCCTCCAGGTTGCATATTATTCAGCAGCCAGCGGAAATGCAACCATTTTGTTGCGGATCAACAAGTAGATATTCGCAGCGCAGCTGCCGGTGCAGTGAAACCGCGGTTCTAACTCAATGACGGCGTTTGAGATCGATGCTTTGCTGCACGACGCGAGCGAACTGCTTTTCGCGATGGCGCTGGTCGGCCAGCGAAGTGGTGTGGCGGGCTTCCTCGCGCAACAGTTTGCGGTAGTTGCGCAAGCGGCGTTCATCCAGGGTGCCCGCTGCGATGGCCGCCCGCACGGCGCAGCCGGGTTCGTTGTTGTGTTCACAGTCGCGAAACCGGCAGTTGTCGGCCAGCGACGCAACATCCGCAAACACGGCGCTTAGCGCATCATCGAGCTGCGCTACTTTCAATTCGCGCATACCGGGAACATCAAGCAACAAACCACCGCCCGGCAAGCGATGCAATGAACGAAAACTGGTGGTGTGCCGGCCCTTGGCATCGTGCTCGCGTATCGCACCGGTATCGAGCACAACCTGACCGGATAATGAATTGACGATCGTCGATTTGCCGACACCGGAAGATCCAACCAGTGCGACCGTCATCCCTTTGCCGACCCAGGCCAACACGCCTTGCAAGGATTTCATATCGTGTGAATTCACGATTTCCACCGGCAAATGCGCGCCAATGGCGCGCACCCGGTCCCGGTAAGCATCGGCATCTTCGACGAGATCCGCTTTGGTCAATACGAGTACCGGCTCGACGCCCGCTTCTGCCGCGAGCGCGAGATAGCGTTCAAGGCGTGACTCGTTGAACTCATCGTTGCAGGAAGTCACGATGAACAGCGTATCGATATTGGCGGCTATCAGTTGCACATCGATCTTGCTGCCGACGGCGACCCGTTTGAAAACGCTCTTGCGTTCCAGCAAACGCTGAATCTTGTCACGGGCCTCGTTGAGTACCACCCAGTCACCGACTGTCGGCCGCTCTTCTGCCGGCAAGTTGAACCACGAACCGCCGAGCGCGTAGCGACGTTCATCACGACCATCGTGTGCGACAACGCCGGACCGTTGCACCTCGGTGACGCGTGCCAGTGCAGCGTGTTCCAGTTCCCGCTCGTTGAGCTGTCGGGTAAAAAACGGGGCGAGGCCAAGGTCGGCAAGTTCAGGGGTCACGGGTCCTACTCCGCAGGCAGAGGGATGGATTATGACGGCTCTGTAATGAACGTGCGCGCTCTCGATTGATTTTGCCGCTTGCAAACAACGCGATTGACGACAGATTTTATGTCGATTAGTCTAGACATATGGACATACAAAATGCACTGACCGCGTTTGATGCGCTCGCGCAAGAGACACGACTGCAGGCCATACGACTATTGGTTCAGGCGGGACCGGAAGGTACGTCGGCCGGCTCCCTCAGCGACTCGCTCGGCATACCGCACAACACGCTGTCCTTTCACCTGAACCACCTATCCAATGCCGGCCTCGTGACCTCGCGCAAGCAAGGGCGTTCGATCATCTACAGCGCCAACTTCGGAGTCATGCGCGACCTGATCGGCTTCCTGGTATCCGATTGCTGCAGTGCCGATACGGCCAGTATGCGCCTGGACAAAAAGTCCGGCTGTTCGGTAATCGAACTTGCCGGATGCTGTTAGACAACCTTGCAAGAATTTAAATCTGAGTGGAGAGACCGACATGAAACGACTGCATCTGCACATAGGGGTCAGCGACCTTGAACAAGGCGTACGCTTTTACAGCGCGCTCTTTGGCAGCGAACCCGTCAAGCTGAAAGAGGACTATGCGAAGTGGATGCCGGACGATCCCTGCGTTTCTCTGGCCATTTCAACTCGGGTCGGCAGCCGCGGCATTGATCACCTCGGTGTACAGGCGGAAACCGAACAGGAATTGCAGGAACTGCGAACACGCCTGCAGGACGCCGATATGGCGGCATACAATGAAGGCGATGCTGTCTGCTGCTATGCGCATTCTGACAAGACCTGGGTGGACGATCCCGCCGGCATGCCTTGGGAGGTCTATCGCACCATGGCGGATGCACAACTGTTCAACGGCGAGCAAAAAACCGATGCCCCGTGTTGCACGCCGGAAACCAAAGGCCAGCCCGGGTGCTGCACGCCGTCACCGCAAACCGCGGGCTGCTGCAACTAGCGAGCGGCCGCTGAGATCGCCGGGCATGACACACTGAGCGTGATCCGTGCCCGGCGTCCACAGAAATTCCACCCCTTAAGAGCATGCTCAGCTGCAGCGAAGAGGCGCGAGGCTGTCGAGCCGGCGCGCCTCTCCTTGTCCAGATGGAGACGTGTTAATTCTCACCTCCTGACCTTTGATGCGGTACACAGCAGCCATTAATCCGCAATTTTCATCGGAGTGCGGGCGTGGCTGGGCTATGATTGCCGCAACTGCAAAGGGGGAAAAAATGACACGAGTAACTCTTCTGATAGCCCTTGCCGCCCTGTTCGCGGCCTGTTCATCCGACGAGCCGCAACAACCGGCTACTGCATCACCCGCCAACAACACAGCCCCGGCAGCGGCACCGATCGCCGCCGTCGACGATGCTGAGACCGAAACCGCAAGCGTCCCGCCGCTCACCGGACTCAAAGCAGAACTCGCCGCACACGTGGAAAGCAATGCGAAACTTACCCAGGAAATCGTCGACAGTTTGTTCTCGTTCTCCGAGCTCGGCTTCCAGGAATTCGAAACGCAGCGCTACCTGACGAAAATACTCGAGGACAACGGCTTTACCGTTGAGACCAACATCTCCGGGCTGCCCAGCTCGTGGTGGGCCACCTGGGGCAGCGGCAGCCCGGTGATCGCGCTCGGCTCCGATGTCGACGGCATTCCGAAGTCGTCGCAACTACCCGGTGTTGCCTACCGCGAACCAATGATTGAAGGCGCTCCGGGTCACGGCGAAGGCCACAACTCTGGCCAGGCTGTGAACATCACAGCAGCGCTGGCCGTCAAGGAAATAATGGAACGCGAAGGCATGCCAGGCACGATAGTGCTGTGGCCAGGCATCGCGGAAGAAGTACTGGGTTCCAAAGCCTGGTTCGCACGCGATGGCCGTTTCAATGGCATCGACGCCGTGTTGTTCTCCCATGTTTCGAGCAATATGAGGGTCGGCTGGGGTCAGACCACCGGCACGGGTCTCGTTTCCGTCGAGTACACCTTTGACGGTGTCGCGGCGCACGGTGCCGGCGACCCGTGGCGCGGACGCAGTGCACTCGATGCCGTCGAGCTGACCAACATCGGCTGGAATTTTCGCCGCGAACATTTGCACCCGCTCGGTCGTTCGCATTATGTGATTGTCGACGGCGGCGACCAGCCGAACGTAGTGCCGTCCAAAGCAACCGTGTGGTATTTCGTGCGGGAAATTACCGCCGAGAAAATTCGCAGCAATTTTGCGACGCTGCAGCGCATTGCTGAAGGCGCCGCCATGATGACCGACACGACCGTCAACCGGCGTATCGTCGGTGCCGCGTATCCACGGCACTTCAACCGACCCATCGCCGAAGCCATGGACAAGAACATTCAGGCCGTCGGCTTGCCGGAATGGACGGAAGACGATCAGACCTACGCGCGCGCGTTGCAAAAACTGATGGAAGCCGACGAGATCACCGGACTGGCGACTGAGCTGCCCGGCATCGCAACACCGCTTGAAGAACCGCAGTCCGGCGGCTCCGACGACATCGGCGACGTATCCTGGAACGTGCCTACGATCACCCTGCGATTCCCTTCCAATGTCGACAACCTGCAGTTCCATCACTGGTCGAGCTCCATGGCCATGGCCACACCCATAGCGCACAAGGGCGCCACGGCCGGTGCCAAAGTCATGGCGGCGACGATGCTCGATCTGCTGCAACAACCGGAATTGGTCAACGATGCGTGGCGCTACTTCAAGGAAGAGCAATCGGCGGGCGAAGTGTACGAATCCTTTGTTGGCCCGAATGACGAGCCGCCCATCGAGAAAAATGCGGCGATCATGGATGAATACCGCGACCGTCTGCGGGAGCTTTACTACGACCCCGAACGCTACGACACCTACCTCGAGCAACTGGGCATCAATTATCCGCAACTCGTGAAACCGACCCAGCCCTGAACGGGTTTCCGCTGAAACGGTGGCCCCGGCAGACTGAATACGTAATATCTGCTACCGGGTACATTCTTCTGGACGGGGGGACGGAGCATGAAACGCCTGTTTTTTGCAGTACTGGCTGGCCTGATCGTCGCGGCACCGGCATTGGCCGATACCGTGAAACTGGATGTCATCAAGCAACCGTACAGCGGCTCGCGCAACGTGCCGGAGTTGTCCATCAATCCGGATTACATTCATGCCGCGGGTCTTGAGCGACTGATCTCCGGCTGGGGCGGTGAGCTGGTGCGGCCCGTGCAGGATATCCGCCTGACGGCTGAACAGGATCGCCAGTACGGCGAATGGAACCGACTGGCGCTGGCGAATGCGAACTTCGCCGAACGTGTGCGCGAGACCCGAGCCGACGATGTACTGACCGTCGGGCTGGAAGCCAACTGCAACGGTTTGCTCGGCATGCTGGCCGGCCTGAAGTACGACGGCAATGGCAATGAGCAGCGGGTCGGACTCGTGTTCATCGATGCACACGGCGATTTCAATATCCCGGAAACCACCCTCTCGGGCATGCTCGGTGGCATGCCGGTCGCCATCGCTGCCGGCCACGCATTGCACAACGTGCGCAGGACCTCGGGCCTGACGGATGGCTTGCCGATGGAACACATCCTCTGGGGCGGCGTTCGTGATCTTGACCCACTGGAAGCCGATCGTTTTCGCGAATACGAAGTGGCGCAATTCTCGGTCGATGACGTCCGCAAGCTGTCGTCCGCTTTGCGCCAGCGCATGGATGAACTGGCGGCACGGGTTGATGTCATATACGTGCATATCGACATGGACGTGCTTGACCCGGACGAAGTGCCCGGCCATGGCCTGCGGGTTGCCGACGGACCTACCAGCAAGGAATTGGCGGGCGCCATGACGCTCATGTTTGAAAACCCGAAATCAGTAGCACTGGGCATCGCATCGACACCGGCCGGCCCTCTGGACCCGCACGGCGTCAGCCGGCAGGCGGCTCTCAACCTGATCGAAGGCGCCATCAAAGGCGTGCAGGCCCGCTAGACAAACGGGATAAACCTTATGAAATATTTGTTCGCTACGTTACTTGCCGCACCCGTATTCGCCATTGCCGGCAACCCGGGCGATGCCTATCAATGGACCCTGGAAATGCTGCAGGACAAAGCGACCTACCAGACAGTAGCGGTACTGCACCAGGAGTCGAGCAACACGATTGGCGATGAATACGCAATGAAGCAAGTGCACCCGCGGCTGGAGTTTCGCTGTGTGCCGAATTCCGATCCCGGCATTAAAGTGCGTATCGACTGGCGGCGTTTCATCTCGTCATTCAACACCGAAGTGCAGTTCGCGGCGGACGACAAAGATCCCGTCACCGTAAAGCTCGGTGTTGATCGCTCTAACAAGATCACGCATACCAGTGATGCTGCCGATGATGCGATGCTCATCGACTACCTCAGCCAGCAATCGGCACTCAAAGTAACGGTGACGCCGTACTCCGAGGTGCCGGTGAGCGTGAACTACGTTCTGGATGGACTCGCCGGGCAACTTGCGGCACTCGGCGAGAGCTGCGGCAGCTAATCCTCGACGCCGAGCCGTTCGTGCATGATCGGGCTGGTCGTCGTGTACTGCACGTGCACTTTGCGGTCCGGCTCGAGTCGTTGCTTGATCGCAAATGCGGCCAGTGCTGCCTCATGGAATCCGCACAGGATCAGTTTCTTCTTGCCCGGGTACTGATTGATATCGCCTACCGCGTAGACACCGGGTATCGAGGTTTCAAACTTCTCGGTATCGACATTGATCGTCTTGCGGTTGATGTCGAGACCCCAGTCGGCAATCGGGCCAAGTTTTGGTGCGAGACCAAAAAAGACCAGTGCATTCTGAACCGCAACGGTTTGTGCATCACCACCTTTGACCTGCACGGTCAGTGAGCTCATCACCCCGTTTTCTTCTTCGATGGCCGTAACTTTCGCATTCTCGATGACATCGACCTGCCCTGCCGTCTGCAGCTCGCGCAACCGCGCCACTGATGCGGGCATGGCCCGGTACTCGTCGCGACGGTGGATCAGCGTGATGTGCCGCGCGACACCTTGCAGCGCCAGTACCCAGTCGAGCGCGGAATCGCCACCGCCAAGAATCGCAATATCGCGATCCTTGTATTGCTGCGGGTCCTTGACGCTGTAGTGCAGGGAGACACCGGCGCAGGCTTCTGCGCCCTCGGCGCGCAAAGCGCGTGGCTGAAACGAGCCAACGCCGCCGGCGATCACCACCGCTTTGGCAGAAAACTGCTTGCCTTTGCTCGTCGCCAGCACAAAGCTGCCGTCATCCTGAACCGCCAGTTCGGTGACTTCTTCGCCGAGATTCATGCCGCAGCCAAACGGCTCGATCTGTTTCAGCAGGTTCTGGGTCAGCTCGTCGCCGGTGCACACCGGGATGGCCGGAATGTCATAGATGGGTTTGTCCGGGTACAGCTCGCTGCACTGCCCGCCCGGTCGCGGAATGGAATCAATAATTTCGGCTTTTAACCCGAGCAGTCCGAGTTCGAAAACCTGAAACAGCCCGCATGGGCCTGCGCCAACAATAACAACATCCGTACTGATCACCCGCCGCTCCTGAAACATTCACGCGGACCGGGTGCCCGCGCCGAGAAATGCAGGGCGGGATGATACCACCAGAGCCGGGCCGTCTCGCCCGGCTCTGGTGACTGATCAGGGGATCGTGCGACTGACCGGGTTCGAATAACCGCTTTCCATGCCTGCCGCATTCAATGCCGTGCTGACAAACTCGTAGGTGCCCGGCGCCAGGTTCTCGACAACGTAAGTCGTCAGGCCAGGGTTATTGATCGTCACCGAGTTGTCGTAGTTCCCTGATGTCGTTCCCCAATAGATGCGGTAACCACTCAGATCCACCAGCGGCGTGCCGTCGGTATTCAGGCTCGGCGCCGCCCAGGTCAGGGTCGCAGACCCCAGAGTGATGGCGTCAACGGCAATCGTAAACGGACCCAGTGTTGCGCTGTCCTCTCCGTCACTGACGGTAATGCTGATACCGGAGTAAACACCCACGTCGGCGGCTGACGGCGTACCACTCAGTTGCCCGTTGCTGGTATTGAAGTTTATCCAGCCCGGCGCACCGCTGATGCTGAACGTCAGGGCATCGCCATCGGCATCACTGGCTGTTGGCTGAAAACTGTAGGACGAATCGACGAGTACGGATGCTGCCGGACTGCCGGAGATGACCGGTGCGTTGTTCGCCGCGGCCGCTTCAACGGTGATTGCAAAACTCGGCAGACTGGCAGTGGCATCACCATCACTGACAGAAATTGCGATTCCTGCATAGGTGCCGGCGTCGCCCGCAGCGGGTGTACCACTTAGTGTCCCTGTCGTCTGGCTGAAGGTAGCCCAGGACGGCCGCCCAACAATGCTGAACGTCAAGGCATCGCCGTCGGCATCGCTGGCGGTCGGGCGGAAGCTATAGGCTGACCCCGCTTGCACGGTCGTCGACGGATTGCCGGAAATGACCGGCGCATTGTTCGCAGGCGCCGCCTCAACGGTAATCGTAAAACTCGGCAGACTTGCGCTGAGCTCGCCGTCGCTGACAGAAATTGAAATTCCGGCGTAATTGCCCGCGTCGCTCTCAGTCGGCGTGCCGGTCAAGGCTCCCGTCGACGGACTGAATGACGCCCACGACGGCCGGCCACTGATACTGAAAGTCAGTGCATCGCCATCGGCATCGCTGGCCGACGGCCGGAACGAATACGCTGTACCGGCCTGCACGCTGGCGGCCGGAGCGCCGCTGATTTGCGGAGCCCGGTTGGGCACGGTGATTTCTTCAACCGTGATACTGAATGCCGCGAGACTCGCAGAGGCGGTAGCGTCACTGACCGTAATCACGATATTCGCGTACGAACCGACGTCGGAATTCGACGGTGTGCCCGTCAATCGACCGGATTGGGTATTGAAGCTGGCCCATGCTGGCAGATTGCTGACACTGAACGTCAATGTGTCACCATCGGCGTCCGCGGCATTCGGCGTAAAGTCATAGGTATTGCCCGCCACCAGGCTGCTGGACGGCGTACCGCTAATCGTCGGTGCCGAATTGCTGATACCTGCTTCAACGGTGATCGTGAATGCAGGCAAACTGCTGACTGCTTCGCCATCCGATACGCTGATAGAAACACCCGGCGTACTGCCGATATCGTTTTGGCCCGGAGTACCACTCAGGCGGCCCGTCGCGCTGTCGAATTCGGCCCACACCGGTCGCCCCGCGACCGTGAATGTCAGCGTGTCGCCATCAGCATCGCTGGCAGTAGGAATGAAGTTGTAAGCAGCGCCGGCGCCGATACGGGTTGTGGGTTGGCCGCTGATGACAGGCGCCGAATTGTCACTCGGGACGGTGCCGGTTCGAAGTATCAGGTTGATCGCGTCCAGTTCGCTGGCCGATGCACCCGCAATGGCTATCAGACTGGTGTCGATATCCGCTTGCGCAGAACCGGACAATGCTGCCCGAACTGCCGCGCCGTTCATAAGCGGACGCAATTCCGCGACTTCATCACGCAAAGTCGCAATGGCCGGTGAAGGCTGCATGTACTCCGCTGCCAACAGGCCAATACGCATCGACTCCAGCATGCCCGTTGTCAGCGGCAAGTCCGCCAGTGCCGGGTTCGGAGTGCCATCAAACACCTGGGTAATCGCGTCCTGTATACGCCCCATCGCATCGGTGCCGAAGACCCGCAACTGGTTTCGCCCGGCCTCAAGTGATACCTGGGCCAAAGCCACCGCGAACACGGCGGATACGCGATTGTCAGTGCGCGAACCACCGCGACCGTCAAGCACGCCGTCAATCAGGTCGGAACCGACACTGGTGACCACCGAATTACCGGTAGCCGAACGGCCGGAAGCCACCAGGGCGTCGCGGGTACGACGCACGGCTTCGCCCAGAGTCTCGGACGCTCGCACAATTTCCGCAACGTTTGATTCATCAAACGCGGCTTCCATCGTTGTCGAGTTGCCCAGCGTACTCAGACCGCTGTTCAGCTTCAGGTGCACCGTACGCAACGCGCTGTCCATATTCGCAGCATTAACGCCACCGCTCATGTCGGTCGCAATTTCGAAAGCGATCGTTGTAAACGGGTTGAGGTTCGCTACCGACGCAGTGGATGATGATCGGACAAAACTTTTCAGTTCAAAATCCGGGCTCGTCAGCGTAACCAGATCAGTACCACCCAGGCCCAGCAATGTCAGCGGGTAGTCGCTGGCAACGGTTGCGACTTCGACGTCAAAGTCGGCGTTGGCGTCGCTCATGACCACACCCAGACTCGTGCCATCGTTGGCAAGCACGCGAATTTCGGCGTTGGTTACCGGGCCATCACCGACGCTGCCGCTGATCCGGTGCGAACTCGTGATCTCGCCACTGCTGTTGCCATTGTCCGTGGCCTGATCGGCTTCACCGCTAGGCAAACAACCGGTCAGTGCCAGCAGCGCTGACAATACAACTGCGTAGCGTTGAACAAGCCGCGCATGGGGTTTCGGGTACATTCGTTCGCTCCTGCCAGAGGCTGACAGGCAAACCGAATTATGTTGAAACGCTGGCTCGTGGGAATCACGAGACCGGTAGGTGAGAGGCTATGTCGCCTCTAAAGCTGAATACGCGCCCTTCCGGGCTCTGCGCATCTTGTCCTACTGGCAACCCCGCTGTCATAGGTAAAAACCTTTAGACCGGTGGCTTTGCGTCCCAACTTTTCAGTTGGTTTGCCCTTATCAGTGACTGGCTAAATTTAGTTACTGAATTTTATAAAACAGACTTCGTCGTCTACTACTTACTGCTGATGTCGGCCAATCTACCAGAAGGTTTTAGAAAAAAAACCTGTCTCAGAATCGCGACGTAGCAAATTATGTGACAATGCATAGCACACGATATGTTCAATAACCGTCGCAATCCGCGGACAAACTCACCACAGTCCGCGCTACCCGGCACACTGCAAAACTTAACAGGAACGGTAACTTGCAATTGTTTCCAAGAATCGACGAAAGGGAACATGAACCAGCATCAGCGCTGCGTTATGCAAAATCGCATTGCCGATTTTTTTTCGTATGAAAAGAAAATTTCCTGCCTATCAAAACCGATGCGGCTGGAATTCGCTGCTCGACGCGCAAACTGTCGCTACAACGCTCAAGGAAAAGCACGAAAGTGACCTTGTCATTGTAGGTGCAGGATATACCGGCGTCGCCGCCGCGCGACGATACGCAGAGTTGTTACCGACCGCAAACATCACGCTCCTCGATGCAAGCCGCATCGGCGAAGGCAATCCGGGACGCAACTCAGGATTCCTGCTCGAAGTAGCGCTTGCCAATGATGTAGACACCGCCAACATGGATCGCCTGCGACGTTGCAATGCTTTGTTAGGTCAAACGATGCAACAGTTGGCCAAGGACGCCGCGTCCGCGCCGAGAGACTGTCAGTTGCTACGCGCCGGTACTTATCGTGCAGCGGCCGGCGAGATTGGCCGTGCTGCCTTGCGCAAATACCGGGCATTTCTCGAAACCGCGGGTCTGCCCGTCGAAACATTATCTCGCGAACAATTGCAGGAACGTATCGGCACGCGTTTCTACGGGAGCGGGCTCTACTCGCCGCATTGCTACCTCGTGCAGCCCGCCGCGTTGATTCGCTCACTGGTCGAAAAACTGCCGACTACGGTTTCAGTTTTCGAAGAATCTCCCGCGATCAAAATTGAAGCCGTTGGCAATGGCTGGCGTGTAACCACGCCTCAAGGCCACGTTACGGCCCCCACAGTTTTTCTTGCCAACAACGCATTCTGCAAATACCTCGGCGTCGGTGCGTCCCGCATCACCGCGATGTACACCTATGCGGCGCTCACTGCCCCCTTGCCCGATACCGACCTCGCTAATTGCGGCAAGGACCCGCAATGGGGTTTGTTGCCAGCGCACCGGCTGGGCAGCACCTTACGCAAGACGCTGGATGGCCGACTGCTGGTCAGAAGCCTTTACGGTTACGAACGTGAATCGAACAACGAGCTGATCGCGAAAAGACTGCGCGCCGCACTCTTGCGCCGCTATCCCGCGCTGACAGACGTAGCGTTCGAGTCGGTTTGGTCAGGAGCGACCGGTTTCACTTACAACGGTGCGCCGTTGTGGGGACAGGTCAGGCGTGGCTTGTTCGTTTCCGCCGGCTGCAACGGTGGCGGGGTCGTCAAAGGCAGCTTGTTCGGCAGGCTGCTGGCTGAACATGCACTTGAGATGGAAACGCCTGACATGGCTGCGTTGTTCGGCAATGCGAGCTGGATGCCACCGGAGCCATTGCGAGCACTCGGCTTTTCGATAATCGCGGGTATTGAGCGCCATCGCGCCCGCGACGAAGTGTAAGCAGAACGCTTTTGGTGTAACTTCTTTCGCAATAACAACGATCCGGGGGGAAGTCGTGGAAGAAACCGTCGCCGTAGGCGCGTGGTCACTATTACCTGCCGCCGTTGCCATCATTCTCGCCTTCGTTACCCGCAATACAGTCTTCTCATTGGCCGTGGCCTGCCTCGTTGGTGTATTCATTGCCGGCGAAGGCCTGATGGGCTTCCCCAACCTGCTGAAGAATGCGCTGGGCACAACGGCGTTCTCGTGGATCTTTCTGCTCGAATTGTTTATCGGTGTAACGATCGCCTTTTTTCAGCGCACCGGCGCTATCCGTAATTTCTCCGCCTGGGTCGAAAGCTGCAACATGACCCGGGTCCGCGTGCAGCTGTCCGCCTGGGTGATGGGCATGTTCGTGTTTTTCAGCGACTACTTCAGTCCGTTGTTTGTCGGCTCGACGATGCGCACCTTGTCCGACCGCTTTCGGATCTCGCGCGAGAAGCTCGCCTACATCGCCGATTCAACGTCTGCGCCCGTCAGCGTCATAGTGCCGATTACCGGCTGGGCCGTATTTATTGCCGGCCTGATGATCGGCATGGGCCCTATCGCCGATGACGCGGATGCCATGCGAGTTTTCATAAACGCAATTCCGTACAACATTTACGCAATCCTGGCGGTCGTCATGGTTGGTGCAATCGCGGCGCGCATCATTCCCGAATTCGGCCCAATGAAAACGGCAGAAACTCGTGCCGAGAACGAAGGCAAAGTGCTGCGTGACGGCGCACAACCACTCATGAGTCGTGAGCTGACTGACATCGAACCGTTCGAGGGTATCCGTACCAGCCTGTTCTGGAATTTCGTTCTGCCGGTTCTCATAGTTATCGGTGTCGGCATCGGTTCCTTCGTCGTGACAAAGTCGGCACTGACGATGGAAGCGTTTCTGTTGTCGTCAGTCGTTGCTGCGACGGTCATGCGCATTCAAGGCGTACCGCTGGCTGACATCATGGAAACGGCAATGAACGGCATCAAGGGCGTAATGCCGGCCATTATCATTCTGGCCTTTGCGTATGCGCTGAATGAATTGTCCGCGAACCTGCACACGGCCGAGTTCATCGTCGCACAGACAGAAGGCTGGCTGACGCCTGGCTTGCTGCCGGCACTGACGTTTTTGATTGCCGGCATCATTGCGTTCTCGACGGGCACCTCCTGGGGAACCTTCGCAATCATGATGCCGATTGCTGTACCGCTCGCATTCACGTTCAGCGGTCAGGAACTGTCGCCGGTCGTTTACGCAACGGTTGCAGCAATTGCCGGCGGTGGCGTATTCGGCGATCACTGTTCGCCGTTGTCGGATACTTCCATTCTCGCCTCAACCGGTGCAGCGTCGGACCACATCGACCACATCAAAACCCAAATGCCTTATGCGATGGTCGTTGGCGGAATCAGTGTTGCCGCCTATCTCGTGCTCGGCGCAATGTTTTAAGCGGCGACGTCTCAGGACCGAAACATATCAACGTCTTCATCCTGGCTGTGCTGAGTCAGCAATGACACGACGACCAATGTTGGCAAGCCCACCAGCCAACCCATGTAAGACGCGGCAATCTCGAACGGCTCGCCGCCACTGGCGACGACGATGGATTCGTAGATCGCCCACAATACCGCCGAACCGCCGCCTGCCAGCATGCTCCAGAATGCGCCTTTGGCGGTAGTGCCGCGCCAGAACAACAGACCCAGCATCGGAAAGAACAGTCCCGCCGCACCGAACGTGTAGGCGTAAAGAATCAGCTCCAGAACATTCGGTACCAGGTAGGCGATGCCGACCGCGAGCACGCCGAGCACCAAAGTCGCCGTGCGCGCGACCTTTACCAATTGGGCACCGCTTGCCTGCGGATTGAACTGCTTCTTGTAAATGTCATTGGTGAAGATGGCGACGGGCCCGATCAGCGCGGAGTCCGCCGACGACATAACAGCCGCTATGTATGCCGCAATAACGATGCCGGCGATGCCCACCGGCAGCAACTGCATGATCACCGTTGGCGTGGCAAGCTCCGCGTCCTGCAGATCGGGAAACAACATCCGCGCGATCATGCCAATCAGGGTGCTGCCGACGGCAAACAATGGCCATTCGATCGGAACGCCGGTAAGAAAGAACGCGCGTCTTGCCGTGCGAACGTCACGTGCTGCAACGATGCGTTGCATGGCGGCAATGGAAATGAACCACACCGGGAATATGGCGAAGAACCAACCCAGAGCCTGCTTCCAGCTCACCGCGGTCCAGTCAATCATCGATGCGGTGTCCGGATTGGATTCGAAGTGTTCAACCATCGCGCTCCAGCCGCCCACTTCGTACATGCCAATAGGCACGGCAATAAAGACGATCCCGACCAGCAAGATCAGCATCTGAAAAACGTCTGTGTAAATGACGGCCTTCAAACCACCCAGTGCGGTGTAGGCAAGAATGATGGTGCCGGACAGCACAACCGACAGCGTCAAATTCAGGTTCATCGTCACCTGCAGCAACTTGCCACCGGCGATGATCTGCCCGCCAACAAACGTAAACCAGGCCAGTCCGACAACCACGGCTGCCAACAGCCCGGTACGCCGATCAAACCGTGCTTCAAACAGGTCGCCGGTGGTCAGGCCGCTGACCCGGTCAGCCCAGCGTTTGACCTTCGGCACCATCAGAAACGACACCATGACCACACTGAGACCCGAAATCGCGATCAGCCAGGAGCCGGATATGCCGAGCGTGAAGCCGAGTCCGCCCATCGCGATACTGAAACCACCACCCAGGTCGGTCGCCGCTGTCGTGGAGGTCGACTGCAACAGGTTCATGTTCCGGTCCGCGGCCAGAAAAGATTCCGCTTCGCCCTCACCTTTTTCCGTTCGCGCAACGCGTATGCCGATCCAGATAAGGATCAGGAAATAGATACCGATGGCAACGTAGTCAATCAGGTGCAGTGTAGTCATGCGTAGTCCCCCGCGTCGCAACCCGATTCAGTCACGCGCCTTTATTGTTTTTTGCGACCATCGAGCGCGACGGCCGACACCGCCGGAAAAAAACACGCCGGATTGGGTGACAGCCCGAGCCAGTACGCCTGTTCGCTGGCGCAGGCCACTCCCGGAAAGTCTTTGCCAAGGCCCAGCAAGTCCAGTACCAGTTGAAAGTGCAGGTGCGGCGGCCAGTTGCCGTTGCCCGGCGGTGCGCCGACAGTGGCTATTGATTGCCCTGCCGTTAGTCTCTGCCCAGGCACACAGGTAGCGAGGCATTCCGGCCCCAGGTGACCGTACAGCGTAAAAAATGGCTCGCCCTCCGGCGTTGCATGCCGAATTACCAGCAACGGTCCGTAGTCAAGTTCAGCCGTATTGTTGGCAACGATTTCGACCACGCCGTCCAGTGGCGTGCAAACCGGCGTGCCCGCTGCGCAAAACACATCGATGCCCATGTGTACCGTGCGCCGCTCCTCGCCATTGCCGGCAAAGTTATCGTTGTTGTACAACGCACGGTGTTCGCCCCAACGCCCGTAAGCACGAGTGGCGTTGTTGCGTTGCATAAAAGCATCGACCAGTTCGCTGAAGCGTTGTACATCCAGACCGTCCAGTGACTGCCCGAGCGCCACGCTACCCGCGCTGAGATCAAGCACGATCGAAGCGCCAATATCGCTGATAACCGCAGCGGGGCGCAGCTGCTCACTGTTAAGCCAGTGAGCTATCGTCGTGGCCTCGACGCGGGCAGATTTCATGTGCTTTCGGGCTTCAGGACGCGGCCGGCGCGAACACCGGCGAGCTTGCCGTTCTCCCGCGCGACCACACCGTTGACCAGCACCAGGTCAAAACCTTCCGCCAGTTGCAGTGGCTCCGGATAGGTTGCTCGGGCATGCACATTCTGTGGATCGAACAGGATCAGGTCGGCACGCTTGCCTTCCGCAATCAGTCCGCGATCCGTGATCTTGAGCAAGCGAGCGGGAAACGAAGTCATTTTGGCCACCGCCTCTTCGAGTGTCAGAACCTCGTTCTGCAAAACATAGTCTTCGATGATTTTGGCGAACGTACCGTGGCCACGCGGATGAAACCCGGTCGGACTGCCGTCCGAACAGACACCAACCCACGGACTGTCCAGCAAGCTCGTTTGCAGCTCTTCGTTCATGACGAAATACGCGCCGGAAGCGCCGTTCGGCCCGATGATGTCGATCAGCACGTCCTCAAACGGCAACTCCAGTTCGAAGGACAATTCAGCCAGCGTCTTGCCGGTCCACGGATCAGTGCCCAACAAGGTCGACTCCGGCCCGTTTCTTGCTGCCACCCGATTGCGCAGGTATTCCTCGAGTTCTTCACGACGGTCGGCTTTGGCAAACTCAAACTGCTCACGGGTCTTCGCCCAGACCGGGAAGACGATGCCTATCCCGGTGTAGCTGGCGGTGTACGGGTACATGTCGGCGGTGACATCAATGCCGTCCGCACGTGCCGCTTCGATGATGCCAAGAATCTCGGCGGCTCGCGCACTGCCTTTGCCGTACACGGACTTCAGGTGCGAAATGTGCACCCGTGCATGACGTCCCTGCTCCAGCAGTTCGGCGATGGAATTCTCCAGCTGATCGTCATCTTCATTGCGCATGTGGCTCATGATCACGCGGTCGTACTTGCCGACGACCTGCGCCAACACCACCAGCTCTTCCTCGCTCGCGCTAAGTCCCGGGTTGTATTCCAACCCTGTGGTCATGCCGAACGTGTGCGGCATGGCCGCCTCCAGCATCTTGAGCATGCGCGCCATCTGTTCCGGCTCTGGCCACGGGTTGCGGCCCGCGCCAGCGCGCTCGCGCAACGTGCCGTGACCGATGAACATCGCTAGGTTGGTGCCCATGCGTTTCTGGTCGACTTCATTGAGCCAGACGCTGAGCTCCTCAACATCGGGGCTGCTGCCATCCTGTCCCAGCGAGATTGTCGTGACACCCATGGCGAGGAAGTTTTCCATCTCGGGAGTCTCGAGCGGATTGCCGTGCGAATGCAGGTCGATGAATCCCGGTGCGAGTACGCGACCGCCGGCGTCAATGCGGCGCACGATACGCGGGTCCTTGGCAGCGAACGCAGCATCGCCAACGAAAACAATCGTGTCGCCAACGACCACAACATCCGCTGCCACGGCAGCCGTGCCGCTGCCATCTATGACTTGCGCGTCTTCGATCAAGATATCTATAGAGCCGTACTGCGGCAAAAAGGGTTCTGCAGCGGGCTGACAACCAGACATCAATACGAAGGCAGTCAGGCTCACGCAGAGCGCGCGCGCCGTAATCCTGGTGGTCATCATGACTATTGGGCACTCCCGTTTCGGTCACTGCGGTAGCGTGCAAACCAGGCAAGGATGTTGTCGACTTTCGCAATCAACCGCGATGGCTTGCCCGCGATACCGTGCGGCGAGCCCGGCACGCGAATCATCATGGCATCCACCTTTCTCAGCTTCAGCGCCTGATAGAACTGTTCAGTTTCCGAGATAGGTGTTCGCTGATCTTCCTCGCCGGTCAGGAGCAACGTTGGTGTATTCACATTGCCAACCAGCGACAGCGGCGAACGCTGCCAGTAGTGTTCCGGCTCTTCCCAGGGCATGCCCGGAAACTGGTATTGAATCTGGTAGATCGACGAGTCGGCCGTCAACGTCTTGGATACCCAGTTGATCACCGGCTTCGCAACCGCCGCCGCTCGAAAGCGATCGGTAAGTCCAATTGCATAAGCACTGGCGATGCCGCCAGCGGAGCCGCCGGTAATGAACAGGTTGTCAGGATCAATGAAGCCCCGCTCGATCAGCGCGTCGATGCCCGACATGTGATCGGCAAAGTCCTCTTCGCTCGAGTATTTGTACTGCAACAGCAAACCAAAGTCTTCGCCGTACGACGAGCTGCCGCGGTGATTGTCGTAAAAAACCACGTAGCCTTCCGCCGCGAAACGTTGCATCTCGGCCGAAAATTGCGGCCCGTACACCAGGTGCGGGCCGCCGTGAATTTCCAGTATCAGCGGGTATTTTTTCGCCGGATCGAAATCCGGTGGCGTCAGGTACCAGCCTTGAATCTGTTGATCGTCAAAGGACGACGCATAGTTGATCTCATGCACCTCAGCCAGATTGCGGTTGGCCAGCAAGTCATCATTCAATGCAGTCAGTATTCGCGGACCGCGGCGCGTCACTACGGCCACGTCCGCCGGCCGGTACGCTGTGCCGCGGGTATAGACGATCGTGCCATTGTCCGACATTGAATAGGCACCGCTGGTGTAAGGCCTGCCGAGCGTGGTCCCGCCGAGATCGCTGGCGATGGCTGTCACCTCGCCATCGAGCGATACGCGCGCCAGTATTCTTGCGCCGCGATCGTCGTAGCTGATGACGAGACTCCGCCCGTTGGCCGCCCACACCGCACTGTTGACCGAGCGATCGAGCCGCCCTGTAACGGCCCTGTCATTGCCGCCATCCAGATCCATGACATGCAGGACCGTATTGCGGTACGGCACCCGCTCGCTGTGCTGGTACAAATAGGCAATGCGCCGGCCATCCGGCGACAACTGCGGTGCCGATTCATCGCCCGCCCGATCGGTGACTTGTTGCAGCTCCCCGTCAGCCAGCGTCACGGACCAGAGGTCTCCCTCCAAAGGCTCGAACTCCCAGTCGGGATTGCGGTTTGCTGAAAAAAAGATGCGATCACTGCCCGGCGACCACGACAACGGTCCCGTGTGATTGAAGTCCCCACTGCTTAGTTGCCGCGGTGTGCCGCCATCAGCCGGAACCACGAACACATGGTCATGCGCGGGTTCGATAAAGCCCTCACCGTCGCGCCGGTAAGTGACACTGTCGATCGCTTTGACCGGTTCCGACCACTCAGCGCCTTCCGGTTTCGCCGGCGGTTTGGCGAGCGCCTGGGTGTCCTTCTTGACCGGCATGACAAAGGCGAGCAAACGGCCATCCGGTGACCAGCTCAGGGCCGAAGGGCTTTCCCGCAACGTCGTCAACAGTGCCGTCCGGTTGCTCTGCAACCAATGCACGTAAATGCCGGTACCGTGCCTGGTGCCGCGCAACCACGCGATACGGCGGCCATCCGGCGACCACAACGGTGAACTGGCGCTCTCAATGCCGGACAACAGTGGTCGCTGTTCACCACTGGCAATGTCGATCAACCAGAGATTCGAGCGCGTGGAATCCGACATGATGTCGTTCGAGCGACGCTCGTACACCAGTTGCGTGCCGTCCGGCGAAATCAGGGGATTGTTCGCGTACTCAAGGTCAAAGACATCTTCGGACGTGAAACTGCCGGGCGCCGCGTTGGCGACACCCAGTGCGAAAACAAACGTAGCAGCGATGGAAAACAGTTTAGTCATGCACAAACCCTTGAGTAGTAAGTCAACAGGCTGAACCAAAACGCATCTGCGCTTATCCGGCCGACAGAATGTCGTTCAACCTCGTAAATAGGTGTCACTCTTGTTCAGCCAGTCATCACGACGTGGTGCCCACATGTCGATCTCTTCGACATCGCCGATGCACAGCGCTTCGTGCGGAAGGTTTGCCGGAATAACGACGACTTCACCCGGGCCGACGTCGCGAACGTCAGCGCCATCGGCACCGAAGCTAAAGCGCATGACACCGGCAACGACCTGCGTGATCTGCTCATTGTGATGACTGTGGCGCGGCACAAGAAAGCCGTCCTTGAACCAGATTCGGGCAAGCGTCATCAGCTCGCCGGTGATAATGCGTCGTTGCATCATCGGATTGACCGTTTCCAGCGGTACGGTATCCCACCGCACCAGTTCAGCCGTTGCCATGTTCATCCCCCCGCAGAAATGTGCGCCTTGCCCGGCGCGACTAGACTGACATTCTGGCCACTGAACGGCAACCGCCTATTCCGCCGGCAGCCGCAGACCGATCAGCAACGGGTCATGATCGGCGGCGCGCCAGGGGGTATCCGGCTCGAACAAGGCCGGGTCGCGAGCAAACTCGAGGTTGTAGTCGTACAGCGGGGCCTCATCCGCATTGATATGCCATTCAGCGGCACCGCTGACATACGGAGCGAGAGCCGGCGTCGCGAAAGCATGATCGAGGGCTCCTGACTCGCCCCTGTAAACCAGCGACCAGGCGCCTTCGCCGACGTACTCGCGAATGAGGTTTGTCAGTCCGCCCTCCTCCATTGCCCTGATCGGGTCTTCCTTCATGTAGGCGTTGAAATCCCCGATCGCCAGCGCGAACGGATTGCCGCTGCCGGTCGGATCCGAGGCCAACCAGTTGACCAGCGCCTGGGCCGCGCGTGTGCGACTTAGATTGCAATTGGCCTGGCCGTCACCGCGGTTCGGGTCGTTGTCCGTATCGCAAGGCGAACCCTTGGACTTGAGGTGCGCAACGGCGACCGTAAAAGCCGCACCGCCTTGCCTGGCTCGAAAACTCTGCGCCACAACGGGTCTGTTCCGGTTGTCGTCGAAGCCAGGATCAATGCTGCGATCGAGGACGGCGAAATCACCGGCGGTTTCCACCGTATCCGACCGGTAGATCAGTGCCACCTGAATGGCATCCCCGCCCACTACGCCGGTGCGTATCGCAGCCCAGCCCGGCTGGCGTTGATTCAGAGCCGCCAGCAGGTCGTCCTGCGACGCACCGGCTGAGTTTTCCAGCTCCATCAGGCCGACGATGTCCGCGTCGAGTGCGTTGATGGCCGCTGCTGTCTTGGCTCGTTGCCGCTCAAGCTCCGCCTCCGAATCCGCACCACGGCATCCGTCTTTTTGTACCGGCCCACAGACCGCTTTACCGCTGTCTGTCTGAGCGAAGTAATTCAGCACATTGAAACTCGCTATTACGAGGTCGCCACCGACATCCGGTCTTGCCGGACGAGGATTGCGATTGATGAACACCGGCTCGGTCACGGGCAGCAAACGCCAGGCCTGCATGCCGTTGCCGCCATTGCCTCGGCTGTAGCGCAGCACACCGGACAACGCTTGCAGCTCATCGCCTACCCGTAATGGAAAACCCGGCGCGAAATCACCATTGACGTATTGAATTGGCTTTGGGTTTTGCTCGGCACTGCCGTCATCGAGCAACAGTGAGCGCGCAGCACGTTTCAGGCCATGCGCTTGATAGCCGGCGGTATCGGGGCGATTGCCGGAGGTAAACTGCATCTCTCGGGGCTCGGTCGACAGCAGCAGCTCGCCGTAGCGCTCAAGTCCGTGCAGGTCCTGCACGTACAGTGGGTGTCCTAATGTTACCGGCATGCCTTCGTACGCTTCCAGATCGGCGACAGGAATGCTGTCGTCATTGAGAACAGTCCGTGCAACCGGGAGTTTGAGCGACGTGTAACGCACTTCGCCACGTCCGACAATCCGTACCGACTCAGCTACGATTTGCGTCTCGCCGAAATACTCGCTCACTTTGCCAGCCACCTGCACGCGATTGCCGAGCGCGACGTCAACCGTGTCTGCATTGCGGTCAAAAACGAATACGCCATCGGACGACAGCGGATCGCCATCAGGTTCGTCATTCAGCAGAAAGAAGCCGCCCAGAGACCGAACAGTGTCAGCATCGTCATCCTGAAAGTCGCCGCTAACGATGCCGCTCACGGTAAGCAACTGGCCGACATAGGGACTCTCGGAACCGGTGCCCTGCACGGCAGACGGCGACAAGGTTTCACTGTCAGCCGCATCCGGCGTGCAGCCGCCAAGCAACGCACTGATTAGCAAGATTCGAACGTACAAACGCATGCTGGCACCTCATCGACCCGCAGCAGGATCCGGGGATGTTCTTATACCATGCGATGGTGATAAACCGACCCCGCCTTGCGATGCGCGGACGGTCCTGTATAGAGTGTGCACAGCAGCGAACGCCGGTAATTCTCCGTACGGAATGCACCACGACCCGGCAAAATGCCGGTACCCCTGCGCGTGCCGACACGGGCTCAGCAACGGCTGACCTCCGATTACCACACCGCGCCACAGCACCGCTTTACGGGAAGAGTCGCATGACAAAATTCCAGTTCCAAAACCGCAATGGTCAGAATTTAACGGCAAACCTCGAACTGCCGCCCGGTGGTCAGTGGCAAACGACGGCGTTGTTCGCGCATTGCTTCACTTGCTCGCGCAATATCAAGGCAGCGCGGAACATTTCGCGCTCCCTCGCCGAGGTCGGCTTCGCCGTGTTGCGCTTTGATTTCACCGGGCTGGGTGAAAGCGACGGCGACTTTGCCGACACCACGTTTTCCAGCAATCTCGATGACCTGGAAGATGCCGCCGAATGGTTGTCCGCCAACCTTGCTGCACCGCAACTGCTTGTTGGACATTCATTGGGAGGTGCCGCGGTACTTGCTGTCGCGGAACGCCTGGACAGCGTCAAAGCCGTCGCAACGCTGGCAGCACCGGCCAATGCAGCGCACGTACTGAAACAACTGGGCGACGACCTGGAAACCATTGAACGGGAGGGCTCGGCGGAAGTGCAGCTGGCCGGCAGACCGTTCCGTATCCGCAAGGATTTTGTCGATGATGCCCGTCGCCATACGCTGGATGAGCGTTTGCACAATCTGCGCCGTGCGCTGCTGGTGATGCACTCGCCTGTTGATCAGGCTGTGTCTGTCGACAACGCGCAGAAAATATTCACGACTGCATTGCACCCGAAGAGTTTTGTCAGCCTCGACAACGCCGACCACCTGTTATCGGACGAAGCCGATTCGCAGTATGCGGGCGCGGTGATTGCCACCTGGTCGCGGCGCTTTTTGCAGATCGACGAACCGGCGGCCACCGAACAAACCATTGTGTACGGCCGCACCGACGACCAGTTTCTCTGCCGGGTACAGGCGGGCCGGCACAGCCTGCTGGCGGACGAGCCGGAAAAAGCCGGCGGCTCCGATCTGGGTCCCGACCCGTACAAGTATCTGGCCGCCGCGCTAGGCACTTGCACGGTGATGACACTCAACATGTATGCACGCCACAAGAAGCTCGCGGTTGAACGCGTCAGCTGCGAGGTATCACATGACCGTATTCATGCCGAAGACTGCGATGATTGCGAATCGACCAGCGGCAAGGTTGATCAACTCACACGGGTAATAACGCTGGAAGGCGATCTCGACGAGGAGCAGCGCCAACGGATGCTGGAGATCGCGGATCGATGCCCGGTGCACCGAACACTGGAAAACGAAATTCGTATCGACAGCCGGCTCGACTAGCAACCCCGCCTGCCGACTTGCACCCGCACGGGATGCCCGGTTCTTGCTGAATTGCGGAAGCACTGCATGCATGAGCCGGACGCTTCGCCCGCTCGGTGTGACAGTCCGCCCAGGCAGTGCCCTGCCAGTCCGGCTATGCATGCCTGTAGCCGTACGCCAAACAACCCTGAGCAGCAATGAACGACGGCTCACGCTCTGTTCAGGCATTGAGCCCCGAAACAGGCGGCAAAACGCGCTTTACAGGTCAGCGAGGACGGGGAGCGGGCCAGTCGCGCCGGTCTGGCTCGCCTGTCAGCGGGAAACCTCGACAAATGCGGAAAGAAACTCCAGGCCCTTGCGCAGTTGTTTCCGGTCCATCGACTCGGGTGACGACTGGTGAAAATCAGCGACAACCCAGCGAACCTCGTGCAGGTCGCAGTAAGCCCACAACAGCCGCCCAATACGGTACACATCACTCCGGGTGCCACAGTGCGGGCAGCTTCGCAGCTCGCGGCGACGGCTCAGCGGAAATGGCACGATGTTATCGACGTAGGGCGTCATGTGGGGTCCTGGCAACTGACATGCTGGTATGATCAGACGGCTGTCCGTCTCAACACTGTGATGTGGCTCTCAGCGAGCAGTGCCGACCGCTACTTTTTGCGCGTTATGAGAACTGTGTCGCGCCGCGAAAACAGCACGAACAGGACCGAACAGATTGAATAGCCACAAGCCAACCTCTAGTCGTTCACGCACCAGGAGCAACACCATGAACCACCGAACTCCCGCCATTTTCGCCGCTGGCCTGCTGCTGGCCGTCACCGCCGTTGCGCAGGATGATATCCGGTTCAAATCCACGGAACTCGGCACCGGCCTTTTCATGCTGGAAGGTGTTGGCGGTTTCAGCGGCGGCAATCTCGGCCTGCTGACCGGCGACGACGGGGTTGTGCTGATCGATGATGGCCTTGAGCCGCTTGCCGGCAAGACGCTCGCGGCCGTCCAGGAAGTCAGTGGTGCGCCGGTTGATTTTGTGATCAACACACACGTACATGGCGATCACCTGGGTGGCAACGTCGCCTTGCATCAGCATGGCGCGACGATTGTCGCTCACGACAGCATCCGCCAGCGCCTGCTGGACTCGGATGCCGCGAGGGACGCGTTGCCGGAACTCACTTTCGCCGAGGAAGTGACCTTCCATCTGAACAACCATAAGGCACGCGTGATCCACGTAGAGCACGCCCACACGGACGGTGATGCGATCATTCATTTTGCCGATGCCAACGTCATTCACACCGGCGACGCAATGTTTAATGGCCTGTTCCCGTTCATAGACCTGGATTCTGGCGGCAGCGTCGAGGGCTACATCGCGGCACAAAACCGTGTGCTCGAAATGGCTGATGCCGAAACCCGAATTATTCCGGGCCATGGCCCGCTGGCCAATCGCGGTGACCTGGTTCGCGCCCGCGACATGCTGGTTGATGCCCGCGACCGTATCCAGGCACTGCTCGACGCCGGTGCTTCGGCCGAGGAAATTCTGAGCCAGAACCCGCTCGCCGACTATGCCGGTTGGAGCTGGGATTTCATCACCACTGAACGTATGACGCAGCAGCTCGTGCGCGGACTCTCAATGGGGCACTAGCGTCCTGGCAGGGCCAAACAGGACGATGGCGGCTGAATTGGGTAGACTGCCGGACACCGTAATTGCAGGGGCAATGTCCGATGGGTGATTCGAAACCAGTCAAGTCCAGCGTGGTCCAGCGTGCGCTCGCTGCCGTGGAACGTGTCGGCAACAAGCTGCCTGACCCTGCCGTTTTGTTTATCGCCCTGCTGTTTATCGTCTGGGTATTGTCGTGGTTGCTGTCCGGCATCAGCTTCGATCTTGTTGATCCCCGTAGTGGTGAACCGCTGCGGGTTGTCAACCAGCTGTCCGGCAATGCGCTGACCACGTTCTTCAGCGTGATGGTCACGAACTTCACGCACTTTCACCCGGTCGGCGTGGTGCTCGTTGCCATGCTCGGCATTGGTGTCGCAGAACACACCGGCTTCATCAACGCAGGATTGCGCGCGATGATGGCGGTAACGGCGCGCTGGTTGCTGACGCCAATGGTGATACTGGTCGGCATCGTCAGTCATACCGCCGTGGATGCCGGCTACGTACTCGTGATACCCCTCGGCGGCATCATCTTTTATGCCGCAGGCCGCCATCCGCTCGCCGGTATAGCGGCAGCCTTCGCCGGAGTCTCCGGCGGCTTCTCCGCCAACTTCGTGCCCTCCGCGCTTGACCCCATGTTGCAAGGCATATCGCAGGCCGGCGCCCAGATTCTTGATCCGGCCGTTGTCCTCAACCCGCTCAATAACTATTTCTTCACGACGGCATCGTCGTTGCTGATCGTGAGTCTCGGCTGGTTTCTGACCGACAAAGTGGTTGAACCCCGTTTGCAATCCTCGGCCGTCGACGGCGACGTTTCCGATCTGCCGACCATGGAGCCACTGGCGGTACACGAACGCCGCGGCTTGCGCATCGCTCTGATCGCCATGCTGCTCGGTATTGCGCTCCTGATCGCCACGTCCTTGCCGGCCGGCTCAGCATGGCGTGCCCCCGACGGTGAACTGACCTCCGGCGCTGCGCCATTGATGAAGTCCATCGTGCCGCTGATATTTCTGCTGTTCCTGCTCCCCGGCATCGTCTATGGCGTGTCATCCGGCAGCATCAGGAGTTCGCGGGACATGATTGCCGGCATGACCAAGGCCATGACGGGGATGGGTTACTACCTCGTCATCATGTTTTTTATCGCGCAATTCATTTACGCCTTCGGCCAGTCCAATCTCGGTGTTTTGCTGGCACTGGAAGGTGCGGAAATACTGCAGAAGCTGGCGCTGCCCGGCGGTATCACCATTACCGGCATCGTCTTGCTGACCGGTATTATCAATCTGTTTGTTGGCTCGGCGTCGGCAAAGTGGGCGCTGCTCGCGCCCATCTTCGTTCCGATGTTGATGCAGCTGGGTATATCGCCGGACCTCGCCCAGGCTGCTTACCGGATCGGTGATTCCAGCACGAACATCATCACCCCACTGATGCCGTACTTCCCGCTGGTCGTCGTGTTCTGCCAGCGGTACGTGAAATCAACCGGCATCGGCACTGTGACCGCCATGATGCTGCCGTACTCCGTGTCTTTCCTGGTCTTGTGGACGATCTTCCTGCTGCTCTACTGGGCGATAGGCTTGCCACTCGGACTGCAAGCCACTTACGGTTATCCGGCCTGAAAAAAGCCGGGCGGCACACAAGCTGTGCCGCCCGGTCGTGACGTCAGCCGACGTCCTGCGAGCTTGAGACTCAGCCTTGCAACGCTTCCATTACGGCGCGATGCCCTTGCGTGATGGCGGAGTTGGTGGTCGCTTGCACGCCGGCATCGGAATTGGCAATCGTGATACGACCGTGCGGTTGTCGTGCCTTGTACCAGGGCGTCTGCTTCGGGTCAGGCCACTCCGGTTCCCACAGCAGGTCATTGCTGTACGAATAGCCGTGCGCCCAGCGGTTGACGGTAATGGCGTGGATATCGCGCTCGGCATCAAAGCCCGCACCCGACAGCGCCTGATCCAGCTGATCGCGAACGTGTCCCTCGTAGACTGAGAACGGCGTGCCCAGCAAATGGCGGCGTCCGGCTCGCCATTGCTCAGGTCCCTTTATGTCGGGGAAGTGCTGCACATGGCACATGTGCAGGACCATCGGATCGTCCGGCGTCTTGCCGAACTCGTAGTTGCCTATGGACACCGGGTAATCCAGTTCAACCTGTTTGAAGAAATCGTTGGTGTAGTACACGAAATCCAGCCCGAGCTCAGCGAACGGCCGCCAGTTCGGGACCAGCACCTTCGTGTACACGAGCGGCACCTTGACGTTGTAGGCCAGGCCTTCTTTCTGCTCAGTCGGCAATTCCGGGCAGATATACGGCACAACGCTGTTGTAACACGCCATGATGCAACGCCCGGCACGCACGGTGTACACCTCGTTACCGTGCGCATACGTTACGTCGACATTGTCATTGCGACCCGTGTGGCGGACGTTGACGACCGTACTGTTCAGCCTGATGCGTGTGCCTTGAGATTCGCGATCAAGCCGTGAGTAATCGACCCGCGCGGTTACGACATCTTCCATCGTGTTACCCGGCACAGCATCCGGAATCAGTTTCCGCACGAGCAGGCGCGCAACCGACGCGTTGCCGTCGGGAAAGTGAAAAATGTACGGCTCGTCGCCGCGATAGCCGACGCGCGGCAAGGTGTGCGTCAGGCCCGGCATGCCGCCGTCGTACGATTGCACGGAGGTCGCCGGAATCTCGTCGATCCCTACACACCAGAAACTCATGCCCCAGCGGCGGTACATTTCCAGCACCTGCTGATCGACCTTGACCAGATCACGAAGAAACGCGTAGTAACTCATCTTGCTGAGCTTGGCGATTTTCTCGTCGCGACCAAGACCCGGCAGGTAATCACGCTCGTCCGTCCACACCCGGATCAGGTCAGCACGCGCTTTGTCACTCATCGGCGTTTGCGCCGCAAATTCCTGCCATGGAATCCGGTTGTAGCCACCAACGAGTTTCTGCTCGCCGTAGGTTTCCTTGTCGAACAGAATACCTTTGCTGAGGCCCATGGATGCGTACAGCTCCTGATGATAGAGCTTGTAGAACTTCTGCGTGTCGATGCCAACGTCGACCAGCATGTCTTTGGCAACCTGGCTGTACGACGATGGCGTATCGATCGACTCGGTGCCGCCGTAGCCAATACGGGTCTTACCGTTGATTGAAAACTCGTTGCGCTTCGCGTGCCCACCGAAGTCATCGTGATTGTCGAGCACCAGGATCCGCGCGTCGGGCTTTTCCTTGCGATAAAAGTGCGCGGCGGACAAGCCGCTGATACCGGCACCAACCACCACCAGGTCGTACTTCTCATCAGCGCGAGGTGCTTTGAAGTCGCGACCGGCCACTCGTGCGTGCATGGTTTCCCATGCGCCATCGTGACTGCCGCGCAAACCCGTTTTGGCCGGCGGATAGTAGTCACTGGAAAGATCGAACGGCGAACCACTCGCCGCCAACAGTTCCGACCACGGTCCAACCATTGATGCGCCTATCGCTATTTGCGTACCGTTCAGAAAATCTCGTCGCGTTACCTTGTCACTCATTGTCCCCCCCCTCATGCACAACCTGCGCATGCCTTTCTTTCACTGTACGAAATCAGCACGGGCAAAAAAAGCATTCAATTGCCGCGGAAAAGCCGCACTGATGGTTTCATTCGAATCCTATGCAGCGCTGCCGGACCCGCAGTGCGCTGCTATAGTGAGTTGTCGTGGGTCCGGCAAAGGTCAGGTCTGATCATGAACAGAATTGTTCTCTGGGTTGTCGTTGGCACGATCGGCGCGCTGTTATCTGCCTGCAAAGGCGAGTCCACAGTGAACGCCGATGAGACGGCGGATCTCATTCTCACCAATGCGCGCGTCTATACACTCAACTGGGATGATCCGGATACGCACGGCAATCCCGCCGGCAATGCGCCGTTTGCAAACGGCCAATGGCAACCGGATGCCACCGCTATCGCGGTGAAGAACGGACTGCTGCAACGCGTCGGCAACGCGACCGACATCAGCAAACTGGCCGGGACGACAACAACCGTTATCGATCTCGCCGGTGCCACAGTGATACCGGGCCTTATTGAGAGTCACGGCCATTTCCACGAACTGGGTGAGTTAGCCGAACGTGTCGACCTGAACGGCGTCACGACCATGGAAGACATGGCCAGTCGGGTTCGTACGAGAGCAACGCAAACGCCTGCCGGCGAATGGGTTGTCGGTGGCGGCTGGGACGAAGGCGCGTGGGCCGATCAACTACCCGATAAATCAGCGCTGGATGCAGCAGCGCCGGATCATCCGGTCATGCTCAAGGGACGGCGCGGTTTCGCTATCGTCGTCAATCAACGTGCGCTCGATATTGCCGGCATATCGGCTGCAACCGATTCGCCCTCGGGCGGTGACATCGTCAAAGACGACAACGGTGAGCCGACCGGTGTGTTTCTGAACCGTGCGCAGACGATGATTTACGACGCCATGCCAGAGGCTACCCTGGAACAGAAAAAGCGCATGTTGCTGCATGGCCTGAATGAAATTGCCGAAGCCGGTTACGTCAATGGTCATCACGCCGGCATCTACGCCGACTACATGCCCGCTTACCTTGCCCTGGCCGAAGCAGGCGAGTTGCCGGTGCGCGTGGAAGGCATGATAGCGGCTCGACCGGAGAACATGGCTTTACTCAAGCAATGGATCAACAAGGGCCCAACGCAGGACCGCAACGCCTATTTTCAGGTACGCGGCGTAAAAGCGTATTACGACGGCTCGCTTGGTTCGCGCGGCGCGAGCATGCTGGACGATTACTCAGACATGCCCGGCCACAAGGGTATTGCCGGTTCGGCCTACGGATTTCCTGAAGACGCCGTCAGCGAAGCCATCGCTGCCGGTTTCCAGGCCGGTATTCATGCCATAGGTGATGGCGGCAACCGTGCGGTACTGAATTTCTACGAGCGTGTGCTCCGCGATGACCCTGCTGCCCGCGGACTCCGCCATCGGGTGGAACATGCGCAGATCGTCCATCCCGATGATTTCGCGCGCTTCGGCGAATTGAACCTGGTTGCCTCGATGGAGCCTGGCCACGCAGTCGAGGACAGCCCGTGGGCCGAAGAGCGGGTTGGCCCGCAACGTATCCTGGGCGGCTACGCGTGGCGAACATTGCGTGAAAACGGCGCGGGTCTGATATTCAATTCCGACCTTAGCGGCACTGACTTCGATATTTTCTACGGCCTGCATTGTGCCGTGACCCGCACGAACCGTGACGGCGAACCGCCCGGCGGCTGGTACCCGGCGCAGAACATGTCGATCGAAGAAGCCGTGCGCGCGTACACGAGCTGGCCCGCACGGTCATCCTTGCGCGAGGATCTGACCGGCACGTTGGCTGCCGGTAAATGGGCGGACATTACGGTGTTGTCGATAGACCCGTTTCAAACGGCGGCCGCAGACCCGCATCGCTTGCTGGACGGCAAGGCTTTGATGACCGTGGTAGCTGGCAAGGTGGTCTACGATGGCCGCCAGTAGTCGTTAGTCGGCAAACCGGTAGCGCAGATCGATCAGGTTGAACTGCAGCCCGCGGTGTTCATCCACCAGCCGCTCCGGGTAGCGCTGCCGGCAACTGGCGTGCGCGTCTTCGCGGTGCATCGAAATGAACTCGCGCTGCACATCCGGGTTATCGATCGTGCCAAACGCCTGTTCGTGTATGACCGCATCCTCGGCAGCAAAACATCGCTCGTACAATTGTTCCTGCATTGGGTCAGCCACTTTGACGTCGGCCGGCAAGGCAAACTCCGGATTGAGCGAGACGTCGAACAACCACAGGAACAGGCCGATCGGCACGGCCAGCAAGACGACTTTTGCCATACCGTTCATCGTGACGCTGCGCGAAACCTGTTGCCTGAAGCAAGTCCCATAGTGAGCGTATTTTGCCACTCAGGCGGCGCGATTGCCGCGCGAATACGCTTTCAAATGATATGGTCGCCCCGGTTCCGCGCCGATGGCGAAGTGCGGCAGCAAGCGTGGGTTCTCGGCCGGCCCGGTTCCTGCCGGGTTGCAGGGCTGAAGTCCGCTGCGCGGTCTGTCACAATCAGCGCCTGCCGGCCCCGCGCCACCCTATTCTGCCTAAGGACACGACCTTATGGACCGCAATAAGACCAGCCAGTTTGTCAACGCCATGTGGGACGACTCCATCATCCCGCAACTGAGCCGTTACATTGAAGTGCCTAACAAATCGCCGGGTTTCGACCCCGACTGGGAAAAACACGGCTATATGGACGACGCCATTGCGATGCTGGAAGCCTGGTGTCGCGAGCAGCCCATCAAGGGCATGCAGGTTGAGGTCGTGCGTATCAAAGGTCGCACGCCGCTGCTGTTCATTGAAGTTCCGGGCGATATCGACGACAACGTCTTGCTCTATGGCCACTACGACAAGCAACCGGAATTCAGCGGCTGGAAAGAAGGCCTGGAACCGTGGAAAGCGGTAATTCGCGACGGCAAATTGTACGGTCGCGGCGGCGCAGACGATGGCTATGCCGTATTCGGCTCGCTGACGGCCATTCGCGCGCTGCAGGAACAGGGTATACCGCACGCGCGTTGTGTCATTGTCATAGAGGGCTGCGAAGAAAGCGGCAGTTTCGACTTGCCGCATTACATCGAAAAACTGGAAAGCCGTATCGGCAAACCCAGTCTCGTAGTGTGCCTCGATGCCGAATGCGGCAACTACGATCAGTTCTGGTGCACCACCTCATTGCGCGGCAATCTCGTTGGCACGCTGAAGGTTGATGTACTGACAGAAGGCGTGCACTCAGGCGGCGCCAGCGGCATCGTGCCGTCGAGCTTTCGGGTCCTGCGCAAATTGCTGAGCCGTATCGAAGATGAAGACAGCGGCAAGGTTGTGGTCGATGAGTTGTACAGCGACATACCCGCTGCCCGCCTCAAGCAGGCTGAACTGGCTGCCGAGGTCTTGCAGGATTCGGTCTACCTGAAGTTCCCGTGGGTTGATGACTCCGGGACACCGGCCGAGTCGCCCTACGAACTGCTGCTGAACAACACCTGGCGACCAACGCTCAGTATCACCGGCGCTGACGGCCTGCCGAGCATCAGCAACGCCGGCAACGTGCTGCTGCCGGGAACCACACTTAAATTGTCGTTCCGCCTGCCGCCCACCTGCGAACCGGACAAGGCCGCCGCCGCGGTCAAGAAAGTGCTCGATGCGGACCCACCGCCGTTTAGCAAGACCAGCTTCAAAGTCGAATCCGCCATGGGCGGCTGGAATGCCCCACCGGTTGCCGACTGGCTGGCCAGCTCCATGCAAAAAGCATCAAACGACTATTTCAACAAGCCGTCGATGTACATGGGAACCGGCGGCAGCATTCCGTTCATGGGCATGCTCGGCGAGAAATTCCCCGACGCACAATTCCTGGTGACCGGCTTGCTGGGACCCAACTCGAATGCTCATGGCCCGAACGAGTTTCTGCACATAGAAACCGGCAAGCGCCTGACCTGCTGCGTGGCTCAGGTCCTCGAAGATCACTGTCAGCGCGCCTGAGTAGCAGCGTTATCAATACGGTCGCCCGCGTACTTCCGGCAAGCAGCCTGCTGCTTGCCGGCTGTATGCTGTTTGCGACTCCGGTCAACGCCGGAGCGCTGCCCGATGCCGACCTCTCGCCGCTGATCGTGACGACCGGCCTCGCGAATGCCGAGGAAAGCGCCTGGCTGACGCAACGCGGGCAAGCGGAATGGCACTGGTCCGTAGCAACAGCCAGTCATTCGAGCCAAAGCACGGCAGGACAGGAGGTGTTGCAGTTCGACGGTGAAACGACGCGCTTGTCGATCAAGGCGGAGTTTGGCGTAACCGAGCGACTCAGCCTCGGCTTGGAGTTGCCGTACCTGCTGCACGAATCCGGTGGGCTGGACAACTTCATAGAACGCTGGCACAGCTGGTTCGGGTTTCCGAATAACCTGCGCGACCTGGTGGCTCAGGATCAAATCGACTTCCGCTATTCCGACGACGGCAACTTGCTGCTCGACAATCAGCAAAACCTGCGCGGTGTCGGCGACCTGCGGCTGCTGGCGGGCTGGCAGTTGCAACGCAACGAACACAGTGCATCGGCATTCCGGGTCGCGCTGAAATTACCGACCGGCAGCAGTGAACGATTAACCGGCAGTGGCAATGTTGATCTGGCGTTCGGCTACGTCCATGACAGAAACACGCTGTTCGGCAGCCCGCGTTGGTCTTCGTTTTACCGCTTGTACGCCATTCTTGTTGGCGAACCGGATCACCTCGCCGAACGTGCGAAACCGTTAATCGGTCAGGCCGCCGCGGGCTTGAGCGTGCAAGCGCTGCCCCGTTTGTCGTTGACGATGCAAGCGACCCTGCGCAGTGCCGCTTACGATTCCGAACTCAAAATGCTGGGCGACCCCGCCGTATTGCTGAACGTGGGCGGCACACTAGGGCTGACCGAGCACTTGCAGCTGGCGATAAACGTGGGCGAAGATATTCGGGTGGATACAGCGCCCGACGTCACGTTTGGCCTGTCATTGAAATACCTGCCGCGAACAAACCGGTAGATTACCGAAGCCAGCAATACCACGGAGCCTGTAATGGCCAACAAGAATAACGACAAGACCTCCCGCTCATCAGACCTGACGATTGCCGGTTTCGGCCTGCGTTTCATTGCTGCACTAGTTCTGGTCATGGCCACTTACAACCCGACACGCTACTCCGTTTTCGCCTGGATCAGGGAAGCACTGGCAGCGAGCACTCTCGGTGCGCCACACGTGTTCGTGCTGGTCTTACTGGTCATCGGCTGGACAATATACCTCGTTGCCAGTTTTCGCTCACTGGGCACACTCGGCATGGTACTCGGCAGTGCATTCTTCGCGGCGTTGATCTGGCTATTGACCGATTTCGGCTTACTGGCAGCCAACTCCATTACGTCGCTTACCTGGATTATCCTCGTCTGCCTCGCCGCCCTGCTGACGATAGGCGTCTCAGGCTCGCACATGTGGCGCCGGCTCACCGGTCAGCTGGAAGTTGACGAAGACTGAACGCGCGCCGTTTGCACAGCAATCTGCTTTTCGCCAGCCCGATAACGCGTTAGCTGGCGAGGCGAGACATGCGTGAGAATTTGCCGTTCGCGGCAAACTCGATGCGGAAACGACCGTGCACGCCGTCATGGCTGACATGCTCGCGCAGGATGTTTGCCGGAAATCGTACCGTCTGACCGTTCTCGGCAACGGCCACCACTACCCGGGCGCTGCCCTGATACAGCCGCAGCAATCGGTCACTATCAATAGCGAGCTGGACGACGACGAAATTCACTGGCTGCGCACACTCCGCGACGGCAAAACGAGCCACGCAGTTTACGACTTTCGATAGCGCTCAGCGACAAACGGCGCCGCCGTGTTGTACGGGTCGGTGCCGAAGTCGTCTTCGTCGCTGACTTGCCACTCTGCGCTCTGCCCGGATGCGGATGAAGTCGGTGCGGTGCTGTCCGGCTTTAGTTGTGGCGGCCTTAGCGGCCAGAACTGGGGTGTTTTCGAGTCTGACATGACAACTCCACGGCGTGTTACGAGTGGTCAGTCTATGCGAACAGCCGACAGCGGCCGGTGTCGTTCATCATGCCGACAGTGCCGTTCGTCGAACCTCCACCGCTGATCGCCCGGTTACTACCGTTTGTCCGCCATTCTCGCCAAACCAGCTCAACTTATCGGCTAAGGCCACGGCCTCGCCAACGAACAGGATCGCCGGCGACGGCACACCGGTGGCCAGCGCGGCGATGGTCGCAACCGTCCCACGCACAATACGTTGCCGGGGTGTTGTGCCTTCCGCAACCAGCGCGGCCGGCGTCGACGCCGGCAAGCCGTGGCGAAGCAGCGCAGCACTGCAATGCTGCAAGCGCTGCAAACTCATGTAGAGAGCCAGGGTTTGTCCGGGCCTCGCCAGCACGGCCCAATCCGGGTCATCGTCAGTCTGCAAACTGGCGGTTGCGAACGTGACGCTGGCACTAACGCCACGCAAGGTGAGCGGAATGCCACTGTAGGCCGCGCAACCGAGTGCCGCCGAGACACCCGGCACTATTTCAAATGGCAGGTCCGCAGCCGCGAGCGCTGCCGCTTCCTCACCGCCGCGGCCAAACACGAACGGATCGCCGCCTTTCAAACGACAGACCCGTTTGCCGTCACGCACATGTTGCAACAGCCAATCGGTGATGACCTCCTGCGGAACGCTCGGCCCGCCACCCTCTTTACCGACCGAAATCAGCACCGCTTCCTTGCGCGCCATGTCCAGTATCAATGGCGATACCAGGCGGTCGTACAACACGACGTCCGCGTTGCTGAGCAGCTGTTGCGCGCGCAAGGTCATGAGTGCCGGGTCACCCGGTCCCGCGCCGACAATCGAGGCACTGCCGGACACCGGTTCTGGCTTGCCGCTGATCAGTTCCTGGCGCATGGCCCGCTCGGCCTTGCCATCGCGGCCGGCCAGCAGATCGGCGGCAATCGGTCCGTCGAAGAACCGCTGCCAGAAACGTCGGCGCGCATCAATGGTTGCAAAGCGCTTCTTGACGAGGCCGCGCCATTGCCCGGCCCGCCGTGCCAGCGTACCGATTCGTGCGGGCAGCCAGGCCTCCAGTTGACTTTTGAGGCGCTGCGCCAGCACCGGAGCCTCGCCACCCGTGCTGAAGGCGACCAGCACCGGGTCACGATCGACAATCGCCGGCAAGATGAAGTCACAGTGTTCGCGATCATCAACCGCGTTGCACAGCACGTCGGCATCCCGTGCGGCAGCGAAGACCTCGCGGTTCAGGTCCGGGTTGTCAGTGGCGGCGATGACCAGCCGCTGCCCGGCAAGCTGCGAGGGCGTGAAGGCCGCTGCTTCGAAGACCAGCTCGCCAAGATCATGCAGCCTTTGAATCCCGGCACCTGCCGCCGGTGCAATCACCCGCAGTCGGGCACCCGCGCGCAGCAGCAAAGCGGCCTTGCGTGCGGCGACTTCGCCGGCGCCAACGATGAGGCAAGGGCGATCCTTCAGATCGACAAACAGCGGGAGGTAATTCATGACAGCATTCCGGTAACTTCGCGTCACCCTAGCTGCCGTGTAAGCGCAACTGAAATAGCATTCAGGACTGCCGGTATAACGCACCGGCATACCGCATTGTTTGACAGCACTCGTTCCGGGTGTTTATATCCCGGCATGCAACAAACGACTGCCTTTCGCCCGATCCCCCTGATGTGTTGCTGCCAGAAGTTGCAGGCGGCGATCCGGCGCGCGCACTAGTCGTATTTCGGATTTAACTATGGGCCGCTCAACCGACATGGATGAGCGGCCTTTTTTTTGCAGCGACAAACCGGCCTGCGTGGCCAGGAGTGAGGCATGACCCTTAAGCAGCTCAAGTATTTGCTGGGAGTCGTCGACAACGGGCTCAATATCACGGCGGCAGCCGAACACCTGTTCACCAGCCAGCCGGGCATCAGCAAACAACTGCGGCAGCTTGAGCAGGAGGTCGGCGTGCAGCTCTTCTCCCGCAAAGGCAAAGTCCTCAGCGCCCTGACCCCGGCCGGTCGTACCGTCGTCGAATACGCCCGCAAGATCACCCGTGATGTGGACAATATCCGCAGCCTCGGCCGCGATCTGGTAGCTGAGCAGGAAGGCACTTTGTCGATTGCGACCACCCACACGCAGGCCCGCTACGTACTCCCGGACGTTATTCGCGAATTTCACGAGCGCTTCCCGAAGGTCAATCTCGAGCTGCACCAGGGCACCTCCGAACAGATAGCGGCATTGATTGCCGAGGGTCGGGCCGACTTCGCCATCGCCACCGAATCCCGCGAACTGTTCCCGGAAATGAACATGCTGCCGTGCTTCCGCTGGGACCGCATAGTGCTGACGCCGAAAGATCATCCATTGGTAAAAGAAGCCGCGGACATCACCCTGTCGAAACTCGCCGATCACCCGCTGATCACCTACGTCTTCAGCTCGACCCGCGAGTCATCATTCCTGCGCGCGTTCAAGGACGAAGACCTCGAGCCGACCGTCGTCTTCACTGCCCGCGATGCCGATGTGATCAAGACTTACGTAAGAATGGGCATGGGCGTCGGTGTAATCGCACCGATGGCGCTGCAATGCGACGACACCAAAGACCTCAATGCCATTTCTGCCAGTGGTTTGTTTCCGCAAGTCACCACCTGGCTCGGCATACCGCGCGACCGGGTATTGCGCGGCTACATGCGGGAGTTTATTTCCCTGTTCGCGCCGCACTGGCCCGTGCACGACATCGAACTGGCGGCAACCGCCGGCTCACAACAGGAAGTCGACGCACTGGCCGAGAACATTCCTTTGCCGCTGAACAACGGCTGCACGAAAGGCCTGTCGGTCGCGGCCTGAGCAACGTCCTCAGACCGACTTCAGGTCGATCTCGTGCAAACCGCATTCCCGTTTCAATCCAAAGAAGCGGGTATCTTCCACACTGCCCGCTTCAGCGAGCCGCCGGGTTGTGTGATGGTCGCCAATACTGACATAACCTTTTTCCCATAACGGGTGATACGGCAAGTCATGTGCCCGCAGGTATTGATAAACATCGCGATCGGTCCAGTCGGCGATCGGATGCACTTTCACCCGCTCCCCGGCCCATTCGATGAAGGCCTGTTCGGCGCGACTGCTCGACTGCGAACGGCGTAATCCTGCGTACCAGGTGCCCACCGACAAGTCCCGCAATGCACGTTTCATCGGTTCGACTTTCACTTCGTCGTTGTAGGCCTCTATGCCTGCACGGCCTTGCAGCCAGCGTTGACCGTGCCGCGCTTCCTGCCAGGCCGGTGATACCGGTGCGCGGTAGATATGCAGATTCAGATTGAGACGCGCCTGCATTTCGTCGATGAACCGGTAGGTTTCCGGAAACAGGTATCCGGTATCGACGATAACCACCGGAATCTCCGGCATTTCCCGAGTCAGCAAATGCAGCATCACCGCCGACTGTGCGCCAAAGCTGGACGAGATCACGTGATTGGCTGGCAAATGCTCCAGTGACCAGCGAACACGTTCTGTCGCCGACATGCCTGCGAACTTGCGATTGCAAAACTCCCGCGATGCGGCGCGGGTTGCCCGCGGTCCGTACGCCTCGTAGCGCTGTGTCGCGGACTCAACGGCACTGAGGGTTTGCTTTTTGCAGGTCGAGACCGGCATCAGGCTTGCTCCCCGGCCGGCAACAGGCGGTGCACGAAATCGCCAAACGGCTCTGAATTCTGGCGCTCCCGTGCGAAACGTTCGAACCAGTGGTCCAGTGTCGCCAGCAATGTTTTCTCATCGGCGTTCTCGTGCACCAGCCGATTGAGCCGGTAGCCGAACGGGTCGCCACCCAGAAACAGGGCGTAATACCCCGGCGCGCGACCGACCAACGCAATCTCTGCCAGAAAAGGGCGCGCGCAGCCATTCGGGCAACCCGTGATACGCAGCGATATCGGTTCGTTCGCCAGCCCGTTCTTTGCCAGCAAGGCATCCGTCTGGCCGACGAAATCATTGAGGTAGCGTTCCGCTTCAGCCATGGCCAGCCCACAGGTTGGCAAGGCAACGCAGGCCAGCGCCTGCTGCCGCAACGGCGTGATGTGCTGCAGCTTGTCGATGCCGTGCTCTGCCAGCAGCTTTTCAATCAGCGCTTTGTCATCCGCTTTGATATTGCTGATGATCAGGTTTTGATTGGCAGTAACCCGGAATTCAACACGCTCGGTCGCCGCAACGGCCCTGAGGCCCGCGCGTACCCGGGCACGGTCGTTGTCCAGCACCCGGCCCTCGGGAATGAACAGGCTCAGATGCCACAGCCCTTGCAGGTCCTGCTGCCAGCCGAAGCGGTCGCCACGACTGTCAAAGCGGAACCCGGCGGGCGCGGCAAGTACAAAGCCAAGGCGCCGCGACAATTCTTCCGTAAACCAGTCCAGACCGCGATCATCGATCGTGTACTTCAGGCGCGCATGTTTGCGATTGGTTCGATCACCAAAATCGCGCTGCAAGGCCACCACGTGCTCAGCGACGGTTACCGCCTGTTCCGGCGTGCAGAAGCCGATGACATCGGCGACGCGCGGGTAGGTTTCCGGCTCGCCGTGGGTCATGCCAAGACCGCCACCCACAGTGACGTTGAAGCCGATCAGCTCGCCGTCTTTCTCAATGGCAATGAAACCCAGGTCCTGCGAAAAGATATCGATATCGTTTGACGGCGGAATCACCACACCGATCTTGAATTTACGGGGCAGATAAGTCGTGCCGTACACCGGTTCGTAGTCTTCACCGCCTTCGACCCGTTTTCCGTCGAGCCAGATCTCGTGATAAGCACGGGTCTTGGGCAACAGGTGTTCACTGATCTCTTTTGCTTTGGCGTAGGCCGTCGCATGCAGCGGACTCAACTCCGGGAGCGACGTGCACATCACATTGCGATTGACATCACCGCAGGCCGCAATCGTATCCAGCAATGCGTCATTGATACTGCGCATGGTCGGTTTCAGGTTACGTTTGATGACCGCGTGAAACTGGAACGTCTGCCGGGTTGTCAAACGCAAGGTGTTGTTGGAGTACGCGCCTGCAATATCATCGAGCTGCAGCCATTGTTTTGCCGTTGCAACACCACCGGCCATGCGCACGCGGATCATAAAACTGTAAAGTGGCTCCAGCTTGCGGCGCTGGCGTTCCGCACGCAGGTCGCGGTCATCCTGCTGGTAAAAACCGTGGTACTTGGTCAGCTGGATGTCGTCATCGGACAACGCACCGGTCGCGTCATCGGCGAGGCCATCAACAATTGTGCCGCGCAAATAGTTGCTGCGTTGCTTGATACCCTCAACCGGGCTTAGTTTTTCGGTAGTTGCTTTGCTCATCAAAGTCACTCAGTACACGTCACGCTGATAACGACCAGCGGTCTTCAGTTCGGCCAGAGACTCGATAGCTTGCTCCGGCGTTAGCCCGCCCTGCGTTTCGAATACATTCTGCAAGGCCAGGTGCACATCGTTCGCCATGTAGTCGGCATCGCCGCAAACGTACACATGTGCACCTCGCTGCAACCAGGCCCACAGTGTCGCGGCCTGCTCGGCGATACGGTGTTGCACGTAGACTTTGTTTGCCTGATCGCGCGAGAAGGCGACGTCGAGGCGCGCCAGAATGCCGTCCTTCCGGTGGCGCAACCACTCCAGCTGATAAAGGAAGTCGCTGGCGAAGTGCCGGTCGCCATAGATCAGCCAATTGTCGCCACGGTGGCCGAGTTCGCGACGGTGCTCGACAAAGGCCCGATAGGGTGCAACGCCGGTGCCGGCACCAATCATGACAATCGGGGTGCTGGAATCCTCGGGCAGACGGAAATGGTCATTGCGTTCAATGTAAACCGGCACGGACTCGTGCCCGGCGGTCAGATAATTTGATGCGGCGCCCCAGTGATCGCGTCCATAGAGCTGGTAACGAACCTGCGCCACCGTCAGGTGCACCTCACCCGGATTCGCATCCGGACTGGAGGCGATGGAGTAGAGCCGCGGCGTCAGACTGCGCAGTTGATCGACAAACTCCTGCGCACTCCACTGCAACGGATAGTCGCTGAGGGCATCGATGACCTGGCGGGTCTTGAACCAGCGATTGAGCGTATCCCGGTCAGCCAGCACACCGGCAATCCCGGCGTGGTCGTTGGCAAGATGGCTCAGGAGCGGCTTGCTAAGCACACTGATTTCCTTGTGCGCGCTCAGCACTTCGGACAACGGCAGATCGTCGCCGCCAAGATTAACGGTTGCATCTGCCGACAAGCCGGTGGCTTTCAGTACTGCAGCCACCAGCGGCGGTGGGTTCTGCGCGATGATGCCGAGCGAGTCTCCCGGCAGGTAGCTGACGCCAGCCTCTTCGATATCGAGTTCGATGTGATGCACCGCCTTGCTGGAACCCGGACCGGTAATGATCTGATCGGTCAGGATGTCTGCCTGATACGGTCGATCGCGGGAAACACGCGGCTTGTTTTCAACGGCACGCAAACGAGCCGGTGCCGCTGGTGGTGTCTCCGCGGTCGCTTTATCGATGACCGAGCGCGCCCAGTCGGCCGCCGGTGCGTCATAGTCCAGATCGCAATCGATGCGTGCGGAGATGGCATTGGCGCCCAGTTCAGCCAGGCGCGCGTCAAAACGCTGCCCCATCAGGCAGAAGTCGGCGTAACTGGAATCACCAAGCGCCAGCACCGAGTAACTGAGCCCCGCCAGCGACGGCGCGCGCTTGCCGAACCAGTATTCGAAAAACAACTCGCAACCGTCCGGCGGCTCGCCCACACCGTGCGTTGCCACTACGAACAATGCACGACTCACGCGGGCCAGCGACTTCGGCTTCACGTCGCGCAGATCCTGAACCTCGACGGTCAGCCCGGCATCCCGTGCTTTGTCCGCCAGCGATTCCGCCACCCGACGACTGTTGCCGGTTTCCGTGGCGTAGTAGATATTCCAGACTTCCGCGACAACCGTGGCCGCCGGTACGCTTTGCGGCAACGCCGCCCCGCCTGCAAGTCCGGCCAGATAACCACTGGACCACAACAGCTGGTCGCGATCGAAACCGGCGACAGCCGCTTGCAATTGTTGTTGTACGTTGGCCGCCAGGGGCGGATCGATCATGGCCTGTTGCGCTGAACTCATGGTGCTTTCCCGGAGCAGATTTCAGAGGGGACGCTATAGGCTCCGGCCGCCAAGGTGAATGACCGAGTTCTTATCGCGACATAACTGCCAGCTATACGCGCGTCTGCGCCGCTTTCCCGCGTCACTACGCAGCGCGCAGCCAGCGCCAGCAATGAAGCAAGCCGCGGGCCGATACCTAACGGACAGTCCGGTTGCCGGCGCTCGCGGGGCGGTAAACCAGGGTCTGTCGGATATTTTTACAAAGCGCCACCAATGCGGCTGAACTGCGCCTTTACACGCTGCTTAAAGGATGACCAGCGACCGTCGGCAGTTGGCGACAGCGACAGACTGTGAAGCCGGTCACATTCCGTCGCCAGGGGACTGTCGGCAGGCTTTACGCCACCCCCACCGCAAATACTTAACTCATTGTTTTTAAATGATTAACCAAGCTGGCACAGCCCTTGCTTTATAGACCCCATGACTACTTCAAAGACCACCGTAACCGCCGCCCTCGTCGCCTTGTTGCTCAGTGTTCTGTGCCAGCCAGCCGTCGCAGGAAAATTCGACATTGTCATCAATGGCAAGTCTCACCACGTCAACGCTGACTACGACTGGAACGAGGAAAATCTGGGCCTCGGTCTGGAGTATGAGTTCCAGCCGACTTCGCGCTGGATCAAGACGCTCAACGCGAATTCGTTCGTCGACAGCCTCAACAACATGTCGTACATGGCGGGAGCCGGCATCAAACGCCGCCTGCTGTCCACCGACCGGTTTGGCGGCATGTACTTCGACGCAGGCGTTGTTGGCTTCCTGATGGCGCGCAAAGATATCAACGATTACCGGCCGTTCCCTGGCATCTTGCCGGCGGTTTCCATCGGCAATCGTTACGCCGGCATCAACCTGACCTACCTGCCGAAAAAAGCGGTGCATGACATGGCACACGCCAACGTCGTGGATCCGAACATCGGCGGCGTCATATTCATGCAATTCAAGTTCCGCATGGATGCGTTCACGTTCTGAGTACGCTGGCACTGCTGCGTCGGGTCCAGGGGTTTTGTGGCGCTTGCTGACAATGATCGGATGGCGCAGCGCTTAGTAGATTTCCCGGGTGTAGATGCGGCGGTCCTCGCCGCGGTAAATGCCGAAGGTCGCGGTGCCGGCGGGGTTCTCAAGTCCCGGGATCGCCGCGTTCCAGTCAAAGCGCAGCCATGCCGGAACATCAGCCGTCACTGTGGTACTGCCGTCATTGCCGCTGCCGGGTGCCAGCAGGTTCAGATTGAAATCACCGCCTAACGGCGGTTCGCGGTAACGCAAACCCGCCGGCCCCGCTGCCGCACAGGCGATGCCGCTGTCGCCGGGGCTGCCGTTTTCAATAGCGCAGGTCTCATTGGCCCCCAGATTGCCGCTGAACCCGCCGAGACTGAGGGTCAGGTCGGATGTGCAGCTGTCATCAGTATTCGCAATAAAGCCGGTAGCCGCATCCGCAAAGTATTCTGCAAGCATGGGTACTTGCAGATTGACCAGCTCGGAGCCGACCGCGCTCAGTAACCGAACCCGGCCATAACGCATTTCATTGCCGGCATTGAATGCCATGTCGGGGAACGTGACCGCATTGGTTTGCGCCGCCACACCGTCCGTATCGAAAACATCAATCGACAACGAGATATCGGCATCGAATGGCGCTTCCGGGACACCTTTGACAAACGCCAGACCTGTGCCGACCCCGAACGTCAGTGTTGCCTGACCGCCGCCAATAGCGGCAATGAGCGGATCAACCGCGGGGTCGGGCAGATTCCCGGTATCAAGATTGCCCGCTGCAGCCACGTAGCTGCGGCCATCAAGACTGCTGTTTTGCAGGCGAAAGTAAGCGCCCGTGTAATTCACAGTCGGCGTGTCGTCCGCCGCAACCGCAGTCACCGTAATCACAGGCGGTGTCACATAGACGAAGTTCTGACCGATGTAGCTGAACGCGCCACTCGTACAGGCCGTCGCAAACTCGGGCACGTTGGTCGCTGCGTTGAAGTGGTCGGGAATGAAACGGCCAACGTTGGCGGAGGGTGTACCGACAACATTGCCAGCGCCCAGGTAATCGCCGTCACCGACCTCCGGCGTTAACGAAATGATGCCGACTTCCGGCCAACTGAAATCCGTGCCCGTCGCCGTCCCGCCAACGAATGCGCCGAAACCAGTGGCAAAATTGATCGCCGGATTATTGCCGCCCAGCGGACTCAGCAACGTCGTTGTCAGTGTGACCGTTTCCGCGGCAGTTTCCTGTCCGTAGTTAGGTGTCACATCGCCATCGGCGTCCTGCGCCGATACGGAGACCGTAAACGGCGTGCCTGCCGCAACGAACGGTGCACCGCCGGCATCCGCGGCGGCCGGATTCGGATTGCCACCCGGATCCTGCACGCCACTCAGCACAAAGGTATACGGACGGACGACGAAAGCCCCGGTAGCCCCGCGGATACCGTTCGGCAGATTTGGGTCGGCAACGTTGTCGTCGTTGAAGTTCAGTCTGATCCGGCCCGCATCCTTGTATCGCGCGCTCACGACGGCCTGGCCGTTGTTGAAGACAACAGACTGGGTTCCGGCCGACGCTTCCGAGGTCGCCGCCGCAATACCGTCAACCGACGGCGCGATACTGCCCGCGACCGGATTTACGTAGTCATACCAAACCTGCAGATTGCGGGTGCCATCGTACGACTCGATAACCCCGCAGACGGGATCAGTCGGGGTTTGTCCGTACGCGGTCAGGTACACTGGAAAATCCACCGCGGCGGTCTGTGCCGCCGTGAACGCGGCGATCGTCGCCGGCGGCGGATTGGACAACGGCCCGGCGGTGACACTGAACCCACTGGCCGAGAACGTCATGAGTCCTTCAGCATCCGTATCCCGAATACCGGAGTCGGACGACTGGTAGACATCGATATCGAACACCGACGCCCCTTGCGGGTAACTCAGTGCGAAGACGACGTTCGGATCGTTAAGTGCCCATTGATAGGTCGCAATACCGTCATCGGGTGTCGCGTCGGTCAGTACGCCGGCCCCGCTTACCAGTGTCCAGCTGCCGTTGCCTGTTTGGGTATCGAGTGTCACTTCCGCCATGTAGTCCAGACGCGGCAAGCCGGCGATACTGTCCACCACACTGACTTCAATCGTTTCCGCAACGCAATGCAGGCCGTTATTGTCATGATTAATGACGAACTCTGCTGAGGCACAGGAAACACAAGGCCGTGTCCGGTTCATGTGAGCAGCCACTTCCGTTGCTGAAATGGCGCCGTCCCAAAACGTAAGTTCGTCTATATCGCCATTCCAGTAGCGTCCACGATTCTGCGAATTCTCACCGATGAACAGATCGTAGCTACTGTTATTGATCGCTGCTGTGTAATTGGCCGAATTAACGAGATTGCCATTGATGTAAATGCGCATGACGGATCGGTCGTAGGTCGCCGCCACGTGATACCAGACACCGGGTGTCGGTACGACATTGCTGTTCAGATCAGCGCCCCCGCAACCGCCGTTCAGCCCCAGCGTAAAGCCATAGCGCGTATTGCCGGGCAAATTGTCCGCAATTTCGCAGCCGCCGTTCAGGTGCAAACGATAACTGTTGTCGCCTTTGGCCAGGATCGCCTGCCAGTCACTCAAGCCACCGTTGTGGCGCACCCATACGGCCAGGCTCATCGCATCGGCAAAATCCAGTGCGGCGGTATCGGCCACCCGTACGTAAGCCGAGCTGCCGTTCAGTCCCGCGGCACTGCACAGCTGCCCGTTGGCTTCGACATCGACGCCGCCCTGCGTCGTGCCGTTAAGGCCATTCGGACCAACGTCCAGCACTGTGCTGCCGTTGAAACCCAGGGTGCAATCGTCCATTGGCCAGTCGGCAACGATGTTCGGCTGCGCGACCGCGCAACGGGTGATCTCTGCGTTGTCTCCGCCGTAGTACGCGGTACCGTCCGGCGATACCCATACGTCATAAATGTCGCTGCTCGCTTCGGTAGACTGATTCCAGCTACTGCCGTCGAAGTACAAGACCTGACCGTTGGCACCACCGGCATTGATCTGACTGCCATTGCCGTACAGGCCGCTCATGAACTGGCTGCTGGAGGCAATGACCTGGCAACTGCCGCCAGAGTAACGATAGATATCCTGACGTCGGACCAAATACACATTGCCCGAGTCGTCACCCCAGACATCCGTGAAATTATTGCCACTGCGGCATGAGTCTTCGCGCCCGGCCCACGTGCCCGTCGTCCGGTTGTAGATGTACAGTTCACCGCGATCGCTCATCGCGTAAATGAAGTTGGCATCGCCCCAGATGTCTTCGAGATCACGATTGTCGGTCCCAGCTGCGCCGCTCAGGTCGGACCAGCTCACGCCGTTGTACAACCAGATCTCGCCCCGGTCGCCAACCGCGTAAGCCTCTGTGGCGGACGCCGCCCAAACACCGAACAGATCGCGTGACGTGAAGCCGCTGCGATCCACCCATGCGCCACCGACCAGCTGCAACGCCACTCCACCGTCACCCACTGCAAATGCCGTCGCGGCGTTCACCACCTCGACGTCATTGAGATCATTGCCCGTCCCGCTGTTCATCGCCGACCAGCTTGAACCGTTGTAGCGGTAGATGTTGCCGTTATCGCCAACGCCGATGACGTTGTTGTCAGTGCTGCCGGATATGCCAAAAAACTCCTCAGTGCCTACAGTAGTCGTAGTACACACGGGTGCTGACTGCGCGAACGCCTCGTTCGCAGTGATTAGCACCAGAACCAGCAAGCCTTGTGCCGCAAGTCGACATATGCAATGAAAGCCGCGCATCACGTGGCATCCGTTACAGTGGTTCGGATACGTCGGGAAACATAGTCCGGCGTCCCGTACGCACCAGCTCGCGCAAATGCATCGATGGTGTAAACCGTGTTGGTTGCTGCGCCTTCGTTGTGCGTGGTACTGCTGCACGCCGTATCGACAACGAAACCCGCCAGCCCGCCTTCCGTGAGTGTCAGACTCTGATTGCCACAGTTGCCATTGACGAGTGCTGCGTAAATTGACGCTTCAACGCCGGCACGCGCAGCCGAGTAGGCACGCGCACCCTGTATCGCCAGTACCGTGGTCTGCTGCGACACCGCGGTCATACGCACGGCGACCGCACCCAGTGCGGCCAGCACAATCAACAGGAACAAGGCCGGCACTAGCGAGAACCCGCGCTGTGCGGACCTCGGTTGGAAGGATTGATCAGGGGACATTGTCAACATGCACCTGGTGAAGGAGAGCGACACGTTCGTTGCTATCGGCGACGGACATGGCGAGGGTGACGAGCCCGGCCCGCTGTGCCGTGCCCGGCGCATAAGCAATGTTGCAGGCAGCCACCCGGTCAGTCACCAGCACACGGTCCGCGCCAGCCGCCAGCAGTTCTGCATCACTGTCACGGTCACCCTGGTTGCTGGCGAGCGCGTAGCCTGTGTAACGATGCAAGGTGCCGGTCGCGGTATTGCACAGATAGCTTATCGGCCCGTCCAGCAAGAACAGGCGCTGGCCGGGCGAACCGTAGGCAAAGCGAAAGGCCGGGCTGAGCCGTATGTTGTCCTCGCCGGCCAGCGCATCAGCATCGATATCAATTTGTGTGCCTGGCGGGGTAATGACATTCGACATTTCGTAGGCATCAGCGCCGGGCACGCCCACGTTGTAAATGGAGAGGTAATGCGAACTGGATGAGAACGGTAGCGCTATTTGTGTGAACTGACCGATGCTGTTGAAGGCGTCGTCAGCACTGGCAAAATCCAGCTGGCGGTCCGCGTCACCGGGCGGCTGTTCGCGATAGCGAACGCCGTCGACCGAGTTCAGCATTTCAAGCGCGACGACAGCGCCGTTGCTGGTCACGCGCACACTGTTAGGCAACGCGCGGCGTATATCGCGAGCGATGCGACGCAGTGCGCTCTCGGACATATCGACAAGTTCGGCGCGCCGCGTTTGATCGGCGAAGCCCGCGACCGGGCCGGCGATGAACATTGCCATGAACGACACAACAATGCCGCTGATCGCAATCGTAACAACGAGTTCGACGAGCGTGAAGGCCTGTTGCTTGCGCTTCATGGCATCAGTAGCGGGTTCGATAACCGCTGAGAATCAGGTTTATTTCGGGACCGCGACTTACCACAACATCGACCCGCAGTGCGTCGGCTGACGGCACCGCCGGCAATGCTGACGTTGGGGTCACCGAGACGCTAATGGTGTAATCCGCGAGTGCAGCTATCGGATTGTCGAATTGATCTCTGGCCCCTGCGTCAAGCAATCCGTCGTAGTCGTCCATGTCGTCAAAGGCTGATCGGGCACCCTCGCCATCCACGCCGTCAGGATCCGAATAAGCACGCAACATGATCTCTTCGAGGTAGGCCTCGGCAATAGCCGACGCCTGATGCCGCACCATCGGATCGGCACTCGCACCGGTCGTCGTAGCGAGCAAGCCCAGTACTGTGCCAGCGGCGATACCTACGATGACGATGGATACCAGCAACTCGACCAGCGTCACGCCGCATTGACGGTCTTTGAATTTCATTGCGGCCCCCGCACGAGGCCACTTCCGGCCCGCAGATCCAGGCTGTGCGTGCCGACACTGATGACCGTATCGCCAGCCAGGTTGGTGCCGCCCGTCGCATCAAAAACAAAGGTCGTCGCAGGGCTGGCGGTTACGCCGGATGGAGCAACGCCAGACGCTGCTTGTCCAGTGGGTAAGCTCACGCTGACGGGGAACGTCGCATCGCCGGGGTTGCAATGCCCGGCCTGCGCCGTTTGTTGCGCAAGCGCATAAGTACTGGCACCGAGCGAAACCTGCACCCGGCAGCCACTGCCTACCGCGATCTTCTGTGCGTAGCGCAAGGCCGATGCCAGCTCTTCCGCATAAGCGCGTTCAGCAAAAGTCTGGTTATTGAAAAACCGCGGACCGGCAAGCGCACCGAGCACGCCGATTATTACAATGACCAGTATCAGCTCGACAATCGTCAAGCCTCGCTGTGCTCCACGCAGACACAGCAGACGCTGTCCGTTGCTGACGGAATGAGACAACGGCGTCCGCAACATGCCCTAGCACCCGCTAAGGTCGGTCGTGATATTCGGCGAGAAATTCACTACGGCGTCCTCATAGACGACAACGCAAGTCGCCGGGTTGGGCGCGCCGACACGACTGAACGTGGCCTGGTCGCCACCACCATTGACCGTCACGTTGTAGCCCGAGGTATCCGCGAGCGTCAAAGCGACATCGCTGGCATCCGGGTAGCCATTGGTCAGGTTAATGGCAACCCCTTCCATCGCGACCGGAGTTACGCCCTGGGCAATCCACAAGCTGTGCGCGAGCGCCGCGGCACCGCGTACACTGCCCGCCAGCCCCTGCGTCGTGGCAATCCGTGCCTCCCGCTCCAGCGATGCGAAGCGCGGGATCGCAAAAGCCGCGAGTATGCCCAGCAAGGCGATGACCACCACCAGCTCGATCAGTGTGAAGCCCGCCAATCGATCTTTCGTTTTCCTGTTCATGACATTCATGAGTGCCTCCTGTACTCGTACTGACTTAAGCCGGGCCGTACCGACCCGGACGCCGGGATCACTCTGCGGTGTCCCGGGCCCGAATCGCCCGGCAGACATCAGCAGCCGGCGGTTGACGGCGTTATCGTCGGCGCAGCGTTTGCCGCCGCTTCCTGATAGGTCACCTGACAGGTAGCCGGAGTGGCAGCGCCCGTTTTGGTAAACGTGGTCGTCGTACCGGCCACACTGGTGGTAAACCCACTGATATCAGCCAGGGTATCTTCGATCGTTGCGGCATCGGGATAGCCATTCGCCATGTCGATGCTGTTGCCTTCCATCAATACCGGAGTTGCACCGGTCGCCAGAAACAGGCCGTGCGACATGGCCGCTGCACTGCGCAGGCTGCCTGACAAGCCCTGTACGGTCGCCGCACGTGCTTCGCGTTCCAGTGAAGCAAATCGCGGGATCGCGAATGCCGCCAGGATGCCAAGCAAGGCGATAACGACGACCAATTCGATCAGCGTAAAACCGCGTGTTTTTAGACTATTCATTTCTAATTCCTTTTCCTTGGTTTGAAAGAGTTTGCCGATCCTTCGACCAGCGGTACTGCGGTACTTCGGTACTGCTTCATAAGCGTTACAAGCGCGCGCCGGAGGCCAGCCACTCGCTGCCCTCCATACGCATCAATCGAACGCCGTATAACTCATCGCGTGCCGCATTGAAGATGCCGTCGGCATCGCGGTCATTGAAAATTACCCGCACTTCGAACTCCGGGTCCTGCCAATGCCGGTCACGGTCCGTCAATGTGTAGGGTTCGCCAATCCGGTAAACCAGGCGTTTCCGGTCCGGGTCGAAATACCAGCGCTTTTGCGGGACGCTGTCACGACTGCTGCGCTGCTCCCCTATGTAGTTGTCCGGGGCCTGCAACATCAGCGCCATCGGGTTGATTTGTTCGAGTTCGCTGATGCTGGCCGACTCACCGCGCACGATTCGTTGCGCCGCTTCCATAACCAGCGTGTTCTTCAACTGACTCTCGATGGTCAGTACGGAAACCCGTTCTGCTTCATCCAGGTAAGGCAGCAGTCGGGTGATCGCCGTAACGAGCAGTGTGCTGATGATGACAATCACCACCACCAGCTCCAGCAGAGTGAAGCCCGCATCGCGTGTCCGGTTGCGATAGCTGCTCATCAGCCGGCCCTCGTCCTGGCCACCATGTCCCACATGGGCAGGAACACGCCTAGCGCCAGTACCAGAACCATCGCGCCGACCGTGATGATCAGGATTGGCTCCAGTGCTGCGCTGAGGTTTTCGAGGTCGTAGTCCACTTCGCGTTTGTAGAAGTCAGCGGACTCATTGAGCAGTTCGGGCAGAGCACCGGTCTCTTCGCCCAGAGCGATCATTTGCAGTATCAAAGGTGTGAACAACGCGGTATTGCGCGCCGTCACCGACAACGACTCACCACGCTCCACGCCCGCCAGCAACTCGTCCAGTTTGCCGGCCAAGAACACATTACCAACCGAACCCGCAATGGAACGCAGCGTCTGATTGATCGGCAGACCGGCCTCGAGGGCAACCGCCAATGATCGTGTAACACGGGCCAGCGCGGCATTGCGCATGATCACACCCACGATCGGCAAGCCCAGCTTGTAACGATCCCAGGTCATGCGGCCCGCAGGTGTATTGACCCAGCGCGCCACGACGGCAGTCAGCACAGCGATGATCGTCAACAGCAACGACCACTGATTGGCGACGAAGCTGGAAACCCCGGTAATGATGCGGGTCGGTAGCGGAATGTTGTCACCCAGTTGTCGGAATATGGGCTCGAACGCGGGTATGACGAACAAGGTGATGATCCCCATGGCCACGGCGATTGCGGCAACAACGATCAATGGGTAGCGAATAGCGGAGCGAACACGCTTGCGTATGTCTTCGTCCGTACTCAGGTATTCGTAAAGGCGTAAGAACGCCGTGTCCATCGTGCCGGTCGACTCACCGATCTCAACGATACTGATGAACAAGGGCGAGAATATCTTTGGGTGCCGGGCCAATGACTGGGACAGTGAACGACCCGATTCCAGGCTGCCAATGATTTCAACCAAAGCACTTTTGAGCACTTCGTTATGCGTGGTATCCATCAAGCCATGTATGCCTTTCAGCAACGGCAAGCCTGTGCGGGTTATCGTGTGCATCTGCCGACAGAACAAGACCAGGTCTTTGGTCGTCGGCCGGCCACCACCCAGTCGCCGCCACAACTCGCCCACGGTCATGCCGGTCTTCTGATCCGCGTTGCGAATCTCCACGGGCGTTACACCGGTATTGATCAGGCGCGCAGCGACCGCTTCGGCCGAACTGCCGGACAACCTGCCAGAAACCAGTTCACCGCGGGATGAACGACCTTTGTAAACGAAGTCGACCATCTAGAGCGCCGCCTCCTCACGTGCCGGTGAGCGCACGACGCTGACATCGATATCAACGCCGCCGCTGATCCGAATCGCTTCATCCAGCGAGGTGACTCCGCTCATCGCGTACTCGATCGCACAGTTGCTCAGCGGCACATAGCTTTTCTTCTCGGCACAGCCTTTAAGAAAGCCATCGATATCCTCGCGCCGAATGCTATCGGTCAAGCCCGAGTCGATCTCCAGAAGTTCGTAGACACCGATCCGGCCCCGATACCCGGTGAGATAGCAGTAATTGCAGCCGCGGCCGCGGAAGAACCCGGAGTTGGCCGCCACCTCTTCGCCCAGCTGTTCCGCCAGCCATGCTTGCTGACTTGCCGTCGGCGCGAGCGGCTCCTTGCAACTGTCACAAACCCGGCGCACCAGCCGCTGCGCAACGATTCCCTGCAACGCGGCTGCGATCAAATAGCCGGGCGCACCCATGTCCAGCAAGCGGTTCACGGTCGCCGCCGCACTGACCGTGTGCAGCGTCGAGAAAACGAGATGCCCCGTCATTGCTGCACGCAAGCCGATGTCCACGGCTTCTTTATCACGCATTTCGCCGACCAGCATGATGTCCGGGTCCTGGCGCAATGCGGTACGCAATATGCGGCCGAAGTCGAGACCGATCCGCGGATTGACCTGCACCTGATTTATTCGGGCAAGGCGGTATTCCACCGGATCCTCGATCGTAATGATCTTGGTTTCCGGTCGGTTGATGTGATTGAGCGCCGAGTACAGTGTGGTCGTCTTACCGCTGCCTGTCGGGCCGGTAACAAGCACCATGCCACCCGGTCGTTCGATCAGGCGGGTGAATCGCTGCAGGATGTTCTGCGGCATACCCAGCTTGCTCAACGTCAGCAGGTTCGCCGATTGGTCCAGCAACCGCAGCACCACTGACTCGCCGTGCTGTACCGGCAGAGTGGAGACACGTACGTCGATGTTCTGAGTGTTGATGCGCATCGAAAAACGGCCATCTTGCGGCAGTCGTTTTTCCGAGATATCGAGGCCACTCATTAATTTCAGTCGAGTCACCACGGCTGAGGCAACGCCACGCCCTTCGATCTGATGTTCCTGCAGTACACCATCGACACGCTGACGAATCCGCAGCACCTGCTCGCCAGGTTCGATATGTATATCCGAGGCCTTCACTTGCACCGCATCTTTGAACATCGACTGCAACAACTTGATGACGGGCGCATCGTCCGCCTCTTCATCCGCCGTCAGTTCGTCAATGTCGATGCCGTCGTCACTCAGGTCTTCCGTGACGGCGACCGCCAGCTTGTCGATCTCATCGGTATGCCGATAGACGATGTCTATCGTTCGTAACAGGTCCGATTCCTTGACCAGGCACAAACGGATTTTCTTTTTGAGTATGCGCTGCAGTTCGTCGTAGCCCAGCAGATCTGTCGGGTCCGCCATACCGACCAGCAGTCCGTCAGTATCGGCCTGCAAAACCAATGACCGGTGCCGGCGTGCATGCACTTCCGGCAATAACTGCACTGTGTCGTGGTCGAGCTTCAACGACATGATGTCGATGAACTCAATATTGAGCCGCCGCGACAGGAAACTGTGCAGCTCGGTTTCACTGATCGTGCCACTCTCCATGAGAGCGCGGCCGAGCTTGTAGCCGCTGCGTTTCTGCAAGGCGAGCGCCGCCTGCAGTTCGTCATTGCTGATGACCCCGGCTTCCAGCAACATTTCGCCGAGGCGCATTTTCTTGCGCCGCAGCGAACCTGTTGAAGTACCCATCGTATCAATCATGGTCATCTCCGCTTGCCCGCCGCGACGAGATCAAAGACCGCCGGACAGTTGCATGCGCGACATCGAATCGCGTGCCGCTGTGGCCCACACAGAGTCATTGTCGACAACAATCGGCTTGAGCAGAATGACGAGCTCGGTCTTGCTTTCAACGTCGCGCTGACTTCGGAATAAGGCGCCGACGCCGGGTATGCGCCCGAGTACCGGTGTTGCGAACGACTGCTTGCGGCTGGAATTACGCATCAGTCCGCCAATCACAATGATCTGGCCGCTGCGTGCTTTGACGATACTGTCGGATTCGCGTATTTCGCTGAATGCCAGCGGCAAGGTGTCGGTCTCGCCCGATACGGTCAGCGCTTTCTGCTGATCGATGACTTCGCTGACAGTCGGATGGATGTGCAGTATGACTTCGCCGCTGGCACTGATCTGTGGCGTCACATCCAGCGCGATGCCACTGAAGAACGGCGTCAGCTCGACGTCCCGCGAGGTCGTAGATGACGTGCCGGTAACAGTGTTGCTGCTGACGCTGGTTACGAAGAACTCGTCGGAACCTGCTTTGATAACCGCTTTCTGATTGTTCAGTGTTGAAACCCGCGGGCTCGACAGCACACGGGTATCACCCTGTGATTCAAGCAGCTCGATGAAGGCATTAAAGTCGCCAACATCGAATGCCATGGTGAACGCACCACCCAACGTTTCCTGGATGAAACCATCGATAGCAGATCCCGGCGAAACAACCACCGAATCACCACCCAGTTCATCGAGGCTCCCCGAGAAATCGCCCGGCGGTGCCAGTTGGCCGAACGTGTAGTTATCGCCCTGGCTGTTCTGCGCCACCGCAACCCAGTTAATACCGGCCTGATAGCCTTCGTTCAGCTGCACTTCGACGATCTTGGCTTCAAGTATGACCTGGCGTTGAGCTATGGATTGAATGGTTTGCAGGTACGTTTCGACATCCCGTAACTTGTCCGGCATCGCGCTGACAACCACAACGCCGGCTTGCGCATTCACGACCACACTGTGACCGTTCTGACTACCGACGATGGATTCAACGGTGTCCTGCAACTCCGCCCAGAAATCCGCTTCGTAATTGGTTTCAATACGTGAACCACTTACCTGCTGTTGTGAATTTTCGCTGCCCGGGTAACCTGATGCTCCTGACAACGGGTCTTGCAAGCCACCTATGCCGCCACGATTCCGGCCCGTGCGTGACGACTCGGTCACCTGTCCGGAGCTGACGCGGGTCCGCGATGAGCCGCTGCGTTGCAGGTTCAGGTAGTCAATCTGAAATATTCGGCTCTGCACGCTGGCCGGCAGAACGATAAAGCCCGCTCCACTGCGCCGATAGGCGTAGCCGTACACGTCGCTCACGACATCGAGCACTTCATTGACATTCACGTTTTTCAACGTAAGGGAAACGCTGCCGGTCACATCGGGGTGCACCACGATGTTGTGCCGTGTGCCATCAACCAGTGCCATGAAGAACTCACCCGCCGGCGTATTGCTCGAGTTCACGTCGAATCGCTCTTCATCGAACTGCGGCAGACTCGGTCCGGCAGCTACGGGGTCTGGTTTAGTGGCGGCAGGTCGCGCCGGTGCCGGGGCTCTGGCCTCGTCCATCGCTGCCTGTATGCTGCGCTCGGTGGATTCGCCGCGTGGAACCCCGGTGGCGCAGGACGCCGTCAACAGGGTTACGGCGACAGCCGTTGCTAGATTCTTGATCATCAGGTGTTGCTCCAGTAGTCGCTCACTGTCTGCTCTGCGCGCTAAGCAAGGGGACGCTAAAGGTTCGGTCGCCTCGGACAAAACTGACTTTGTTACTCGCAATTTCGCTAATTGTGGCGCCGCCGACCGATTCACCTACCCGGAGACGCTGGCCATTGATCACAGCGATACGCCGGTCGCCGGAAATAAAAACCGCACTTACCCGCAATTCGGCAGACGCCACAACGCCCTCGCTGGCCGGCAAGGCGTAACTCGGCCGGGTCGGGTCGCCTAACTCGGCATGCGCCATTGCGCCGACAAGCAAACAAAACGAAACCAGCGTTTGTAAGGGTCTATGCACCGATCCACTCCTCGTCGAGACTCAAAGTACTCACTTCTATCCGTATACGGTTACGTGGGTACTCGACGACATCGAGTTCAAGAAATTGCCAGTAGAAGCGCCACGGCAATGCTTCAATTTTTTCCAGGTAAGCAAGACAATCCAGGTAGCTGCCTTCGACTTCGATCTCAAGCCCGTGGCGGTAAAGAATAACTGCCGAGTTCTGATCGTCAGCCGTCAACGCTTCCGCACCGAGATTGCGAATACGTTTCAAACGCAGATTCGACTGACCCTTCAGTACACTCTCCAGCACGAATGCCATTTCACCGGGGTCAATAAGTTTGCCCGAGTACTCGGACAGTTCCCTGTCCAGCGCATCGATGCGTTGTTTTATGAGCGCGAAGCGCGACTGATTCGTTGAATCTATCTGCGACAGTTGCAACACCTGGTCCTGCAGACTTGCGTTCGCCAGCTCGATTCGAGCCTGCGTTTCGGCAATATCCTGACGGGCTTTGGCGGCCTGCTGCAGCAATGGTTGCATCAACAACAAATGCCAGGCAGTACCGCACAAGGCCAGCACTGTGATTAACACCAGCACACGCTCCCGAATCGTCAACGCATCGACGCGCGCCAGCAATTCGTTGCACTTTTCTTTGAGTGGGTAGCGGCTACTCATTGGAAAAGCACCTCGTTGGCTTTGAGCGTCGCATCGCTGGTTACGACGAAACTGACCGTCTGCGCTGTCTCATCGCCAGCACGGTCAATTTCCAGGCGGTGAAAACGTTGCGCCGCGAACGGTTCTTCATCGGCCAGGTACTGCAGATAACTGGGCACCAGGTCGGCGCGTAACGCTTCACCCTGCAGCCATACCCGTTCGCCTTTTGCCGACAACGCGATGTTGGTTAGCCAGAGACCCGGCATGGTCTGGCGGGCAAGCGATCGAAGGTGGCGAGCAAATCCGTTTGCATCGCCGAGTTCAGTGCCGCTGATGAGCCGCAGGCTCGCTTCTTTTTCGGACAGTTCACCACTGGCTTGATCGAGACGATCCGCCCAGCTAGTTTCACCTGCCACGGCTTCAATCGTCGCGCGCAGATTACCGAGCCGTTCTATGGCGGCCGACTCCTGCGCCGCGATGACCGTCAGTTCCTTGTCGACACCGGCAATTCGGTAGCTCGCATAAGTCGACAACAAGAACAGCGCGACTATCACGCTCGCCGCCACCTGCAGCAGCAATATCGCAGGAAAACGCACCGTGCGTTCACGAAAGCGGGGTTGATAAAAATTTACTTCCTGTTGCATGGCTTATTCCCAGGCTGTAGCCGAGTCAGGCCGCAAAGCTGCGCCGACTGCAAACAGGCAGGCTTTCTGATCGTCTGCGCTAAGTGGCTGTGCCAGATCGAACATAGCGTTCAAATCGAGATCGAGGACTTTGATTCCAAGTTGTTCGGTGATTGCCGCTTTGAGCGTCGCCAAACCGGCTCCCGGTCCGAGGACTAACGTTTTCACCGCTGGCAAGTCGTAGTTTGCTTCGTAGTAATCGAGCGAACGCTGCAGTTCGAGGCAAATGGACGGAATCAGGGCGGTGCTGAGTTGCGTATCCGCTGACTCGTCCAGCTGCAGTTGACCGATTTCGATATGCCGTATCAGGTACAGCACGCGCTGGCGGGTAATCGTCAGCAAACCGCCGTTGTCGGTAAAATGCAGGAAGGCGACGCCCTCCTGGTCTTGCCGCAAGCGTGCCGCCAGGTTGCGCATGCACAGTTCAGGGAGATCCAGCACATCCAACTTCAGCCCCGCAGCTTTCAACCGCGCGATTTGCGCACTGACCTGTTCGCGTTTCGCGATGATTGCGTAGGCTGACTGATTCGTACCGCCACGTGCCTTCGCCGGCATTTCCAGCAGTTCAATCACAGCGTCGTCCAGCGACATCTCGATGCGGTCTTTGATCCGCCAGCCAACGGCACTGCGCATTTCTTCGCGCGGGGCGTTCGGCAGCTCTTCCAGCAAGAGTTGATAGCTGCCATCCGGCAATACAGAACTGATGGCTGAACGTTGCACCGGCTGTCCCGCAAGTTGCAGGCCGGACAAATCGACCTGACCATGGGCGTCCTTCGCAACCTCAGTCAGCGACGTTTCCAGCCGCGGCGCGCTCTGGTCGCGGTGGGTTGCCCTGACCAATGCAGCCCGACCGCCGTGCCAGGTAATTGCGGCACGGCCACGAGCGACCGACACATTCTTGAGCCTTTGCAACACGGATCATTCCAGTTGATTTGACAGAATGTCGCGAGTATAGGCAGGGGCGTTATGTATAAGTCGTGAGGTTCGTCACAGCTACCGGCAGGGAGCTCAAATACTTGAGGGACAAGATGAATTTCTGTGGCAGCACGCACACTTTGCGCGCCGCAGAGGCTTGCAAAACGGCATCAAAAAAGGCTGGAACGCCCTCAGTGGCGCTGGTAACCGCTCACTGCCGCGGTGAAAACGACGTCGGTCGAACTGTTCAGCGCCGTTTCCGCGGAGTCTTGCAGAACGCTGATGACAAAGCCGACAGCGACAACCTGCATGGCTACTTCGTTCGGTATACCAAACAGACCGCAGCTCAGAGGAATGAGCAACAACGAGCCACCGGCGACACCCGACGCACCGCAGGCCGACAATGCAGCAACGACACTCAACAGCATGGCCGTCGCGAAATCGACGCTGATACCCAGCGTGTTTGCCGCCGCCAAGGTCAGTACCGTGATGGTTATTGCGGCGCCGCCCATGTTGATCGTCGCACCGAGCGGGATTGAGACGGCGTACGTGTCCTTCTCAAGACCGAGGCGTTCACTCAACGCGAGATTCACGGGAATGTTGGCGGCAGAGCTGCGAGTGAAGAAGGCTGTTACGCCACTTTCTCGCAGGCAAGTCAGCACCAGTGGGTACGGATTGCCGCGAATTCTGAACCAGACGATGAGTGGATTTACGACCAGCGCCATAATCAGCATCGCGCCCAGCAACACGCTGAGTATGCGCGCGTACCCTGCCAGCGCCGCCAGGCCGGCTTCCGCCAGATTACCCGCGACCAGGCCAAAAATGCCGATCGGCGCTAGACGTATGACGATACGGACAATCATCGTTATGGCCAATGCAACATCGGCAAACGCCGTCTTGGTGGTCGGTGACGAATGGCGCAGGCTTACGCCCAGAGCAACACCCCAAACCAGAATGCCGATGAAATTGCCATCCATGATGGCGCTGACCGGGTTGTCGACCATCTTGAACAACAGATTGTTCAATACCTGGCCTATTCCCTGCGGCGGTTGCATCGCGATATCGGTGACATTCAAGGTCAGCACGGTCGGGAACAAAGTGCTGAGGAGCACCGCTACAAACGCCGCGCTCAATGTGCCTATCAGGTACAAGATGACGATGGGCCGCATGTTCGGCTGATGACCCGCGCCCTGATTCGCCAACGCGGCAGCAACCAGCACCAGTACCAGTACCGGTGCGACCGCTTTCAACGCCTGCACAAAGAGATTGCCGAGCAGCATGACACTCGCCGCCGCATCCTGCGAAATCAGGGACAGCAAGACACCGCAAACGATGCCGACGGCAATTTGCAGCACGAGGCTACCGGAAGCAATTTTTTGCAAGACGGTCTGGTCGGCCATAGTCCCCACTCTTGTTGTGGCAGGCCTGCGGCCCACTCGGTGTTGTGGCGGCATTATCAGTGAAAGCGGCTGCTGTGGCGACCGCAAATGCCCGGCTACCGCGCTTTAACGCGGCCAGGTTCCTGTTCGATGGGCGACATGCTGCCTGCAGCAAAGCCGTGTTTGCCGCAGGCCGGTCCGGGCTCAACCTTTGCGGTTAGCCCGCTCGATCGCTTCGACGATCAGCTCGCGGGCCTTGTCAGCGCCAAACCAGTCACCGATCTTCACCCATTTGCCGGGCTCCAGATCTTTGTAATGTTCGAAGAAGTGCTCCACCTGTTGCAGCGTGATCGGCGGCAAATCCGAGTAATTCGTGACAGCTTCCCAGCGCTGGGTCAGATGTGGCGACGGCACCGCGAGGATTTTCTCGTCCTGACCGGCATTGTCTTCCATGATCAGTACACCGATAGGGCGCACATTAATAAGGCAACCCGGCATCAGTGCCCGGGTATTGCAAATCAATACGTCAATCGGATCGCCATCGTCCGACAGCGTGTGCGGCACGAAGCCGTAATTTCCGGGGTAGGCCATGGGCGTGTAGAGGAAGCGATCCACGACCAGCATGCCGGCATCCTTGTCCATCTCGTACTTGATCGGCTGGCCGCCAAGCGGGACTTCAACTATGACGTTAACGTCGTTCGGGGGATTGTCCCCGATCGATATGGCATCGATACGCATGTTCTGAACCTGTGTTTGATTGGGTCGAGCGGCCCTGATCTCGGCGGCAATCAGTCTAGCAGACGGTGCTGTCACGCCGCTCCAGGTCCAGCGGAGGCGGCAATGTACACGTTTTTGTCAAAAAAATCCGCTGCCCCGTCGACAGCCCCGCCAATCCCGGCCTTGCAGATTGCCGCCCGCTCCTGGTACTGCGGAAATCCTGCCGGCAAGTCGTCCGGCTGAGAGCCGGGATCAGCGCGAAACCGCGAAATTACGTGTACCGGGCAGTTTTTCCGCACTGCCGGGAATAAAACCGGCGTGCCGTTCGTCCTCCCCGTACAAGCAACCCAATGGAGGATTCAATCATGGCTTGGAAACAGAAAATCACTGAAAAGACGTTGATAACGGCCAGTGCGCTGGCTTTATGTCTCGCTGCCGGCAGCAATGCTGTTGCGGCGGATGTGGCGGTCCGCGCGGAAGTCAGCGCGAGCAGCTCGACGGAGGCGACATATGGCGATACCGGTAGCGAAGCGCGAACACGCAATGAGGCCGCTGCCAATGCTGGCCTGCGCGCCGAAAGCGACGGTGGTTCGGCGGCTGCCGATGCAGATGCTGAGTCCGAATCGGCAGCTTCGACCCGTGTCGACCACCGCGAGCCGCGCAGCGCATCAGCACACCGTGCGAGCGACAACGACGGCTCGAACAAGGACCGTAGCGAGCAGGCGCTCAACACTGACGCCAGCTTGATTGGCGCTACGAGCCTGACCGCTGCTGCCGACGACGCGACCAACACGGCAACCCAGGAAACCGCGATGGTTGCCGATATGGCAATCAGCACTGGCAGCCGGAGCGGCGTGCATGCCATCACTGAGACCCGGCATTCGGTGAACGCAGTGCTGAGCGCGATGCCAGAGAGTGAAACCGATGCCGAGCAGGGTCTGGAGCCGCCAGCGGCAGCAGACAGGCTGTTCGCCGGCAACGCCGACCTTGTCGGGCAGGCGGCAACCGCGATCACTGCCGCGCCGACACCCGAGGGTGACGACGTGCCAGCAGATGCAGTGACTACGCCGAACGGCAACGACAGTGTCGCTGTCGCGACCACGGCTGCAGGCGAGGCATTGCTCACGCTGGCAGCAGCCGGCGAAGGCAAGCCCGCAATCGGTACTGACCTGCCGTCCTTGCCTGATCAGCCGCTGGACGGCGACGCCGACCTGCTTGCCAGTGCCGCCGGCCAAGTGCTCACGTCCATCGACGGGGAAAGCAACGGCAAGCCTGTTGAAGACCCGGCAGCACCTGCCGTCCCTGACCACAAGCTGGCCGGGAACGCCGACCTGACCAATGCTGTCGTCGGTCAGGCGAACGGCATGCTGCAGTCGGACGGTGTCGATGTCGCCGGCCATGCTGTCGCGACTGTCAGCACGGCGACGAATGCCGCAACGGAAGCGGCAGTCGCCGAGCAGGCGGCAGCGGCTGTGCAATCCACCGTCACCAGCGATATCGCGGGCGCAGTCAATGCCGATGTAGCGAACGAGGTACGCGACGCCATCTCAACCGAGATCGCCAGTGACATCAGCAACTCGCTCCCCCTGACTGGCAGCCTCTGAGCGCCAGAGCGCCACGGGCCGGCGTAGTTCACGCCGGCCCGTTTCATCACCGAGGACAGATCAATGAACCTAGCAACCATTACCGTTCTGCTCGCAAGTTTCGTGCTGGCATTGCCGGCAAATGCCCAACAGCGACAAGCGGACTTCAAGGTCGACGCTACAGCCGGCTACCAGTACGACAACAACGTCAGCATCAGTGAGCTCGACGAAAACACCGGCGAGGCCGACAACGCGCTGCTGCTGGAACTGGGTATCAACGGCAACGTAGCAATCAGTGACTCGCTGTCAGTGCACGCCGGCTACCGCTACTCGCAAACCGCGTATCAGGAATTCAGCGAGTTCGATACCGCGCTTCACCAGCTGCATGCCGAAACGCGCTACCGTATCGCGGGCCTGGATACCGGCCTCGCCGTGCGCCATTTCGCCGCTGGCCTGGCTGGCGATCGCTTTCTCGATATCAGCCAGGTCTCGCCCAGCGTCGCACGTCTTATCGGCAACAAGCTGTACCTGCGAGGCGCGTACACGCAGTCAAACAAGACGTACGCTGATCATGAGGGCAGAAACGCAGACAACAGCGCAAGTGATGTCGATGCCTATTTCCTGCTCGATGGCATGCGCCACTACATTGCATTCGGCTACCGGCTCGAGCGCGAAGATGCAATGAACCCCGAACTGGATTTTTCCGGCGATCGCCTGAAGTTTAGCTATGGCCGGCAGCTGCAACGGTTGCAGCTAAAGGCACTGTTGGCATTGGAGAGTCGCGACTACCGCAACGTTACAGAGTCGTTGGGAACCGCGCGCCGTGACAAGCGTTTACGTGCTGGTATGGAAGCAAGCCTGCCGCTCAGCGAGTATTTCCGTTTTGGACTCAAAGCGCAGTATGCGGAGAGTGATTCAAACCTGGACAGCGCCCGCTATGATGAAACAATCTACAACGCTAGTCTTTCGGCTTCGTTTTAGCGCGCGACACAACGGCGGGCAGCCGGGTGACGAGACCGTGGCCATAGACGGGATCGACGCCCTGCTGCCCGAGGTCCGTAGCCGAATCGGCCAGCAGCTGCACCAGTTGCGGGCCGGTCGCGCCCCGGTCCCGGAATGCCTCGGCCGCCAGCACGGCAATACGGGGCGAGGCCATCGAAGTGCCCGACTCTATACGCCAGCCACCGTCGCTACCGGCGACTTTTACATTGACACCCAGCGCCGCGAAATCAACGTGCTCTCCGCGATTCGCGTAGCGAAACACCTTTTGTTCACGGTCCACCGCCGTAACCCCGATAACCGACGGGTAAGCACCCGGATACATTGGCTCGCCCGACGGCCCGTTGTTGCCTACAGCGGCGATCACCGCGAACGAGTCCCGCGCGGACAGCGCGCGCAACGCGACTTCCAGCAAATCATTGGCCGGCCCGGCAAGACTCATATTGATCGCGTGCACCTCCTGCGAGGCGAGCCAGTCGAGTGCAGCAATAAGGCTTTCTGTGCTGGCACCGGGTGCGTGCTGCGGCACCTGAAAAAATACGGACGCAGAAAAAATCTGCGTCTGCACCGCGCTGTTCCCCGCAATAATCGATGCAACGGCAGTGCCGTGGCCCGTCGGTCGCGCGGCGTCATGCGTGACAAAATCCTCCGCAACGATGTGTACATCGCGCAAACTGCGGTGCCCTGGCTCGACAGCGGAATCAATCATGCCGATGCGCAGCGCACCGTCCGCCGGCTTCGCTTCATTGTCATCGGCCGCAGCGCGATGGTTCGAGAGTGCATCCGCCGTGGCACTTGACGACTTCGGCGTTTCGTCAGCGTGGCCCTGGAAGCGGTAAAGGTGATTGTAATCAACAGCCGCGCCGGGCACGGACCTGCGCAGCTGCAGCGCCTCGTCAGCAAGGTTGTGGCTTTTGCTACCCTGCACGGTCACGAGGGTAAGCCCAAGGCCGTGCAACGGACGCGAGCGTACAATGTTCAGGCCAGCCGCTTGCACCGCCGCGAGTTGCTGATCGTTGACGAGCACGACCAGCACGTTTGCCTCAATCACATTGCCGAACGGATCAACGTCTGCAGCAAATGCGCCCATGGCCGTGCCAACAACACCCTGAACGGCACCGCTCAGCGTGCCCACGGCATCGTCGAGTACCGCGTCCGGCGCAGCATTGGCGATACCGTCCTGCAGTTCTTCCGCGACTTCAGCAGCGTCTTCCGATACGGCTTCAACATCGTCTCGAATCCGACGTTCAATCGGCGGCAAAGGCCGGCCAAGCGTACGATCCAGCGTGCGGTCGAGCGGACCAAGACCGGCCTGCGCCGAGGCCGGCGATCCGCCAAGCAGCAAAGGGCCCGCCAACAGGCAGGTATAGAATACAGTCCGTACATTCGGGATCATGTCGATATCCTTAAGCGTTTGTTTCCTGTATTCCTGACGTTTGCAGACACCCGATTATTCCACCGGCCATGTATTGACGAAAATTTGTACAACAGCCGGAATAAAAACACAGGCTCATCCGTATGAACAAGCAACAGGGACACAGTTCCGGTGACCGGCAGCGAGAATTGCTTGCCATATTGCCGAATCTGCGCCGATTTGCGCTCAGTCTTGCGGGCTCGCTGGCGGATGCCGACGATTTACTGCAATCGACGGTGGAACGCGTACTGCAGCGCGGGCTGCCCGACGAAGCGGAGTTGTTGCCCTGGACGATGCGTGTCTGTCGCAACCTGTGGATCGACGAGGTGCGCTCCCGCAAAGTACGCCGGGTGGCGAGCAGTGACCCAAGCCTGGCGGACGAGCAAGTCGTCGAAGGCGAAGCGGAACAGATCGGCAAGTTGTCATTACGCGAAGTGCAAGCCGTGATGACCGGCATGCCGGACGAACAGCGTGCCGTGTTGTTGCTGGTGGCCGTGGAAGGTTATTCATACAAGCAGGCAGCGGCAGAACTCGACATACCGATAGGCACGATCATGAGCAGACTGGCACGCGCGCGCGCCGCACTCGCTGATCGGATAGAGCGCTGAACAGCGCAGGCCGGAGAATGAACATGAACGAACAAGCAAGCACAAAATACAACGATGATGAGCTACTGTCCGCGTTCATTGATGGCGAACTCTCCGCCGTCGATGCCGACAGGCTCAGTGAGCGGCTGGCGCAGGAACCGGTGTTGTTGAAACGCCTCGAAGCATTGCGCAGCAGCGACGACGCGACCCGCGCTGTGTATGCCTCGCTCGACGAACTGCCCATGCCACAGGCTGTACTGGACTTGCTGCAAGCCGATGGTTCCGGCCCGGCAGGCGAAACGACTAACGTTATCGCGTTCCCTCCCCGCGGCTGGCGGCGGTTCGCCCAGGTACCGGTTGCCATTGCAGCCAGTGTTGCGCTGGCCGCCGGCTTCCTGGTCAGTCGCGTAATTGACGGCACACCTGATGACGCGCTCGCCAACGCTGCACTATACGCACAGACCATTCCGCAAGACTCGGCGGTATTTCATTTGCTGGAAAACAAGGCAAGCGCAGAAGACGTTACCTTCAACGACGGCTCGGCCGGTCGCGTCGTCCTGTCCTTCGCCGATATCAACGGCGACTGGTGCCGCCAGCTCGCCATCAACGATGCTGCGGCGACCGTCGACGCCATCGCTTGCCGACGCGGCGGCCAGTGGCATACCGAGGCCGTTAGCTTTGGTCCGGCGAACAGCGGCGAGTACCAGCAAGCCTCCGGCAACCAGTCTGCTGCCATCACTGCCGTCATAGATCGCCTGATCGGTGATCAGGACGTGCTGAACAAAGAACAGGAACAACAGAAGATTGCCGACCGGTGGCAGTAAGCGCATAGCGCCTGGCCGCGCAGCAATTGCCAGTAATCGCAGCAATTTCCGTGAGTCGATGGTCTGATTCCGGTCCGACCGTTCGCCAGGCGGAACAACCGCCGACTGTCGTGTGCGCTGCTCAGCGCAGATAGATTGGCGGAAATCCCTCGCTTGTTCGTCTGTTACTTGCCAGCCGGCTAGCGGATAAACATTGTCGCAATAAACACGACTATCCGTAGTGCACCTGCTATCGGCCAGGCAAGGGTCCTGACTACCCCGGTATCCACGCACAGAATCGTGTCCGATCAAATGCGTAGTCGGAGCCGCCGCTTCATTTACCAACAAGCGACATTCCGAGGCGCCAACGATGATTCGCAACAACACTATATTGCTCGCAACGCTTGCTTTCCTGCTGCTGGCCTGTGCCGATGACGCGACACAGGCTGACCGCCCGACTGATAAAACATACGACATGCTGATCACCGGTGGCCGCATTGTCGATGGCTCTGGCGCACCCTGGTACCGGGCTGACATTGCCATTAACGACGGCAAGATCGTCGCAATCGGTGATCTGGCAGAGCGCCCGGCGAAGCAGACTATTGATGCCGGCGATCGCGTGGTCAGTCCCGGCTTCATCGACATGATGGGCGGCAGTACGTTGCCACTGCTCGTAGATCCGGACAGCGCACTGAGCAAACTCCATCAGGGGGTCACCACGTTGTTAGTCGGCGAGTTGACGACAGAGGCACCTCACAACGATGAGACGTTTCCTGCCGGACTGACGGTCGACGGTGACCAAGTGAAGTGGCGAACGTACAAAGAGTACTTTGCCTTGCTGGAACAGCACAAAATCCCACTGAACGCGGTACACAATATTGGCGCGGCCCAGGTACGGCTGGTGGTTCTCGGTAACGAAGACCGCCCACCCACTGACGACGAACTGGAACAGATGAAAGCCATCGTCGCCGAAGCCATGGAGGACGGTGTATTTGGTCTCGCAACATCGCTCATTTACCCGCCAGCCACTTATGCCAGTACACACGAACTGGTTGAACTCGCGAGAGTTGCCGCTCGTTACAACGGCATTTACCTGACGCACATGCGCAACGAGAGTTTCCGCGTACTTGAGGCGCTGGAAGAAGCTATAAACATTGGTAAAGAAGCCCGGCTGCCCGTGCACATCTATCACCTGAAAGCTGCCGGTCAGGAAAACTGGGCGTTGATGCAAAAAGCGCTGGATCGAATCGCGCTGGCACGGCGCAACGGCTTCGATGTTACCGCGGACGTTTACCCGTACATTCGCAACGGTATTTTCCTCGGTTCGTTTTTTCATCCGCGACACTACGCACAGGGTGAGGATGCCTTTGTTGCCTCGTTGTCGGACCCGGCCGTCCGGGCGAATCTGCGCACGGAAACCGAATCAACCAGCGACTGGGAAAACTGGTACCGCCATATCGGCAACAACTGGGACAACGCGTTGATCACCAAAGCAGTCCCGGCAAAAAACGAAGTCTATGTCGGCCTGTCGGTGCAGGAAGCCGCTGACATGGCCGGCGTTGACCCCTGGCAGCTGGTTTTCGATTTGCTGCAGGAGTCGAATTCACTGTGGGATGTGAGAGTGTCACCGAAGAGCATGAACGAAGAGCAAAAGATTCAGGCTTTGCGCGCGCCGTTTGTGTCCATCGACAGCGATGCTTCGCCGGTGAATCCTGCCTCGGTATCCTCCACCCATCCGCGTGCATTCGGCACCTTCCCGCGCGTCCTTGCCAAGTACGTACGCGACGAAGGTGTGCTGACGCTGGAAGAAGGCATACGCAAAATGACCTCGCTGCCAGCGAACCGACTGCGCCTGTTCGACCGCGGCCGAATCAGTCCGGGCATGGCAGCAGACCTCGTCATTTTTGATCCGGAAAAAATTCAGGACAAGGCCACGTTTACCGAACCATTGCTGTATTCCGAGGGGATCGACTACTCAATAGTCAATGGCATAGCCGTGATAGAAGACGGCAGCTACACGGGCAACGAACCCGGCAGAGTCCTGCGCGCGAGGCACTAGCAAGCGCGCATACTCAGCCCGCTACAACGGCGAGGAACTGGCAGAGACCCCATCTGGCCACTGGCAGTCAGACCCTGGTTTGGGCCTGGCTGCCGGCCCCGGTGCGCTGCAGCGGTGCAATTCGACCCCATTCGCAGTCGGCAACAGAGCTTAGATACCCTCATAAGCTATTGTTTTTATTATTAAACCTGGTTCTTCAGCCGATTTTCAGAAAAAAACCTTGGTAACAGCGGAATAAAACCCGCGACTCCCGCGTCTTCCCGGTAACAACACGATAAACCCGGGCAACCGGCAGGCAGCGTCGCAGCGCCGGCCCAGTTACCGGAAATGGAGGACACATGAAGACTTTGACCAAACTTGCACAATCGGCTTTGCTGTTAATGACTTTCGCACTGGGTGCCTGCGCCAGTTCCGGCCCGTACGTTGCGGCCGGCAATGCAGACGACACAGGCCACTACAGTACGAAGCTCGCCGAAAACCGTTACCGGGTTGTCTACAACAGCGACTCACGCTCTGACCTGAATCGCACCAAGGACTACGCACTACTGCGTGCCGCTGAACTCACGTTGCGGGAAGGTTACACCTGGTTCGAGGTTATTGACCGGAGCACCGTCTCCGAAGCGCGTACCAGCCACAGTCCGCACAGCGGTGTCAGCTACGAACGTGCGTACCGGGTAGAGCGCAGCTGCGGTTTGCTGGGCTGCACGAAGAGTGTCCGGCCAACCACGACCACTGGCATGCACATCGACACCCGCAGCGAGCGGACAACACACAGCCATGCGCTGGAGGTATTGATGGGCAATGGCGAGATTCCGCAAAAGGGTGGCAACTACTATAACGCCAGTGAGGTAGCCAAGACGATCTGGAATCGCATCTAGGTCACTGCCATGCAGAAAAAAAACAGGCCGCATTACGCGGCCTGTTTTTTTACCTACCCTGTCATCACCGATCAATCGCCGCAACAGGGCTTTAGTGAAACAGCCGATGCAATTTCTGCACTTGCGCGAACGACCAGCACTCAGTTTCGGTAGTCGAGAGGTGGCGGCCGGTCACCGAGCAGCGCCTCATAGACGAAATCGTCGCCGCGCCACGCATCGAACTCGGCTCTTGCATCTCTTAGCAATTGCTCGTTCTGCAGCATCTCGATCACCGCCAGCGACATGGCCTTGGCCGCCACCTGCGCCCCCTTGAAGCCGATGGTCATTCCGCTTGCTGCGGTTGATTGCCAACTGTGCGCAGAGGTACCCGGCACCCAGGTCGCGGTATTGAGCCCAACCGTTGGCACAACCATCGACACATCGCCTACGTCGGTCGATCCGTACCCGAGACTCTTTTCAAACGGCTGCACCTCTTGCTCGCTGCCCAGTGGCAAGCCGGGCTTGTTCAACGTCGTGTAGATCTGTTCTGCAAAGGCCTGTTCCGAGCTGTTGTATTGCACGCCACCCACCTGGCGCAATTTTTCGTCCATCATGCGCGCCAGCACGTCATTAACCAGTACCGGGTGGTTACCATGAATAATTTCCCAGTCGACCTGGGTGCCGGTACCCATTGCCGCGCCTTTCGCTGCTGCTTCAAGGCGCGTCCAGATTTCGCGAACCGACTCCGCCTCCGGGTGACGCACGTAGTAGAACACTTCGGCGAAATCCGGCACAACATTCGGTGCAACTCCGCCGGACGTTATGACGTAGTGAATCCTGGTTTGCTGTGGCACGTGCTCCCGCATGAGGTTGACCATATTATTGAACGCTTCCACGCCGTCCAACGCTGAACGGGCCTTTTCCGGCGCACCGGCGGCATGCGCTGACACGCCGCGAAAACGAAACTTGGCTGAACGATTCGCGAGTGTCGTGCTGGCTTCGGCCGCGTTCTGGTCACTGGGGTGCCAGTGCACAACGGCATCCACATCATCGAATAGTCCGGCACGTACCATGTAAACCTTGCCACTCCCGCCTTCTTCGGCCGGTGTCCCGTACAGGCGCACGGTCCCGGGCCGCCCCGTTTGTTCAAGCCAGTGCGCCACCGCTATGGCGGCACCGGTGGAACCTGCACCAAACAGGTTGTGTCCGCAGGCATGGCCTGCTCCCTTGCCCGGTATCGGCGAGCGCTGCGGAACAGCATCCTGGTTGATGCCTGGCAGTGCATCAAATTCCGCGAGAATTCCTATGACAGGCCCGCCGGAACCAAAACTGGCCTGAAACGCCGTCGGAATTCCGGCAACGCCCGCCTCTACGGTAAAGCCGGCCGCACGCAATTCGGACTGCAGCAATTCGCTGCTACGGGTTTCCTGATAACCGACCTCAGCAAGCTCCCACAGGTTCTGTGCAAGATCTGCCGTTTCTTCGTAGCGGCCGTCAATGAACGACAACAACTCGTCCCGGTCATCCGCCATCACGCTCGTTGTGATCATTGCGATCGACAACACGAACGCTTTTCTTAATACAGTTCGCAACACCAGCATTCTCCTCAGGCGCTCCGCAGTATTGCGAAGCGGGTAAAATTTTCGTTGGCACGCCGGGCAGTGTTGCAAGTATTGTGGCTGGCGGCAACCGGGTGATTGCCTTAAGCTCAGAACTGATTCAGGCGTGTTGTACTCCGCCATTTACCACGGCATACGGCGCCATGGTCCAACGACCTTTGCGTTCAACTACAGGATTGCCAATGACACTTCAGACCCGTTACCTTCGCCGTTTCTCGGCGCTCGCTGCCATCATCCTCATTTCATTGGGAAGCAACGCCGCGACCAGCGACATCCAGTCGCGCTACAGCGATGAAATGAACGCTTTGCAAGCGAACCCGGCGGTCGCCGCAGCACTGGCGCATGTCATCGACTTAGAGCCGCGCTCGCACGCCGACCTCATTGAGCTGACCGAAATTCCGGCGCCGCCATTCAAAGAGCAACGCCGTGCAGATCGCTTTGCCGAGTTGCTCCGTGAGGCTGGCCTGACAGATGTGACTATCGACGAAGCAGGTAACGTAATTGGGCGACGCCCCGGCCGGACCGGCGACAAAGTTATCGCGTACAGCGGGCATCTCGATACAGTTTTCCCGGAAGGCACCGACGTCACCGTACGCTTTGACGGCGACCGCATGTACGCCCCAGGCATAGGCGACAACACGCGCGGTCTGGTTGTCGTGCTCGGTGTATTACGGGCATTGCAGCATGCAGATATAGAGACCGATGCGGACATCCTTTTTATCGGCAATGTTGGTGAAGAAGGTCTCGGTGACTTGCGCGGCATCAAGCACCTGTTCCGCGACGGCGCCAGCAAAATTGATGCGCTGATTGCTGTCGATGGAGGCGATACGGACCGCATTGTTTATGGCGGCGTTGGTTCGCACCGCTACCGGGTTACCTTTAAAGGTCCGGGTGGCCACTCCTGGGGCGCGTTCGGAACCGCCAATCCGCACCACGCACTCGGTCGCGCCATTGCGCTGTTCGATGAAAACGCACCGTCGGTGACAGAAACCGGCGAGAAGACCAGTTACAACATCGGTCGCATCGGCGGCGGCACGTCCATCAACTCAGTGCCATTCGAATCCTGGATGGAAGTCGACATGCGTTCCGGCAAGCAAGACAAACTCGATGACATCGACGCAGTGCTGCAAGCGTCAGTGCAACAGGCGTTGCAGGAAGAAAACGAGGGCCGCTCACGAGGCGATGCACTGACGGTGGACATCGAGCGGGTTGGCACACGTCCCGCAGCCATGGGCGACCCGCAGTCCGCTTTGGTGCAACGGGCGATGGCGGCCACCAAAGCCTACGACGTCGAACCCGAACTGCGCATATCATCCACGGATGCCAATCTGCCAATTTCCATCGGCGTGCCGGCAGTGACGATGAGTCGTGGCGGCCGAGGTGGCGATGCCCATGCACCGGATGAGTGGTGGCAAAACGACCAGGGCTATCTGGCAATGCAGATTGGTATCCTGACTTTGCTTGCTACTGCCGGCCTTGCCCATTAGCTGCGCGGGCCGAATGCACGCTTAGAGACTTTCGTCAGCCGACCAACGTCGGCTGGCGAAGGTTGCCGTTTTCAGCAGCGCGAACAGTTCCATACCAACGACCAACTGCATTGCCTGTAATGCATGGCGCGTAACCTCCGCCCGCAAACTGACGGTTCCTACCTGCACGGTCACCAGCGCAAATGCCCCGTTACTCTGTTCGGCAACGCGCTGCACAGTTCCTTTAAACACATTACGCATGCTCAAACCTGTTGGCCGGCCTAAGGCCAATGCCACATCGCTCGCCCGTACCCGCAACACGACCTGCTCGCCTGGCTGGCGCGTCGACAAGGAAGGAACAAACAGCGGCTGACCACAGAACGCCAGTTCCGTAAGGTGCAACTCGGCGATGTGTCTGACTACCTGAGCCTCGAAAACCGTCGCTATACCGGCATCCAGACCAACACTGCCAACCGGCAAGGCATCAAGTACGGCCGCTGTTTCTCCTGCCGCGGCAACCTTGCCGTCTTGCAGGACAACAACGCGATCAGCAAGCCGCACAATTTCGTCCACGGCATGACTAACGTAAACAGTCGGGATTCCGAATCGCGTACGCAGCGATTCCAGGTAAGGCAGGATCTCCTGCTTGCGTGCTGAATCCAGCGCCGCAAGCGGCTCGTCCAGCAACATCAACGCCGGTCGGCTTAACAACGTGCGACCGAGCGCCACGCGTTGGCGTTCGCCACCCGACAGTCTGGTGACTGTCCGATTCAACAGCGGTTCAAGATCCAGCGCCGCAACCACTTCGGCAAAACCGGGACCAACGCCACGATTGCGGCGGTCGGCAAAGTGCAGGTTGCCGGCAACATCCAGATGCTCGAACAGACGGGCATCCTGAAATACATACCCTATCTGGCGTTGGTAAGCGGGTACGAACTCGCCCGCCGCACTGTTGAGCCAGACTTTGTCAGCCATCCGTGCGGTACCGGCCACGTCCTTTTCAAAGCCGGCGATGACGCGCAGCAGGGTACTCTTGCCGCTGCCACTTGCACCGAACAGGCCGGTCACGCCGTCGAGCGCGATATCCGTCCTGACCGACAGGGCAAAGTCCGCATACGACTTGCGAACGTCGAGGCTCAATACCGCATTCGACTCAAGCGGCATGCGCAACACCTCTGCCGTTGCGCGCATAGACAAACAGCAGTACGCAGAAAGAGAACAGCAACATGATGGCAGAAAGTACGTGGGCGTCTGCGTAGTTCAGTGTTTCCACGTGTTCGTAGATCTGTATGGAGATCAGCCGGGTTTTACCGGGAATATTCCCACCCACCATCAAAACGACACCGAACTCGCCAATTGTATGCGCGAACGCAAGAATGGCACCGGACAGGAAACCACGCCGTGCGAGCGGCATGACGACCGACAGAAATGCATCCAGCGGCGACGCCCGCAGACTTTGAGCCGCCTCCAGCGGGCCGGTGCCAATCGACTCAAACGCCCTTTGCAAAGGCTGCACCATGAACGGCAACGAATAGACGATCGACGCCAGCAACAAGCCGCTGAATGAAAAGCTGAGAGAGTCGCCGCTCAATCGCAACCAGAAGCGGCCCAACGGCGATCCGGGGTTCATCAGCAGCAGAAAATAAAAGCCCAGCACCGTCGGCGGCAGGACGAGCGGCAATGCCGTGATCGCTTCCATCGCGGGTCGCAAGCGCGAACGCGTTGTCGCCAGCCACCACGCCAGCGGTGTGCCCAGCAACAGGAGACAGACGGTTGTGGCCGACGCCAACGCAACCGTCAACCACAATGGACCGAGGTCAGGCATGCTCACGGTTCCACGCCGTAGCCATGGCGCGCTATGAGCGCTTGCGCTGCGGAACTCTGGAGAAATGTCATGAACGCCGCGGCAGCGGGCTTGGCGGCCGCACGCGACAGCAGCACCGCTTCCTGACGCAGCGGTGCATGCAGGCGGGTCGGCACAGGCCAGCAGCTCGCCGGATCGCGCGTGCCGTCTCCGAATACACTGGCACGAGCAACGAGACCGTAGTCGACGCTGCCGGTGGCGACCATTGCGTAAGTCTGAGTGACGTTCTCCCCTTTCACCAGGCGTTGCGGGAAGTCGGCTGGCAACTCCAGCGTCGCGAGCACCTGCTCGGCGGCCAGGCCATAGGGCGCGACAGCCGGATTGGCAATGGCAAGTCGGCCGGCGAAATTGTTGTTCAGCACTGCCAACCCGTCGGCGACCGGCTGCTCGCCATTTGCACGGCAAAAACTCAGCGCCCCCACCGCGTAGACGAAGCGCGAACCCGCAACTGAGCGACCATCCGCTTCGAGACGCTGTGGACTGTTCTGATCTGCCGCCAGCAACACGTCGAACGGTGCGCCATTGATGATTTGCGCATGCAACACGCCGGTGGACGCACTGACAAGTTGTACGTGCAGCCCGCTGGACGCTTCGAAGTCCGCAACAAGTTCTTGCGCAGTCGTCAGAAAATTGGCCGCAACCGCAACCGTTACCGAGTTACCGGTTTTTTCTGAGTCACAAGCGGTTGAGGACAGCAATAACAACAGGAGTACGGTCTTCCAGACCGGGCGCACGGCATGGACAGGTCCTGCGTAGTGTGCGTGCTGCTGATTGCCAATGCCGATGATCATCGGCAAATCCTACACCAGGCACCTGTCGCTATGCAGACTTGTTAACCGCCCGCGCACTCGTGGCAGACAGAGGGCAATACACCCGGACAGCCAAACCGCTTGGCAGTAAGCGAAATTTTTAGCGATCGGCAGGTCCACGTCCACGCGCGGGCTTGGCGGGCTTGCTCAGTGTGCCGGACTTGCCGGATTTAGCGGGCTTGCCTGGTTTGCCTGGCTTGGCAAACGTGCCCGATTTTCCGGGCTTGGCAGACTTGCCAAACTTACCCGGTTTTCCGGGCTTACTGCCGGCCGCTCCGGCGGGCTTGCTGCCTGGCTTCGGCTTGGTCCGCTTCTTGTCGGGGCCGCTGCCCTTGCTATCCGGCTTGTGGCTGCGTGGCTTCTTGTCGAAGTGCCTCGCTTTGCCCGGCTTGCCAGACGCTTTCGCGGCAGCTTCGCCGACCCGCGTAATACGTATGGCCTGGCCGCACACCCGCGCTTTCTTCAGGTCGTTAAAGATGTCGGCGGGCATACCGACCGGCAGATCCAGGATACTGTGCTCGTCGTGTATTTCGATCTGGCCGATATTGTCGCCGTCAAGCCCTGCCTCATTGGCAATGGCGCCAACGATATTGCCCGGCTTGACGCCGTGCACATAGCCGACTTCGATACGAAACAGCTCCCGGTCCTTGCCCAGCGGTCCACGTGGCTTGCTGCGTTTCGACTTGTCCCGGCTGCTGCGCTTGTCCGGATCGTGTGCACGCGTTGCCGGCCGGTCGGTCTCCGGCTTCATGAGCAAAGGACGATCACCGAGCGAGATCTGCGCCAGTGCGGCCGCAATGTCGCGGGCGGGCACATCGTGCTCCTGCTGGTATTGCTCTATCAGCCCCTGCATGAAGCCCAGTTCACCGGTTGCCAGCGTGTCGCTGATCTTTTGTTTGAAATCGGCAATGCGTTTGTTGTTAACGGTCTCGGTCGTCGGCAGATCCAGCCGCTCGATTTTTTGCCGTGTCGCTTTCTCGATCGCATACAACATGCGCCGTTCACGCGGCGCAACGAACAGGATCGCATCGCCCTGCCGACCGGCACGGCCGGTGCGCCCAATCCGGTGAATATAGGCTTCGGTATCGTAAGGAATGTCGTAGTTGATCACGTGACTGATGCGATCAACGTCAAGACCACGTGCGGCAACGTCGGTGGCGACGAGTATGTCCAGACTGCCCTTTTTGAGACGTTCGACCATCTGTTCGCGTTGGTTTTGAGCCATGTCACCGTTCATCGCCGCGGCGGCATAGCCACGCGCTTCCAGCCGCTCGGCCAGTTCGCTGGTCGCGGTCTTGGTGCGCACAAACATAAGAATGGCGTCGAACGGCTCCACTTCGAGAATGCGGGTCAACGCATCGAGCTTGTGCAAACCGCCGACCATCCAGTACCGCTGGCGTATTGTTTCCGCCGTGGCCGTGCGTTGCTTGATTGACACTTCCTGCGGGTTCCGCAAATGGCGTCGTGCGATGCGTTCCACTTCGCGCGGCATCGTCGCGGAAAACAATGCCATTTGCCGTTCCGTCGGCGTCTGTTCGAGGATCCACTCCACATCATCAATGAAACCCATACGCAGCATTTCATCCGCCTCATCGAGCACCAGCGCCTGCAGCTTGTCGAGTTTCAACGTGCCTTTGCGCATGTGATCCATGACCCGGCCCGGCGTACCGACAACTACGGTGACACCGCGCTTGAGCTGGCGGAGCTGCCCGCTGTATTCCTGCCCACCGTAGATGGGCAGGACGCGAAAACCGCCCATGTGCGCCGCGTAACGTTGGAAGGCTTCCGACACCTGGATAGCCAGCTCACGGGTTGGCGTCAGGGTCAGTATTTGCACGCTGTTGCTGTTCGGATCGATGCGCGACAACAGCGGCAGTGCGAACGCGGCAGTTTTACCCGTTCCGGTTGGCGCGTGACCCAGCAGGTCGAGCCCGGCCAGCAAGTGCGGAATGGCTTCCGCCTGAATGGGCGATGGCATTTCATAGCCCACATCGTCGAGGGCGGCCTGGATCGCAGCAGGCAGTTTCAGGTCACGAAACGTGACGGGGGTTTGATTGGCTTCTGACATCGGGGGTCCTGACGGGGCGGCTGTCCGGGCAGGGTCCTGACCGGGAGCGGGATCATACCTTGCCAGCGCCGCAAACACCGGAAAATTGCGGCAATTTAGGCTGAAAAAGCCCGAATTACACGGTCAGCCTGCCTTACGTGTCGCCCGGCGGGACCGATAAGCTCACAGGGGCCCCGCAGTCGACACACGGAACGACGCCCAACAATCTGCGCATTGACCGGCCGAATCTGACCGCTACTATGGTCCGACTCCTCTGAATCAAAGGGTTACCAATGAATGCGACGTTCCGCCTGCTGCCAATATTGCTACTGCTCACAGCCTGTGCGCTGGCGGAAACAACCAACACTGCACGTGGCGTCCTTCCGCAACGTCTGGAACGCATCGATACTGCCATCAACCGGGAAATATCCGCCGGCAAGATCCCCGGCGCCGTCGCACTGATTGCCAGAAACGGCGAGATTGTTTATCACAAGGCTTTCGGTAACGCGGATATCCGGACCCGCACACCGATGACAACCAACTCCATTTTTCGTATCGCGTCGATGACCAAGGCGGTCACGACGGCTGGCGTGATGATTCTTTACGAACACGGCCACTTCAGACTCAATGACCCGATCGGTGACTACCTCCCTGAGTTCCGCGACATGCAGGTGATCAGCGAGTACACAGCAGACGGGATGATTGCCGCTACCGCGGCCGCGCAATCGCCAATCCGGATTATCGATTTGCTGACGCATTCGTCCGGCCTGGCGTACCCATTCATACCCGGGCCATTGCAACAACGCTATCTGGATGCCGGCATTATCGATGGTGTAACCGGCAGAGACCTTGAACTCGCCGAGCAGATGGCGTTGCTCGCGCAACAGCCCCTGCTGTTCGAACCGGGCAGTCGCTTCAACTACGGCCTGAGCACCGATGTGCTCGGTTATTTGATCGAAGTCATTTCCGGTCAGTCGCTCAATGAGTTCTTTGCCGAATACATTACCGGCCCGCTGGCAATGCCGGACACCCACTTCTATTTGCCCGACGATAAAGCCGGGCGGCTCGCCAGCATTTACGCGAACGACCCGGAACGCGGCTTGCTCGAAGCCAGTGAGATAGCCAGCGACCTTCCTATCGATGACGCCAACTACCCGATCAATGGTGCACGCCGTTATTACTCGGGCGGCGCGGGCCTGTCATCCACGGCGCGCGACTATGGGCGCTTTTTACAGATGTTGCTGAATGAGGGAGAGCTCGACGGGGTTCGTGTCCTCAGCAGAAAGTCCGTAGAGCTGATGCGCGCGCCAAGGCTCGACAAGAATGGCGACGGTATTGCCGACCAAAGCATCGCCTTTGATGTCGTTGCGGACGTCGGCGCACTGGGAGAGCTGGGCACAAACGGCGCCTACTCATGGGGCGGCGCGTTCTATACCTCCTACGCCATCGATCCGGGCGAGCAGATGCTGTACGTCTTCATGTCACAGGGCCGGCCTATCGATTCGACGATCAACCTGCGTTTCAAAACGCTCGTTTACCAGGCACTGGAATAAATAAAGGGTGCCTGCTCACCCGCCATTGCGCGCCAACCTGTCCTGCCGCAGCGCCGGCATGACGCCCGCGACCATACTCGCAAGCAGGACCGCGATGCCGACATTGATCAACAATCCGTAGTTCTCACCCGGCCCCAACAACATGCCGGCGACCAACGGCCCGCTGGCCAAGCCCATCTTCGATGCAAAGCCGCCCAGGGCCGCCATTTGCCCGGTCAGGTCAAACTCTGCAGCGAGCCCGAGCAGATAGGGGATCACGAATGCCCAGGTAATGCCCATCGCGCCATTCGCAATCAGAAACACGGTTTCATCAGCACTGAAATGCAACGCCCAAAAGCCGATAACGGTCACGACGAGCGCGATGGCCAGCGGCCCGGTTCGTCCAAGGCGGGTATGCAAGCCGACAACCATCAGCGCACCGACGATACCTATCCAGCCGGACAACGCCAGTGTCCACGTGATGAAACCAAGCTCCAGCGTTGCCTGTCGGGCGAGACCGATAATGAAGGCAAACAAACCCATGTTCGCGGCCTGAAACAGGAAGATCGCCAGCAAGGTCAACGCCAGCGGAACGACAGCGATGCCCTTGCCATCGATCGTCGACGCCGCGTTGGCAGCTCGCGGTCGATACTCCGCGAGAAACGGCAGCATCGCGAGGGTGACCAGGCTGAACGCGATCAGGGCGAGAAACAAAGCATCAGTACCGAACACGGGCACGAGGCGCGGCAGGTACAGATTGCCGAGGCCGCCCAGTCCGAACTGTACAACCAACAGCACACCAAAGGTCCGGTCCGGTTTGCTCGCGCGGGCGATGACAGCAAAGGCGATGCCCACCAGCGCACCGCCGATCATGCCGTGCAGAAATCGCGTCGGGATCATGATCTCGGGAACCGCGACCAGCATCGACAACAGGTCCATCGAGATCAGTCCGGCCAGCAGCCCGTAGGCGGTTGGTCGCCAGTGTATGCGCCTGATCAGAAAGACGACGATCAATGCGCCGCAGGCAGCGCCGTAAACATTCGCCGAACCGACGAAACCCGCCTCGCGCGGCGTAAAGCCAAGACCACCGATCAGGCCATCCACTATCGCGGGCATGATGTTGGCGTAGAACAAACCCGCCGTCGCCAGAAAGGACAAAAAGATACGTGCCGCCGCGCCGTCGGGGCTGACTCGCATTCGGCCGGTCGAACTCAGGGTGTCATTCACAGGCACATGTTCCTTATTTTGTTGGACTCAATGGCCGCTTCGCGCCAACGGTAAACGTAGCCATCCGCAAAGTGGTAGTAGACGGTATTGTTCGGAAACAGCACGACGGAAATGCCGCCGTGACCCGACATGAAAGGAACCCACACAGGCTTTTCGCAGCCAATGAATGCCGCGATATCGAGTCCCCAGAAACCATTGTTATAGCGGGTAGCAGCACTGCCTGCTTGCAGGCCTCGGTCGTCCGGGTTGCGTTGCAGGGCTGCATTGAGCATTGCCGGATCGAGCGAAATTCCGTCGGGCAATGGAGCGCCTGCCTGCAGCCAAACCCCGATACGCGCGATGTCGTCGGACTGGTATGACAAACCCCAGCCAAACAATGGCTGTGCGTAGTCATCGTCCGTCGTGCGGCTTGAACGAATGGCGGCACTCAGTGCCAGCGTATCCCACATTGGCTCAACCAGCAGTTGCCGGTAGATGTCCACGCGGCTTTGTGCGTTGCGTTCGAGCAGCGCACGCATCGCAGCACCTGCCACGTAAGTATCCGAGCTGTGATAGGCCCAGACCTTTCCCGGCTCCGCCTTGCGCGGAAAGTAGCTGCAGGCGAAGTCAATTTTTTCACGATGCGTTGGCGCATAGAGGAACGCGACATGCGCGGGCAATGCCTCGTCAACCTCCAGTGCCGTATCAAGGTAGCGCCCCGTCGCCAGATCAAGGGCATCCTCGATGGTGATGTCCTGCCAGCCCGCTTGTGCACATTCGGGCAGCAGTGTCGCCACACGGGTCTGTGCCGCGCCTGCTGCAATGACTTCCAGGCGCATTAATGCCAGCCCGGCAACGATGGATTTCGCGGTTGAGAATGAAGGCAGCAGCAGTTCATCGCAGTAGGGATAATCGCCGTACCGGGTCCGGCACGCACTGCGATAATGCTGGCCGTCCACAACCAGCCCGTATACCGTGCTGTCACGCGGCTCCATAGTGGCAACAGCGCCGAACTGCGCAGGATCAATGCCCGCCTTGAGTTCCGTCAGTGCCGCTATTTCCCGCACCGGCATTCGACGTTGCTGGTTTACATGGAACGCGGCAACGATTGCGGGTCGGCTGCGCTCGCTGTCAAACGTCATTCGGGCTTGCAATGTGCCCCACATATCAAACTTGAAATACGCACAGGTCTCGCTGGCAATCTGGTAGGCAACACGCGATGCCTGCCCTTTCGCATCGACCGCCCAGGTCAGTACGCCATTGTGAGTGCAGTTTGCATCACGCTCCACGAGCGCAAATGGCAGGGAGTACTGAAGCTCCAAAGATGAAGACGACGAGTGCCAGACCCGCCCGGTCTGAAAGGCGATATCCCATGCCGGGTGATCGAGACGCTGTACCGACTGATCCTGTGGAATAACGAAACCGTCCACCTGGGTCCAGTCGAGAATGGCCGCAGGAAATGTTGCGCGTGCGGTTCCGTTATTGCCCAGGTAGTTGAATCGATCCTGCAGAACCTCAAAACCAGCCGCGCTGGCAGGGTCTAGTTCCAGCCGGCCATTACCCGACTGTGCGGCGGCGACGCTGTGTGGCGACGGCGCGAACTGCGCCATTGGCAGCGGCCGCTGCAACGGCTGCTCCCCAAACAGAAACGCCCTGCTCAACCGCGCTGTACCGACCGACGCACGAGAGCCTGAAATTCGGACATTGTCCGCCCAGCAATAGTCTTGGTTGTCTTTACCGGCGGCCCGGAATCGGAGTTGCAGGGCGTCGTTGTCTGAAAGGTCGTCACCGGAATGTGAGCCCGAATAGAGCGTTACTCCATCCGCCTGATCTGGCCCGATCTCCAGCACACTGCTCCACTGATCACCGCCATCGACCGACACTTCAGCAAAGCAGCGGTCTGATCTCTCGAGACTGTCGGCGGCGAGCTGGACGCTCACCGCCACGTTGCTGAAGCCTGCTGTTGACAGACTGAGAGTAACGGCTTTTTTTTTCGTCAGCCGCAACGAAGTGTTGCCAGCGTAGCTTGTCAGCTGCAACGTGCCACTGCCGGAATCGCGCCAGCCAGGAATGCTGTCGCCTTCGAAGTCCTGCACCAGCAGGACATCCGCCGCGGCGTTCGCCGCGAACAGCAACAAGAACGAACAGAAACTAGATCGCAATGCCGGCGTCCTGCAGTCTGCGCGTCAAGGGCGCAAGTTGCTGCTCATATCGGCGCCAGCGAGCCAGCGCATCGCGGTAAATCGGCTGCCGCACCTGTGCCGCGCTGGCGGTCGCCACCGGCGAGCGATTCTTCTCAAACTGCAAACACGCGGGTTCGAAAGTCAGGTTGCAGTGATCAAGCATTCGGTGTGTCACTACTTCTTGCTGGTCAACCAGCTCTTCGTAGGACACGTCCAGTACGGCACCCGGAAAGACACTGTGCCAATGTCGCATGAGACGGTCGTAGGCGATGTAGTAGTCCGCGAGATCGGCAAGATCGTAAGAAAACGGGTAACCCATGCGAAACAAGGTCCGGTACATCGCCAGGCAACTGTCCACCGGGTGACGGTGGACGTGCAATACCGGCACGTCCGGCAAGGAACGCGCGATGAGCCCGAGATACAGGAAATTGGCCGGTGTCTTGTCGATAAAATACGAGCCGCTACGACCGTAGTTGGCGACACTCTCAAGATAAGCCCGGCCCAGTTGCTCGGGATCGATGTCAACTGACGCCCGCAGAAGAGCCGCCTTGTCGGCCGCTTTGCCAAGACGGGTCAGGGTCAGAGCGAAATCGTTGATCTCACCCATACTTTCAACCTGGCTGTGGCTGCTGATGATTCTGTCGACCAGCGTTGTGCCGCTGCGTGGCAAGCCCATAACGAATATCGGCCCGGTCCGTAGCGCTGTTGAACGCGGTTTCGCCGCATAGTGGCTGTCGAATAACGTGCGAATCTTGTCCATTGCGGCCACGTCATGGCGAACGTCGTAGGCCATGCGTTGCCGCCGGGCCGCCGCACCGCGACTGAGCGCAGTGAAACTGGCCGCATACTCGCCGAGGTCTTCGAGCTCTTTGGCTAGCGCGTAGTTCAGCGGAACAATACCCGGGTCGTTGGCCGGAATGCTTGTCAGGCGAGCTTCAATCGCTGCAACGTGATTGTCGTCTTTGGTTTGTTTGCGCAAAGTCGAGCGATTCTGCCAGGCGTCGTGATCAGCAGGGTTCAATTGAATTACCCGCGTGAACAATTGCTCCGCTTTGTCCAACTCGCCTGTTGCAATGCAGGACGAGGCAAGGTTGTACAGAGTCGCCGGATCGTCTGGTGCCAGTTCCACGGCCCGTGAATAACAGCGATGAGCATCGTCGTGTTTGCCTGAATGCGCAAAAAACCCGGCAACGTGCTGCAGCAAGACGGGATCGTCGGCCGCGTCTTTCTCAAGCGCCGAAAGTTGCGAATAAGCTTCGCCGTGCCTGCCGCAAAAAATGCAGGCCTCAGCAAACTGCAATCGTGCGCCAGAATGAGCGCCATCACGCGCAAGAACATCCCGCGCAAGGGCCAGCATGTCATCGAATCGTCCTTGTTGCTGCCTGGCTTTGCCCAACAGCAACAAGGGTTCAATGGCGTCGCTGAACGACTGCGCCAGCGCCTCACTCGCGGCCGCTGCATCGTCTGCCCGGCGCAGACTCAGCAGCTTGCGAATCTCCCGCAGTGCAGATCTGTAACGTTGTTGCCGCTCGCTGTTTGCCTTCACATCAGAAGCGGTAGTTCACCGACACCCCTATCGTACGGGGTTGCGACAGGAACTGCTTGCTGCCATTGCCGAAATAGCCGCTGGCAGGCGCCGTTCCCATGTATGCCTCGGTGAACAAACCGGTGACACCTCGTTCATTGCCCACATTGCGAATGAACAGCGTAGCATCCCAGTTCGACAACATCAGGGTGGTCGAAATATCCACCAGCGTGAATGCGTCGAGTTCCACATTGAACGTCGGCGTGTCATTGATCGCGTTACGGGTTTCCGACTGGTAGTAAGCGTGCACGCGGGTGATCCACTGCCTGTCTGCAGACAAGTCTTTGGTAAAGATACCGGTTGCGTTCAACGCATGTTCCGGTGTGCCCGGCAGCTGTGCCCCGGCCAGCGCACGCGGCACTGTCGGGTTATCCGGTGCAAACAACGGCTCATCGAGTTCTGCGTTTACATAGGCGTAGCCGAGCCGGTATTCGAAGTAGTCATTGACCACGCCGTCCAGTTCCAGCTCGAGACCACTGCTGCTGGCCGACTCGCCGTTCTGGACGGAGAAGAAGCCCCAGTTCGTTGTTGCCGTGTTGACTTGTGGGTCGTCCCAGTCGACATAGAACACAGCGGCGGACAAGCGGGTGCGCTCGAAGGTGCTCTTTATGCCCAACTCGTAGTTGATGACCGAATCCGAGTCGTAGCGCAGCCAGCCCGGGTCTTCCGCAAACGTGCCGGAGGTCGGTACGGCGTTCGCACCGCCACGGCGGTAGCCTTCTGAAACCGTACCGTAAATGGTCGAGTTCTCGGTGGCGTCCCAGGATGCATTCAGCTTGAACAGGACATCATCATCCTTCACTTCGAAGTTGCTGGTTTCCGGGACAAACAATCCCGCATACAACGGCAGATCTACATAGGTCGTGTTGGTGAAATCGTTGTCAAAATAGCGGAAGCCAACGGTCGCCTGGAACTCATCGGTAAAGTTATACGACAATTCGCCGAATACCGACATATCTTCATAAGTCTCGCCGCGCTGGTAGTCGAAATCCATATCGCCCGTTACCACGGCTTCCAGGCCGGGCAGGAAAGCGTCCCACCAGGTCTTGAAACCGCGCACGAAACTTTGCTGGGTCGAGTCCAGATCCTGATCCTGGTAGAACGCACCAACCACGTACTGGAACGGATCGTCCGTGGTCGAAACCAGACGGAATTCCTGCACGATCGCCCGGTCGCCGTAGGTTCTGACCGCAGACGCCATCGGTCGCGGGTAGTTGTAATAGAAGGCGAGAAAACCGGCCTGCGCGTAAAAGCCGGTGTTCTCACTGACGCTTTCACCGTCATGATCGTACGCCGAGGTACTTGAGGTCAGGGTGGCAAAGCCCAGGTCGAACTCCATTTCCAAAGAGCCCAGCGTCACATCGCGTGACGAAGGTTCCAACTGGATCGAGCCGTTCTCGTAACTTTGGTAGGTTCTGCCGTAGCCGTCAACGCCAACGGTTTCCTGCCGACGGCCGCCGATCTCGTCGCTTTGCGCCTGCAATGCCGCACGTAACTTGAAGCGGTCATTCGGTTCAAACAGAAACGATACCCGTCCGTAGTCGATATCAACGGTATCCGCATCTTCCACATTCCGGTAACTGGCAGCGGGATCAAGCACACCGTTTGGCGCGACCGGAATGCCGTTTGCATCGAGTTCGTAGACATTAACGTAGTCGGTAAGACCCGGGTAATCCATGTGACCGATATTGATACGCAATGCGGCAACATCGCTGAAGCCGAAGTTGCCAATGGCGTCCGCACTCCAGCCGTTGCCATCAGAGCCTTTCACATTGCTGCCTACCACATTGACCTGACCGGAGTACTCGCTGAACTTCGGATCGCGGGTAATGTAACGAACCGTGCCGCCAAGCGAACCGGAGCCGTACAAGGTACCTTGCGGTCCGCGCAAAACTTCGACGCGCTCGAGGTCGCGCAACACAAAGTTGGCATACAGCGGTGTGTCGTTGACGTAGGTCGAGACCGTCGGGACTGCCGACAAGGAATAGTCGCCCAACGCTGCGCCATCAACGTTGACACCACGAATCATGATGCCGTTGATCACGCCCGAATTGCGGTAGCCGCGGTCAACAACCGCCACACCCGGCATGGCACGCATCAGGTCGACCTGATCAGTGATCAGCGCGGCCTCCATCGCATCGCCACTGAAGGCGGAGATGTTGTACGGCACGTCCTGTACCGACGAGGCGCGGCGAGTCGCGGTTACGATGATTTCCTCGAGGCGAACTTCCGAGTCCTGCGCCATACTCGGGGCGGCGGCTCCGGCGACAATGGAGCCGATAGCCAGCGCCAGCGGCGTTCTGCGAAATACAAGATTCGTTGACATGTCAATTGTCCCTTTGCGGAAAGTCGGTATTGGATTGAGTCGGTCGGGTCGGCATTTCCAGCGGACCCAGCGAATTCAGGTAGTCGGTTGCGGCACCATTGTTGTAGCTGGCAAATGGCACCTTGCTGTCGCGAAATGCCTTGAGGTTCTGGCTCAGGCCGTTCCAGCCGTTCTTGCGTACATCCCTGACGTAGTCGAGATCGAGCCGCAGCGGAATGACTTCGCGGCCGCGGCCGGCGCTGTACAACACTTCACCGCCCGGGCCCGCCATCATCGACTGACCGCAGCCCACGCTCGGTCCGAGGTTGACGTCGAATACGTAGCACTGGTGCATCGCGGCTGTCGCACAAATGATGTTGTGCTCTGCCTGGCGGTCTATCGTGCTGGTGAGACTTGGGTGCAGGATGACTTCCGCGCCGAGGCTGGATAACGCCCGTGCAGTCTCCGGGAACCAGATGTCGTAGCAATTGGAAATTCCGAAGCAACCGACGCCCGGCACATCGAAAACCACGGGGGTATCGCCCGGAGTTGTGTCCGCTTCGTAGGGCAGCCACGGGAACATCTTGCGGTAGCGGGCGACGATCTCGCCCTGCGGCGAAATGACCGGCACCGTGTTGTAAACCACGCCATCGGCCGCCTCGAACATGGAACCCGGTACCAGCCAGATGCCGTGGCGCCGGGCGATCCCGCAGAACCGCTGCTCGCGCGGTCCCGGCATCGGCTCGGCGTTGCGGACATCGGTACCGCAGGCGTTCAGCTCGGACGCGACCAGCATGTCCAGCCACGGAAAACGGCGCATGGCGGAATCGATCTCAGCCTCCATGTGCGCGAGATTGTCGCCATTCGGGCCTTCCAGTTGCAGCCCGGCGATCGCTATCCTGCTCATAATCTCCCCTTTGGTTGCGGAGACATTACGCAGGCAGCCCGGGACTGCATAGGTCCAGTTAGCGGGTATCAATGAGACCAGTTTGCAGCGCAGTCTGGGCGGGTGGCCCGCGCTGCTACCCTCGAACCAAGCGGCCGTGCCCGGCAAAAGGCACGTCGCCGCTGGCCGCCCACGGGCAAGGAAAAGCCGCGCCGCAGCACCCGGCTAGGGCCAAAGTGGCATTGGCTCCACGCGGCATGTCATTGGATTCCGGAAAGAATTTTCCCGAATACCGGCGTGCCAAAGCATTGCTTTTCATCCGCCGGTGCTTTTGGCAAAGTTCCGGTTCCCTTCAATACCTGGTTGATGCCCGCTGTGCCACTTGTTGCCCATTCAACGTTGCCGACCTTCGCCCAACTTGGCGAACAAGGCCATGACTTGCTTTCCAAAGAACGGGCTGAACGCCAGGACATCCGCGAACTGCACATAGGGCTGCTGAACATGATGCCGGACGCCGCATTGCAGGCGACTGAGCGGCAGTTCATACGTCTGATCGGCAGCAGCAACCGGATTGCGCAGTTTTTTGTCTACCCGTTTTCGCTGCCTGAGCTGAACCGCAGCGCTGCCACCCGCGATTACATTGAGCAACACTACAGTCGCTACACTGACCTGCAAGAGCAGGGGCTCGACGCCCTGATCATTACCGGTGCAAACGTCGCAACCCCGGCACTGGATACAGAGCCGTTCTGGGACCCGCTGATGGACATCGTCCGCTGGGCTGACAAGAACGTCGCATCCATTCTTTGCTCCTGCCTCGCAACCCACGCGCTGCTGAAGTTCCACCACGATATTGATCGTCAGCCGATGCCCGGGAAGCGCTGGGGCGTTTACAGTCACCAGGTGCACGCGGCCGACCACCCGCTGGTACGGGAGGTGAATACCCGTTTCGATGCACCGCATTCGCGTTACAACGATATTTCCCGCACCCAACTTGAAGCGGCGGGCCTGCGCATACTGGCTGAAAGTACGGATGGCGGTGTTCATATGGCAGTCAGCCCGGACCAGGCTCGCGTCGTGTATTTTCAGGGTCACCCCGAATACGATCGCAACAGCTTGTTGAAAGAATACAAGCGCGAAGTACGCCGTTTTCAATCCGGCGAACTGAGCGCGATGCCCCCCTTCCCTGAAAACTATTTTTCGCCCGAAGCGCTGCAACTGATCGACGCCGCGCAACTTGAACGCAATGCCTTTTCCGATGCTCTGGAAGCCGCACTGGAGCAGGCCGTGGATAACACTTGGGGCGATACTGCCAAAGCCATCGTTAATAACTGGCTTGGTCTCGTCTACCAGCTCACCAATCTTGATCGCAAGAAACAGTTCATGGCGGGTGTGAACCCGGAAGCACCGCTAGATTTCCTGCGACAATCCTGACACTTCAATCGTCTCAATAGGATCAACCATGAAAGACCAGACTCTAGCCATACACGCCGGTTTCAAATCGGACCCGACAACGAAATCGCTGGCGGTGCCGGTCTACCAGACCGTTGCTTACGAATTTGAAAGCGCACAACACGGTGCCGATCTGTTCAACCTCGCGGTTGAAGGCAATATCTACTCGCGCATCATGAACCCGACGGTGGATGTCCTTGAGAAGCGTTGCGCCGAGCTTGAAGGTGGAATCGCAGGACTGTGCCTCAGTGCGGGCAGCGCGGCCGTCAACTACGCCATTCTGAACATCGCGGAAAGTGGTAACAATATCGTTTCCGTGCCGATGCTGTACGGCGGCACTTACACGCTGTTCAAACACATGCTGCCAAAACTCGGGATCGAAGTACGCTTTGCGGCCGACGACTCAGCGGCGGCCATGAGCAAGCTGATCGACGACAACACAACCGCCATTTTCTGCGAGTCGATTGGTAACCCGGCGGGCAATATCGTTGATATCGAAGCCCTGGCCAAGATGGCGCATGAGCGTGGCGTACCACTGATTGTCGATAACACGGTCGCCTCGCCGGCACTGATCAAACCCATCAAGTGGGGCGCCGATATCGTTGTCGAAGCACTGACCAAATACATGGGTGGACACGGCAACTCTCTCGGCGGTGTCATCGTGGATGCCGGTCAGTTTCCGTGGGCTGATCATCCGAAGAAATTCCACATGCTGACCGAGCCGGAAGAGTCCTATCACGGTGTGGTTTATACAGAGGCGCTCGGAGCAGCCGCGTACATCGGTCGCGCCCGGACGGTGCCACTGCGCAACAGCGGCTCGGCCATGAGCGCAATGAACGCGTTTCTTATCCTGCAAGGCCTGGCCACGTTGCCGTTGCGTATGGAACGGCATTGCGACAACGCACTTGCGGTCGCGAAGCACCTGAAGCAACACCCCAAAGTCGACTGGGTCAGCTACGCCGGGCTCGAGGATTCGCCGTACTTCGACCTCGCGCAGAAATACACCAATGGCAAGCCATCGGCATTGCTGACCTTTGGTATCAAGGGCGGCTTTGATGCCGGCGTCAAGTTCTATGACGCACTGCAGATGTTTGTGCGTTGCGTAAATATCGGTGACGTGAAATCACTTGCGGCACACCCGGCATCCACCACGCACCGTCAGTTGTCGGACGAAGAGCTGAAGAACGCCGGTGTTACGCCAGACATGATCCGGCTGTGCGTCGGTATCGAGCATATAGACGACATCCTTGCCGATCTGGATCAGGCGCTCGCGGCAGCGGCCTGACAGTCAGTCGTTTGTGTATCGGCTGCATGAACGAAACGCATGAGCCGCAGGCAGGTACAGCCTGCCTGCGGGTTCAGAACAAACTCAGTGTGGCCGTCTAACGACGGCCGCACTCGATCGTCAGCGACGCAAAGTCCTGTGTATAGGCCGGTGCCGCGGATGCCTGTCGTCCAATCAACTCTTTGCTGTAGGTCAAAGGCGGCGTAGCCGCAAGGCCACGCACGCGTGTCGCCTCCTCCTCCGGCTCCGGCGGCGCATCAGCCGCAAACCGCATCCACTCGCCAAACCGAACCTGCCCGTCAATCCGGTACGACGGGCGTACCGACCAACGGTAGGTCTTGCATGGCTCAAGACCGTAACCCACCGTATGCTGCGGATCCGGCAATTGCTCTTCTTCATAAACGAGGCGTTGCGCGTCAAAGATCGCAATATCGTAGTAAGTGTTTTCCTCGTTGATCTCGTCTACCCAACTGCCGTAGGGATCACCGCCCGTCAAGTGCATTGCCCAAGCCAGCGTTGGTGTAGCGGTCTTGCTGACATACTCCAGCGGGTTCTTGCGGTGCGGGACGGCCGTTGCCGTCGCTACCGGCTGCAGCTCGTGACTCAGCTCCACCCGGTTGAACACTTCAGCCGCGGCCTCGCGGCCAAGGTAATAACGCGCATAGTTCGCGTAGTTCTGCCACAACGCATTATTGTTTGCTGTCCAGTTGCGCAAGGTATCGCGGTCTTGATAGCGAATCAGCGTCTCGTACAGCTTCTCGCCGTCGCTGTATCGTCGCAACGTAACTTCGGCTGCTGTGGAAATAATGGCTTCCTTGCCCTGCACGTCGATGCCCACTTCATGAAAGCTGACGTAGAGTACGGCATCCGTGTCTTCGGGGATCTCTACCGCCGGAGCGAACAGTTTTGATTCCAGATGCGGCAATTGCCGGAGCCGCCAGAACACGTCCAACGCCAGTCCGTCGTCTGTCAGCGGCTGGTTCTCCGCGTTGGCGAGCTCCTCGGTCAGGTCGTCACGGAACTCCTGGATTTCACGCTTCACTGCACCGGACAGTCCGCCAAAAATAGCGCCGGGAATAGTAAGTATTGGTATGGGAATATTGATGGGCACGCCACCAATTTCCTTGGAGATACGGCCCAGCTGGGAACCCTTGCTCATCCCTCCGGCCATTCCCAGCGTTGCCTTATCGTAGGTACCGCCGATCGCTTCATCGGCCGGGCTCTCGCCGGCCACCAGCACCACCTTTTTTATCGACTCGCGCAGCGCTTCCGGCATGTGCGTTCGGCTATCGGCAGCCGCTTCCTGTGCTTCTGCAGCTGTCGCGACCAAACCGGGCAGCGATACACCGCCCAGTAACCACATCACTGCATGCCAGACTGCAACATGCGTCCATCCAACCGTCTTTTGCCGTTGCTCCATAGCGAACCCTTGTAGATCCAGCCGGGCATGCATCATAGTGCCCGCAATGAACAGGCCGCAAATGGCCCGGCCGTACTGGCCTAATGACCGGCCTTAATGGAAAACAAGCCTGTCGCCAGCGCCAGAACAAGGCGGCGCCCGACCGCCACTCAAAGTCACGATACCGGGCACCTCCAGGCCATCCCGCCGGCTAATTGAACCGCGCCCGCAGCGGTGCCGGCAACAATGCCTCGATAGCGAGTACTGCCAGCAGAGATAGACCAACCAACGGGAAGATGATTCCAACGACCACGGGGATCACCAGTACGCCGCGCGGAATACGATAGCCGCTAACGTGGCTGGGCGCGCCAAGGCGTCCTTCCGGTCGGCGTTGCCACCACATGATCATGGCGGCCACCGACATCAACAGTATCGCGACACAGGTCAACAACATCAGCCACTGATTGAGTCGGCCGAACTGCTGCCCGGTGTGCACGCTGATGCCCCACTCGATCATACGCGCCGCCGCGCCCATATCCGAATAGCGCGCGTCGTATAACAGCTCGCCACTGTACTGATCGAGATGCATGGTTCGGCTTTGCTGCACTTTGTCCGGAATGACCGATGCCGACCACACGCCACTGCTACCGCGCGGCATATTGATCACGTAGCCTGGCGGCATGCCCTTGCGGTCGAAAAGTTCAATTGCAGTATCGAGGTCAATCGCAACGTTGCCGTCATTGCCTGACGACGGCAACGGCATGTGCTCTGTCGTCCACGGTGCCGGAACGACCGTGTCGTGCATATGCATCGTCGACTCCACGACCGGAAACCAGTACCCCGGCGGATAACCCAGCCCGGCATCGTTTATAACCTGCTTGAGATTGTCTCCCCATACGCCCGACCATGGCAGACCGGTCAGGGCCATAAACACAATGAGCAACGAAGCGAACACACCGGTTACCGCGTGTACATCCCGCCAAAAGGAGCGCCGGCCGGCATTTCGCCTGACGCTCACAACGCCCCCCCGGCGGCCGCGCGGCCACCACATGTACACACCGGTCAATACCAGTATCAGTGCCCAGCCAGCCACGACCTCGATCAAGCGATTGCCCAGCCAACCGACCTGTTCCAGGCTGTGGAGTCGCCGGATCAAGTTCATCAACGGCAGATTGCCGAACTGGCCGCGCGATACCTCGCCGAGCACCGATCCCTGGTACGGGTCAACAAACACGAAACTGGAATTGCCGGCGCCGTCGTCAACGATAACCCGCGCCGAACTATCCTCAGCCCACGGCGGCATATAGCCGACAATGTCACCATCGGAGTCAGCGGATACTGCCCGCACCAGAGAAGATGCGGGCAGCCTCGCCGAAGCCGGTTCGACGTGCAGCAGGTCGTCGTACAAGCGGCTGTTTATCTCATCCTTGAATAAGTACAAACCGCCGGTTACTGACAGCAGTATCAGGAATGGCAAGACGAAAATGCCGGCATAAAAATGCCAGCGCCAGACGGCGCGGTAGAGATTGCTACGCATCATCGCAGGGCTCCTAGCGCAGCAACCAGCGAACGCCGACATAGGCGGACACCGGTGTACCGGGATTCAGGATTGCGTCACTTTCCGCCGCGATGTTGCGCACGCTGTGATTCGCTACATAATTTTCATCGAACACGTTGTTCACCGTCGCGTTCACGCTGAAGCGTTCACCCGAACAGGCAGCGCGAAGTCCCATAAGCGCATAGCTGTCTATCGTGTAGGTATTGGCGAAGTCCGCGTAGCGCTTGCCCACCCGCTCGAACGTGGGACCGACTTGAAAGCCGCGATCGTTGCGATACATCATTTCGCCACGCAACACATAATCGGGCGCTGCGGGCAATTGATTGGCGCCGTAAACGGCATCGCCTTCGAAACTGAACTCGTTGACCGTCAGGCTAACGAGCGGCGCAAGATAGTGCCGACCCGATTCACCGAGGCCAAATTCGCCAGCAACCATCGCTTCAAGCCCGGAGTGCAAGGTCTTGTCGATATTGGTCGCCAGGCTGGTTCCCGGAGCCGCAGGATCTTCGACAGAAAGAATTTCGTCGTCGATCGTTGCATGATAAATCGATACATCCCAGTTCCAGCGATCGTCGCTGCCAAATTCGCGGGTCCCGCGGGTACCGACCTCCACGGCTGCGCCCTTCATCGCCTTCAACGTTGCATCGCCACCGCTTACATTGTCCTGTAGCTGGTAGTTGGTCGGTGGTTCGAACAAACGACTGACATTGGCGTACAAGGAAACGCCGTCGCTGACAGTGTAGACGATGCCTATACGCGGATTGATCCCGTCGTAGCTGTCCTGCGGATTGGTCAGCACGGCGGATGCAACATCCGTATTGCGAACTTCTCTGTCCGCCGACACCGCCTGTGCAGCGAGCACCAAAGTCAGTTGCTCACTCAGCTTCCAGCGATCCATGACGAACGCCTCGAGTAACGTAGCACTGTTATCGACGACCGTACTCAGGCCATTGATCTGACCGCCCAGATTACGGTAGTTGCCGCCCTCGACACTGCTCCGCGCATAATTGACGCCGGCAACGATGTCATGCCGGTCACCCGTATAGTTGTAGCGCAACGCGGTCCCATGATCGCGCTGCTCAGTTGCGATCAGCAAGCTGAATACTTCAACCGGTTCGGCGGGCCCGGGACCGTCGAAGTCCACCATGACGCGGTCAACGATCGGATGAAACAGTGATTGTTCTTCCACGGAAAAGCCGACATCCAGTCGCTGCCGTTCGTCGATCTGCCAGCTGGTCTTGCTGGCCAGCCGCCAGGTTTCGACGTCCACTTGAAAGTGGCCACTGACAGCTGAGGCAGCGGCCTGTTCGGGGTCCGCGAGCATTTGTGCGCGGGTCAGACCGCCTGGCAATTCCTGATTATTGTCGATTCAGGTTGCGTAAACCCGCGTTGCCACGTCAGGCGAAATTTGCCAGCCCGCGTTTGCGTACAAGCCCAACCGCTCCTGCTCATTGTGCTCGCGGTAGCCATCCCATTGCCTGGCCTCAATGGTCAGTAATCCGTCCAGACCATTGTCGAAGGTATCTGCGAACGTCAGACGTGTTTGCAATTGACCAAAACTGCCGCCGTTCAAAGACAGGTCTGCGCCCGTGCCGTCCCGCGCGGTGACCGACTCGAAGTTGATCGCGCCACCGAGTGTGCTGGCGCCATATTTCATGGAATTCGCACCGCGAGCGACCACGGCATGACGCGCGCTCAACGGATCAATAATGCGATTATGGTTATTGCCATCGGCCGAGGTGACCGACAAGCCGTCCTGCAACAATTTGATGCCATTCATGTCGTAGTCAGTCGAGTCGAGATTGGAGCCCCGGCTGGAAAAGAAGATGGCTTCACTGCCATTGTCACTGGTAGACCAGATCCCCGGTGCATGTCGAAGCACGTCCGCCAGGCTGGATACGTTGCGTTCACGGAACTCATCCATATCAATCAGCTCAACCCCACCGGGCGTCAATGCGGCTTCCGCGCTGGCCGATGCCAGATTGCTCTGGGTGCCGAACACCGTGATGGCATCGATGACCTGATCGTCATCGTCGGTGCTCTTGTCTTGCGCAAGTGCGAGTTGGGTGCACAGTTGCACCACGACTAGCGACGTTACGTACGCCGCAGTACGAATACCGGTATTCATACGGTTATAACCTCTATGGAATAACTACACATCCGAACACTGCACTGCGGAATTCCGCAAAGCAGCGATCGGAAAATACTGCAGCGAGTCGCTGCGTCAGGTAGAGAGAGGTTTGGCTTGCGGTGGCGCGCGCGCGATAAGTTCTGACGGTAAGCGATGTGAATACATCGTTGGATATGTCGGCCAGGTAGCGCGAGGCATCAAGGAGATCCGCTGGGGCAACATCGGCGGTCAGCCCGGATGAGCCGAAGACCGCGCCAAAGGGGCAGAACTCCCAGGTACTTGCCTCGTGCCCGCCATGCTGATCGTCGCCCTGTGCACTCGGGCCATGGTCACCGTGTCCGCCGTGCATGCCTTGGTCTTGAACGCCAAAGTCGACAAGCAGGCTTTGCGCGTGAGCACCGTGATGAAGCCCGGATGTCTGCCCGAGTGCTTCATAGTCGCCGTCGGCAGCACGGTCCGGCGCAAGAAAATACACTGCCCCTGACAGGCCGCCCGGACAAAGGACGAAAGGCCCACCTTCTGCCAATGACGCCGGCATGTACCCCGCAGGCGTCAGCACCCGTACCGACAAGCCCAGAAAAATAAGGCTTATCAGGCGAAGTCGTGATCGATTGGAAAAGGTTTTATGCATTATTTTGGGTCCAAGCTGACCCAGTATAAGCAAGGATATCCTGTGCCGTCGACAGATTCTGCTTGGTACGATGACGACCACTAAACGCGTCGAATAATCACAACGTCAAGACTGCTTACCGATAGTAGCAGCCGGTGTAGACCTGCCGAACGGCTATGGCCACAGCAGAATGAGCCCCACCCCCAGCGCAATTGTCGCTGCAAACACCGAACCGACCACCGCGAACAGTTTCTTGCCGCCGAGAACACCGGCCGCTCCGGCCTTGAATACGAGGTTCGACAACGTGGCGATCAGAATCGCGCGCCAGGCCATGCTGTCTTCGATACGTTCCTGGTTGTAAAGCTCCGCAACCGACAGAGTGAGCGCATCAACATCAGTCAATCCGGAAATAGTTGCAGCCACGTAGATCGCCTTGTGCCCAAACTGGTCGTCCACGAAGGCCACCACAAATAAGACGACGGCGTACAACAGGCCGAAAATAATCGCTGGCTTGAGTTGCGAAGGATTGCCGTGCGTTGGTGGTTCGGTATGGGCCTGCTGCATCCGAAAGTAAAGCCAGGCGCTCGCACTGAGCATGAAGACGAAAAGCAGTAACAACGGTGGCAACAGACTCTTGAGTAAAGTGCCGGCAACGGCAGCCACTTCAATGGCAACCCGCACCATTACGATCGTTGAGGCAATGACGATCACCATGGCAGCCGTGCCTATCGCTTTGGGGTGTTCCGCACACTGCCGGGCATAACTCACGGTAGTCGCCGTACTCGAAATAAAGCCACCCAAAATACCGGCCAGCAACGCGCCCCCGCGAACCCCCACGAAGCGGTAGGCCAAATAGCCGCAAAGGCTGATTGCCACGATCAACACAACCATTAACCAGACTTTGAACGGATTAAGGACCGCGTAGGGCCCGTACTCTTTGTCCGGCAACAACGGCAGAATAACCAGTGCGATCAATACAAACTGAAATATGGCGCGCGCATCGCTTGCACTGATGCGAACGATCGCGGATTGCAGACGTTCTTTGAGATGCAGCAGTACAGCAGTGGTTCCACCCAAAACGACAGCAGGCAGGGTATAACCAGACATCAGCATGGCGCCAACGGCGAACATTACCAGTGCTGCGATTTCCGTCGTCTGTCCTGAGTCGGCTTGCTGATTGCCGTTCTCAGCCATCCAGTTGCCGGTTACCAACAGGCCGACCACCGCGATCAAGCTAGCCGCGACCAGCAGCCCACCATAGTCTCGCGCAAGCAATGCGCTGGCGGCACCGAACAGCGTGATCAGGGTGAATGTGCGAATCCCCGCGAGCGGGTGTTTGTCCCATTCGCGTTGTAAACCGACGAGCAGGCCCAGCAATAACGCTATGCCAAATGCTTTGAAAATCTGCTGATCCAACTGGGGCCCCGCAGCAACAGTACCGGTGGCCGACTATCCTACCGTTATTCGCCGCATGCGGGCCACTGTCCGTGAACGTGGCGATTACGCATTGTCTTGATGAGCGATCAATAGCGGCTGATTTGTGACCGCGACCAACGCGCCCTATGGGGCCGCGCAGGACTCCTCAGTGCATGCCGCTGGGGAGTCCAGCGCGCCATCGTCAGGCGCGGCCCTGTCTGCAGTGCTTGCAGTGGAATGTTGCAGCAAAGACATGATTTCCGCACCTAGCCGCATGTCGTCAATGGCGCCGAAATACTGCTGCCGAAGCAGTCCGGCACGGTCGATTAATAACAGGGTGGGGGTTCCCCGCATTCCGTAAGCTGACATGGTTTCGGGGAGGCGCCCCTGCTCACCGGGCGCATCAATAGCAACCGGAAAGGGTATGCGGTATTCGTGCATGAATGCTGCCAGCGCGTCGCGGCCACCCTGTACTTCCACGTGTTCAAACACGGTGTGCAGACCCAGCACCACCACGTCTTCATCCCGGAAGGTCTCAGCGACGCGTTTGGCCTGCGGCAGGCCATGCGCCACGCACCCCGGACACAACATCTGGAATGCCTCAATGACCACCACCCTGCCCCGGAGCTCAGCGAGGGTGACAGGCGCTTCGGTATTGAGCCATGCGCATACTTTCAACTCAGGCGCTTTATACATGGTATTGCCTCATCTCAGATTGGCTGGTCCAGCGTATTTCCAAAAGCTGAATGACTGCCAGTCTGCATCGCAGAGCTCTATGTGTCGTGCCCTTCGCGGTAGGCCCTTATCCGCAACAATGACCGGCGTACTTGTCACTGCGGTGCAGATGACGTGGGAACGCCCTTCGTTCCCGGCAGCTGGAATGAACAACCGTCCTGCCGCGAGCTTCGCTGCGACCAGGTAACGGAGTAATTCATGGACAGCGCAAAGGTGGCACCAACCATGGTCGGCGCCACCGTGGTTCACACTATTTGAGGTCCGCCAGACTCGCACCAAAATTAATGTGGTACGTCGCATCTCCGATAACGAACGCAGGCACCGATTTCACTCCTGCTTTTTCCGCATCGGCCAGACGCTCAGGCGCAGTACCGAGGTGCACAATCTCAACATCGAATTTTTCGGGGTTCAGGCTTTCGGCGAACTGCTGTTCAGCGTCAACACAAACCGGGCAGCCGGCATGAAAAAACGTCGCTTTCGTAGTCATGGTTTTGATCCTATGCAGTAATTCGGAGTAACAAGAGTCATGTTTTTTCGTATCGACTCGATACCGCTTGGATCATAGTCAGCGTTGCCACAGATTGCAAGCTTTGTATTGAGTCGATACTATCAGCCCATGAAACTGACCCCTGCAGACCGGGTGGCGGCGCTAATTGAGCGTGTCGGCCGCCTGATAACTACCGAGGCGCACGCCGAAGGCCTCCTGCCTGTCCATTGGGAAGCATTGCGCTACCTGGATCGGGCCAACCGCTTTTCCCGCACAGCTGTCGCCCTGACCGCCTACCTTGGCATTACCAAAGGCACTGTCTCGCAAACACTGAACAGCCTGGAAAACAAAGGCTATGTTCGCAAACGCACGGATCCACAGGACAAGCGAAGCAAATTGTTGTCGTTGACCAGCAAAGGGCAGGCGCTGTTGCGTCGTGATCCGCTGCGCGCCACAGTCAGCGCCGTGCAGGCCCTGGATGCGACGGCCCAACCCGGACTTGCGAAGGGTCTGGAAGCATTGCTGGCGGCCCGGCTGAATGCGCAAGCCCGGCAGCCATTTGGTCAATGTCGGGATTGCCGGTATTTTGCGAAGCAGCACCCGGACGGCGGCCCGCATTATTGCCTGCTGCTGGAAGCAAAGCTCGCAGAGTCCGAGTCACAGGCCATTTGTTTTGAACAACTGCCGGTCGCGCGCTAGCCGCACATCACTCCGAATTGCCGTGAAGAGCGCACGGTCGGCGGCGCAATTCGCGATGTGCAGTACTCGCAAACAGTTGGAACCGAGCCTGCCGGGCGCTAGGCGACGACACCAAACAGTCGACCGACCAATGCCGTCAGCAACATGGCAAGACTTCCCCAGACGACGACGCGGATAACGCCAGTCAGAATGCGCGCTCCGCCTGCGTGCGCAGCAATGCCGCCGAGTAAGGCAAGAGACAGTAGCGACGCACTGGCTACAAAGGCTATTTGCCGGGGCCCTGCGATTGCCCATGCGACCAGCAACGGCAAAACCGCACCCACTGAAAACGCGGCCGCCGACGAATAGGCCGCCTGCAAAGGTCTGGCGACGATGTTTTCCGAGATTCCGATATCATCTCTGGCATGCGCGCCAAGAGCGTCGTGCGCCATCAGTTGTTGCGCAACCTGACGGGCCAGCTCCGGTTCCAATCCACGGCCTTCGTAGATCTCGGCCAGCTCCTGCTGTTCGAATTCAAAATGCTGATCCAACGATGCCTGCTCGAGGGCGAGATCCGCCTTTTCAGTGTCCGACTGGGAACTGACGGATACGTATTCTCCAGCAGCCATCGACATCGCACCGGCAATCAGTCCGGCAATCCCGGCCAGCAGAATATTTTCCTGCGCCGAACCAGCGGCTGCGATTCCAATAATAAGGCTGGCGGTGGACACAATTCCGTCATTGGCACCGAGCACCGCTGCGCGCAACCAACCAACCCGATTGACCTTGTGTTCGTGCCCCGCAAAGCTCATTCAGCCCACCCCGTGCAATCTATGGCGGTGCCGGTCGTGAACTCCGCCGCAATTAATTCGCGTCGACAGACATGACACACCGTGCATCGCCGTCTCGCCCAACCGCCCCACTGCCGACTCATATCAGCAAACTTCACAGGACCAGCAACCTTTGTTTCATAGCCATACACAAGAGGTAATCGCCACTGCAATCCACGGCCAGACCTACTCGCGGCTGGTAAGCAATAACAGAGCGGCGGCAACCACCGACCCGCTTGCCATGACGGTCGCAACAACCGGCAATCCCGCACCGGCGGCAAACAGAAAGCCAGCGAGCATCGGCCCGAGGACGGAGCCCCCACGGCCAACGCCAATGGCAAAACCAGTACCGCCCGCACGAACGTCGGTTGGAAATTTTTGCGCAAAAATTGCGTACATACCAACTACACCAGCATTGGTAAAGAATCCTGCAAACGCGGCAACCATCGACAATTCCATCAGGTCCGACTGACCGAAGCCAAACCAGACCACACCCGCGGCACCGGATAAGAGTGCGACAACAATCAACCCCTGTATGCGATAACGAAGGCTCAGCAAACCAATCAACAATGCTCCCGCCAGCCCACCTACGTTGGCCCAGACCAGGACTCCTCCAGCCATCGAGGCATCAAACCCCATATCGACAACTATTTTGGGAATCCATTTGAGAATGAAATAGAACGTCGTGATATGAAAAAAGTAGGCCCCGGTCAGCAATACGGTTGTGCGCCGTAGTCGAGGCGTAAACAACTCTTTCACACTCAATACCGCACGCTGCGGCCGCAACTCTGGTAGCGAATCGATACCCGGGTGACCGAGTCGGTGCAGCGTCTTGTTGATTTTTCGCAATGCACCGGATGGTTGTCGTTCGGCCAGGTAAGCCACCGATTCCGGGAGGAAAAACCACACTATAGGAAAGAACGCCGCGGTCCCGCCCGCTCCCAGCAAGAATACGGAACGCCAGCCGTAGTCGGCGAGCAGCGAGGTTGCCACCATACCGCCGATAATCACACCTACGGGATAACCGCCTGCCATCAGCACCACAGCCAGATTTCGTCGGCGAGTGTTGGAAAATTCCGCCGTCAGCGCGCTCGCCGTTGCCAACATGGCACCAATACCCAGCCCGGTCAGCAAACGGTACAACGAGAGAATCTCGACACTGTTGGCTGTACTGGCGAGATACATGCCAATGGTCATCAATGACAACGCAACGAACACGGTTGGCCGGCGACCAATACTATCGGCAATACTGCCGAAGATCATGGACCCTATAGCCATGCCAATAAGCTCCATGGAAAGTACGATGCCCAGGGCCGCACGATTGATACCCCATTCATCAGCAATCCCCGGCGACGCGAAACTGATGGACAGCACGTCGAAACCATCGAGTGCAGTCAACAAGATGCAAACGATGACGATGACCCACTGCATCGGCTTCATCGGCGCAGTAGCCAGGATATCTCGTGAATCGGAACTCATACGGCTTTCCCTGCGGGTGTCCCTTTCTGAAATCGGTTGATGCCCCCGGCACATTACATCATGCGAGCCAATTCGATAAGCCGCCTGGCGTGATACCCAGTACTCACAGCGAAACAACCATCCATTGCCATACGCAATCCGGTATCAGATCGGTGCCCATTCAACACAGATACTCAGCAACAGGCATTGCCTGCAGCGCTATCGACGCCCCCTTGCAGAAACTGTCAGCTGCAGGCCGCCAGGATAGCGAATGACTTCGCTGGAATGTGTACCCGGAGCCGGATACCCTCGTAGGTAACAGTCACTAACAGAAGGAAAGGTACCTCGATGAATATATCAATCCGGCGCGCCTCACTCGATAACGTGGCTGGAGTCGCAAAGCTGTTCGATGCTTACCGCGTTTTCTACAAACAGAAAAGCGACCCGGATCTCGCCTTGCAATTCCTGACGGACCGCCTTGGAAACGCGGAATCCGTGATCTTTTTTGCGGAAGACGAATCCGGCAACTACCTTGGATTTACACAATTGTTTGCGACGTTCTCCTCGGTATCAGCTGAGCGAATGTGGATACTCAATGACCTGTATGTTGACAGCGCTGCTCGCGGCCATGGCGTAGGAACCCGACTGATGAATGCCGCCAGAGATCACTCGATTGAGTCTGGCGCCAAAGGCCTCACCTTGAGCACGGCAACGGACAACACGACCGCGCAGTCACTCTACGAAACGCTTGGCTATGAACGTGACACGGAGTTCTACTCGTACTATCTCGCAACACCGGCTCAGGCTGACTGAAGAGCCTGACGGCTTCCACGCCGTCGCGTCGTGCGCCAGCTACTCCACGCGCTAGCGGCACATCGCCCGAAACGCAAGACGGCGGCGCATTATGCGCCGCCGTCCGGTTTTCCAGTTGAGAACGGCCAGAGCTGAAAGCTCCGGCCGTACCGCAATTACCGACTGGCGTAGTTGGCAGCCGACACTTCTCGGGCGAGATCATAGCGATCCAGTGTCATCACCTTCACCCACGCTGCTACAAAGTCGTTTACGAACCGCCTCTCGGCGCCTGCTTCAGCATAAACCTCGGCAACAGCACGCAGCTCCGCGTGTGAACCAAATACCAGATCAACCGGCGTTGCAGTCCATTTCAACGTGGCAGTGGCACGATCACGACCTTCGTATACGCCCTCTTCTGCTGGTGACTTCGACCACTCGGTGGACATCGACAACAAGTTGACAAAGAAATCATTGCTAAGCGTCCCCGGCTGATCGGTAAAAACACCGTGCTTTATCGAACCGGTGTTCGCGTCCAGTACCCGCAACCCACCGATCAACGCCGTCATTTCGGGAACTGACAAAGTCAGCAAACTGGCTTTGTCGACCAGCATCCGGGCGGGCGACAACTGGCTGTTGTCGCTGTAGTAGTTGCGGAAGCCATCAGCCGTCGGTTCCAGGACCGCAAACGACTGCACATCCGTTTGCGCCTGAGATGCATCGCTGCGTCCCGGCGAAAACGGAACCTCTACGTCGTGACCTGCCGCTCGAGCGGCTTCTTCGATGGCCGCAGCGCCGCCGAGAACAATCAGGTCGGCCAGCGATACTTTCTTGCCACCCGACTGCTTCCGATTGAACGCAGTCTGAATCGCAGTCAGACGTTTCAATACCTTGTCCAGTTCAGCCGGATTATTTGCGTCCCAATCCTTTTGCGGAGCCAGTCGAACCCGCGCACCATTGGCTCCACCACGCATATCCGTGCCGCGGAAGCTGGCCGCCGACGCCCACGCGGTGCGAACCAGCTCCGGCACGGTTAACCCTGAGTCCAGAATCTCCGCTTTGAGCGCAGCAATATCATTCGCGTTCACAAGCACGTGGTCGACAGCAGGGACCGGATCCTGCCACAACAGCGTTTCGGCTGGCACATGATCGCCCAGATAACGGGCGCGAGGCCCCATGTCACGATGAGTCAACTTGAACCAGGCCTTGGCAAATGCCAGCTCGAACTCCCGGGGATCTTCCTGGAAGCGTTTCGCAATTTTTCGGTAGCTCGGGTCGAACTTCAGGGACAGATCGGTCGTAAACATAATTGGCGCATGCCGCTTGCTGGCATCGAACGCGTCGGGAACCATATTGGCCGCCGATGCTGTATCGGGTACCCACTGCGTAGCGCCCGCCGGGCTCTTTGACATCACCCAGTTGAATCCAAACAGGTTATCAAGGTACTGCGTGGTCCATGCCGTCGGATTGGCTGACCAAGCGCCTTCAAGGCCACTGGTTATAGTATCACCGGCCTTGCCGCTGCCGCACTTATTCTTCCAGCCGATGCCTTGCATCTCGACGCCGGCCGCCGCCGGCTCAACATCAACACAATCTGCCGGAGCGGCTGCGCCGTGCGCTTTACCGAACGTATGGCCACCGGCTATGAGCGCAACCGTCTCTTCGTCATTCATCGCCATGCGGCCAAATGTTTCGCGAATATCTTTCGCGGCCAGCAATGGGTCTGGCTTGCCATTCGGACCTTCCGGATTCACGTAGATCAGGCCCATTTGTACGGCACCAAGAGGCTTTTGCAGCTCCCGCTCGCCGCTATAGCGTTCATCGGCAAGGAATTCGTTTTCCGGCCCCCAGTAGACCAGGTCGGCCTCCCAGTCATCCTGGCGTCCACCGGCGAAACCGAAAGTCTTAAAGCCCATCGATTCCAGTGCAACATTGCCGGTAAGCACCATCAGATCTGCCCAGGAAATACTGCGGCCATACTTCTGTTTGACTGGCCACAACAAACGCCGGGCTTTGTCGAGATTGGCATTGTCGGGCCAGCTGTTCAGTGGCTCGAAACGCTGCTGCCCGCCACCAGCACCGCCACGTCCGTCGATGGTGCGATACGTACCGGCGCTGTGCCACGCCATACGTATGAAGAACGGGCCGTAGTGGCCGTAGTCCGCCGGCCACCAGTCCTGCGAGGTGGTCATCAAAGCTTCGATATCCGCTTTGACGGCGTCGATATCAAGATTGTTAAATGCTTCCGCGTAGTCGAAGTCGTCGCCTAAAGGATTGGATGCAGCAGCGTGTTGCCGCAGTGGCGCGAGGTTTAGGTTATCCGGCCACCAAAACTGGTTGGACTTCGGCTCGCCCTCTGCATACGCAGAGGTGGTTGCAATCAGTGGTGTCAGTACGACCGCTAACGACACCAGAATATACAGGGCCTGTTTACGCATCGGAATCTCCGCTTATGGCACGCAAAATTGCTGTGCAACCGGAATTTCAACGCAAACTAACATTTCGATAAATACGATTATTTCGGTCGCACTATCCTGTCTTTACGATCAATATGCCTGTACTGCTTATAGTAACACTTGCAGCGTTACCCCCTGCTTTAAGCGCCCTTCACAGCGGCGCAAACAAACGGAATTAGCGTCTGAATGCTACTGCCACGGCAGTGAAAATGCGCATTCCGATCAATCCCGCAATCCTTATGGAATGACAAGGACGAAAAACGCCCGCCTTAGCCGGGATGGCATTCGAAACCGGTATTTGACAAGTAACGGGCACCGCCCCACGGAACTTGTCGCGACAGACAAGCAGGCACTTTTTATCGCCACCTGTATGCGTGCCTATTGGACAGCGGCGGCGGCTTACTTCGCAACAGGACGTGTTGCCGTGCGAAGCCCTGCCACCTCTCCCGCTTCAACGTGCGGCAGAACAAGGCCAATCGAGAGGCCAATGTTTGTATAGCGGAAAAGCCTGTCTCAGTCGTCTGTGTCTATTCGGCCGGCCAACCGCCAGTGGCATTTACAAGTCCGTCTGCTATTGTCGCTACTGGTCCGAAAGAAAAATAAAACGTTACTTAAGGGGAACCAATGAACAAGTTACTTTTCAAGGGTGCTCTGCTGAGCCTGATGTTGGTCGGCAGCGCGGGAGCGCAGTCACAGGACGGCCTCAAGGTATTCATCTCTGTCGATATGGAAGGCATCACAGGCACGGTGAATGTGGATGATGTCCGCCGTACTGGCAAAGACTACGACTACTTCCGGCAGACCATGACGCGTGAAGCCAATGCCGCCATCGAAGGTGCACTGGCCGCAGGCGCGACGGAAATTGTAGTCCGCGATTCGCACGGCTCCGCACTTAACCTGTTGCCTGAAATGCTCAATCGAAATTCGAAGCTATTGCGCGATTGGTCAGACGGCCCGATGGTCATGATGGAAGGCATCGATGCCAGTTACGATGCCGCCGTTTACATTGGCTATCACGCAAGCGCCGGCACGCCGAACAGCGTTCTGGGCCATACCTCTTCAGGCGATGTAACCAATGTATCGGTAAACGGTATCCGAATGCCGGAAGCAGGCTACAACGCCTTGATGGCCGGTCACTACGACGTCCCTGTCGTGTTCATTGCCGGGGACAAGGCCATTTGCGATGAGGCGAAAGCATTGTTGGGCAACGTGGAAACCGTGGCAGTGAAGGAAGGCATCGGCCAGGCCGCCCTCAACCTGCATCCTGAAGTTGCGCGAGAGCAGATACGAGCAGGTGTCGAACGTGCATTGCGCAACCTGGACAATTACAAGCCCTACAAACTTCGCGCGCCCTACACTCTCACGTTGACGCTCAAAACAGAAAAGAACATCAACAAAGGCGCTTTATACCCGGGTGCAAAGAGAACCGGAGACTGGGAGCTGACCTACGTCGGCAAAGACGTGCTGGAAATCATGAGCGCGTACAAGGGCATGCGCCGCTAGCGAGACACCAGAACGGTAACGACCCACTGAAAAGGCTCCGTGAGGAGCCTTTTTTTCTGCGCAAAGAGCGAAGACGCCGCAGTGCAGTTGCGACACTGGCAGTGCCAATCGCATTTTTCTGGCCCAAAAAAAGCCGGCCCATCGATGCCCACAAAGTGGCGTCGCTGGGCCGGCTCCGGCTTTTCGGACAGGCTTTGGCTGCGTGGCTGCTTGCACCAAGGCATCAATATGCCCGGTTTCAGAAGCCGTTTGGGACCCCAAGGCTCCAACCTCGGTACCCCGGTATATTGTCCGGGTGTACCGTGATTGGCCCTCGCACACGCCAGTTGCTAACGGAAACCACAAGGTCCCCGTACTGTCTCAGCAAGTTTAACGCTGCTCCGCAACCTGCTTCGCGGTAACGGCGCCTGCTTCATGTCCCCAGGAAGCTCGCACGAAGCTCAACAGGGCGGCCGCCTGCTCGTCGGTCAACTTGCTGTCAAAGGCTTCCATGCGCTTCCATTCCCGCGCTTGCCACTCTGGCGACGGCGGGGTCTTGGGCGTCTGCGCGCCGTACAAGGTGATATTGATCAATGATGCAGGGTCTGTATCCATGACTACAGGGCTGCCCAGCAACGGCGGTCCGGTCTCTGACGAGCCCTCACCCGTAGGCAGGTGACAGGTGCCACAGTGAATATCGTACTGCAGTGACCCGGCACGAAGTACGTCTTCACTGGCCGGCTTGCCACTGTCCTGTGCATTAGCCGGCAAGCTCTTCAGGTACACGGTCATCGCCCGCACGTCTTCGTCTGTCATGTGTCGGGTGCTATTCACCACAACCTTGTTCATCGGCCCGAACACGCCCGCACGATGACTAAAGCCCAGCTTGAGGTAATCCTGGATATCTTCGTCAGACCACTTGGCAAGGCCACTGGGTGCGGAAGTCAGGTTTGGCGCTGACCAGGCTGAGAGTTTGCCTTCGACACGTTCCATATAGCGACCGCCCGTCATGGCCAGATCGGTATCGATCGCGCCCATGAAATTCCGCGGTGAATGACACATGCCACAGTGGCCTAAGCCTTCGACCAGATAAGCTCCGCGATTCCATTCCGCCGATTGCTCCGGCTGCGGTTCATATCGGGCTTCATCAAAGTACAGTGCTTTCCAGAGTCCCAGCGCCCAACGCTGGTTGTAAGGAAAGCCAAGATCATTCTCAGGCGGTGTCGATTTCACCGGCGTCAAGGTCTTGAGGTAGGCGAAAATCGCGGCAATGTCCTCATCGCTGACATTCGTGAACGAGGTGTACGGGAATACCGGGTACAGATGCTCGCCTTCCCGGCCGACGCCTTCCCGCATCGCGGCCGTGAACTCTTCCAGGCTCCATTGGCCGATGCCGGTTTCCGGATCTGGCGTGATATTGGTCGAATAAATCGTTCCAAACGGCGTTTCGAAATCAAGCCCACCGACAAACGCTTTGCCATTGTCGCTGGTATGGCAGCTCACGCAGTTGCCAGCAGTGGCAAGGTACTCACCGCGCTTCTCAATCTCGGTCAGTTCAGCCGCATTGACCGGGCTCGAAAAACCCGCAAGACCCACGGAGATGACAACTGTCAGTACCGCGCTCCAGAAAATTCCGGGGCCGTATGCAGCCGCGAGCCTGGCTGGCCTGTGGCAACCGATTTCAAACGTAATCATTCTTGCTCCGTTTTTATTCACGATTATCTATCCAATATTACAAAGACCATCGAGGCCGAAGCCCCGATGGTTCTGATTCGCGACTAGTGAACGTCGCAGTTAACGCGTCAACTCAGGAGTCAACGCTCCACGAGTCGCAATAACCACCCGGATTCACCGGTTTGCCACCGAACATTTCGCAGGAGCCACAGCCGCCGGATTCCTTCGGCGCATGGAAAAACGCGCAGCCCGAACAGACTTTCGCCGGGTCGGCGGAGGCTTCTGTGTACTTCAGAGTGCGGCGTACGCTTTCCTCGGCTGAGGTCATGTTATTCGGGTCAGCGCAGACCTGGGTACCGCCGTCGCTGCCACAAGCACTCAATCCCAAAAGGACACTGCCTCCAATTGGAATCTGCAGGCCGCGCAGAAGGACGGTGCGGCGAGAAATTTTCTTATCCATGTTAACTCCTGTTTGTCATCTGCCAGCAAACATAGCATCCGGCGAAAGGCCGGGACAAAGTTTTCACTGGCCGAAACATAAATTATCGACCAGCAGCCGCTCGACCCAGTCGAACGGTTTCAGCCGCCTTCGGGCCATAAACCAGCAAACCAAGGAAGCCCTGCTTCACGCGCATTTCCACTGACTCGGGATTGGCGGTAATGACATCAGCCATGCCAACACGTTGGCTATGCGCCAGCACTTCAAGATTAAGCTTTTCAGCCGCTTCTCTGTCGCCACCCAATGCGTTGGTGAGGCTGCCAATACCGCAGGCCAGAACGCTGTAGCCTGGCATATTGGCGATTTCTTCAAGATCGGCGAACACATCCGGGTCTTCAACCAACAGCATAGCCACAACATCACCGTCGGGGTTGGACGGAGACCAAACGTTGTAGCCCTCGAAGAATGAGATGGCCGTACGCGCTTCCTCGGCACTGCGGACGTGCGGCAGAACCACACCATCAGCGCCTAAAGCCAGCAGTTCCTTGACCCGTGCGCGCGAGACTTCAACGCCGTCCTCGGAAATCGGCGGGATGCGGACCAGCAATGCCATTGCTTCATCGGGGGTACCACTACCAAGGCCCTTGGCAACGTTTCGGGCTGACTCCAGGTCGTAGTGCTGCTCCAGATTCAAAAAGGCATAGTCCAGCAATGGATTCGCAGCCAGATCAAGTCCCGTCTGTACGGTGTAGCGAGGCGGCTCGTCCGAACGCGGTTCGCCAGGCCTGTGCATCTGCGTCACGTATTCGCCGAATGCCGCCTTGCCGGACGCCCACAGGTCAACCAGGTTAGATCGACTGCTCGTCGCTGTCGCGTCCAGTGTCCCTTCTATTTCCTGATAAATCCGCTTGATAACGTACGGCGCCTGATTGGCACTCGCAGGCCATGCCGCGTACTGTCCCCAATCCGCTTTCTGTACGGCAGCGCAGTCTTTGGTTGATACGCAAGCGTACCCGGCAGCGTGCAGACGCTTGGACTCTTTAATGACAGCAGCAATTGCCTGTTTGTAGACTTCGAGGTCGCGTTCCATGGTTACCGCATCATCAACAAAGCCGTGACCGGTTACGTACCATGCAACATCCATGGCCTGTGCTTTTTCGAGAGCGGCGAGCCATTCGCTGGGATACGCCGAGCGCATGGCCGGGAACAAGCCGCGCATGTAGATCTCGCCAAGGAACAACACTTTGCTTTTCGGCAAGTAAACAGCGAGATCGCCACCCGTGTGAGCGCGGCCCAGATTCAGAACCTGCATTTCGGTCCGGCCCAGTTTCAAAGTGCGTTCGTCGTCGACAATCTGTGCCGGACGAGTGGACGTATTCCAGAGTTTCTTCTGTGAAGCCGATGTAGAAATAAATTCAACGCCGGGATACTCCGCTTTGAACGCAGCATTGCCGCCGACATGATCAGGATGGTCTGACGCTACTACTACGTATTTGACGGGTTTGGAAGTGAGCTTCTTGATGCTTTCAATCATCAATTTCGTCTGCCAGACATCGCCTTGACCATCAGCGACCAGCACACCGTCTGAAGTTACGACGATCAGGCTGACCGTGTTGAAGACGACGCCATTGGGAAGCGGAGAGTGCAATCCCTCGTACGCGTAAACATCCCGCGCAAGCTTCTGCATACGTGGAAAATCGACGTCCTGTAAACCGCGAGCGGCGATATCAGCGGACGGAAATTCGTCGGCGCTACGCGCCAGCGACGTAAAAGAAAACAGAGCGCATGCCAGCGCTGCAAGGAAATAATGCCGACCTTTCATACCGTGCTCCAAACTTGAACAGGGCCCGTCTCGTTGAGCCTTGTTTTATATTGTTACGTACATGCCCGAGTTCTTCAGCAAGAGAGTCGGGAAGGGAGAATGCCGCGAACAGGCGCCGACAAAATCAACTGTAATCGAATTCTGACGTGTCACCTGGCATGCATTCAGATGCAAAAGTACCTGAGCTAAAAAAAAACCCGCGGCCTCGGTTGGAGGCCGCGGGTTACGTACTACGAGGCAGCTATCGCAACACGGCGCAGTGAATACGTCATGCTTTCTTGCCTCATCAAACTAAACGGTCGCTATGAATCTGTTACTTGAATTCATAGTTGATGCCAGCCCGAAGTATCCGGCCAGACCGCTCATAGAACTGCATGTTGCCTGCACCCGACCAGAAGCTCGTGGTAGCCACACGCGGTGGGTCCGTATCGAGAACGTTCTGGGCCGAGAAGAAGACCGTGCCATTGCCAATTTCATAGTTGAAGCCAAGGTCGAAATAGGTGATGGCGTCAATATGATTATCGTTAACTGTCGGATTCGCATCGGTAGCAACCGGGCAAGAGCCTGGCACACACTCAATGTAAGAGTTGTTATAAACACCAGAATCCATACCACGTGCGGTCAAAGTGACATCCAGCGGACCGTTCATATAGGTGAGCATCGTCAGGTAACGAACCTTGGACGATTCCAGACCGAAGCCTGGGCCACCAATGCTGCTGGCCGTAACACCGACACCATCAACAACCGTGGTCTGATCAATCGTATCCAGCTTGTCCACGATGGTGACCATTGCGCGGAGAGACAGATCGCCTTCCCATTCTGCGTTGAAGCTTGACAGCGGAAACAGGTAGCTCGCTTCCAGGTCATAACCCCGTGCATTCTGCGCAAGCAGATTCTGCGGCTGGGTGAGGATCCGGTCGATAAGTCCGTCGGTTCCGCGAATAACGCTGTTACAAAGAATCGCATCGCCTGCGAAGCATCGATCCAATACTTCCTGAGAACCAACCGTCAAAATAGCCTGGCTGACTTCGATGTTGTAGTAGTCAAGCGATACTGAGAACTCCGGCAACCAGGACGGCTGGTAAACAACACCGATACCTGTCGTGTCGCCTTCCTCAGGCTTAACATCGGGGTTACCGCGACCCTGGCTGATCATCTGAGTTTCGACGTTCAGGAACGGATCCGTAACTGTGCCTGTACCTGACGAACCAGCGTCAAACAGGTTGCCCAGCGTTGGAGCACGAATATCGCGTGAACGGGTTACGCGGAAACGCAGGTCGTCAGTCGGACGCCAGCTGGCACCCACTTTCCAGGTCGTAACCTGACCAGACGTGCTGTAATCAGTCCAGCGTGCTGCAGCATTGAGGTCCAGCTGCTTGGCAAATGCAACATCGTTGGCCAACGGAATGACGGTCTCAATGTTACCTTCAGTCACGTCATATTTGCCGAACGAAGGATTGTAGTTACCGCCAAGGAACGCAGCCTGTTGGTCAAGCTCACTGGAGGCGCCGCTGACTTCTTCAGTGCGGTGTGCAGCACCAAATGCCAGAGATACCGGGCCGGCCCAACTTTCAAACGGTTCGCCCGAAACGCTTGCAGATACCACTTGCTGCTCGAGAAGGATTTCCGCCCAACCGGTGCCGAAAGCGTATTCCTTGGCCGCCGGAGAGAGAACACCTGTACCCATGTTGTTATAGGCAACACAATCCGGATCGTCGTTAGACGGATCGGCATCGGCATTGATTCGGCAAACAATTTGACCAGCGCCGTTTACAACTGCATCAACAGCATTGTTGTAATACGGTGTGATCTTGTTGTTTGGCGTTGTGGTTAGAATGTCCGACTGGTTGTTGACGTAAGAAGCTTCCCAGGTCCAGGCGCTGCCTGCAGCGTCAAACTCACCTTCAATACCCAGAACGAGACGCGACATTTCGCGTTCGCCGGTGAACATAGCGTTACCGGCGTCGCCGTTCACAGTACCCATTGTGAAGGAAGTTATGCCTTCCGCCGTCATCTGTGCCTGTACTGACGGTGGAATGAACGGGTTACCTGAGTGGATGGTCACGTTGCCCAGGTTGAAAGGCAGTGCCGTACCCGGGTTGACCGACTGCGAACGACCCCATAGCAATTCACCGTAAACAGTTGTGGAATCGCTGACGTCGTAGCTGGCGCGGGTAAACACGTTGTCGCGCGTCTGCTGCAGAGCCAAACCGGTTTCGCGGTCAATTCGTGAGGTCTGCCAATCACCGCCTGACATCCAGACACCACTTACAATGTCTCCGAATTCAAACGGCAGCGGCGTACCGTTGGCCTGGAATTGCGTACCACGCAATGGGCATGCGCCGCCGCCCGGAACCGAGCAACCAACGATCAAGCCGCCACGCGTAGCAACTGAGAGCCCGGCTTCTTCGATCGTGGTGTAGAACGGCTGGGTGTTGTCTGCAGCATAAGCCGGGTTACGGATGAGCGCATAAGGCTCCTCAGTCCAGTCGCGAGGTTTGCCTTCGATGCCGGCGTCATAACCGTGTTCAAGATCGAACAGGAAATGACCACGACCACCGGCAAACGGCAGACCGCCCGTGAAAGACGCCAGGAATGTTTCCCCGTCGCCGTGGGTTGTCGTTCCCGCCTGGAGGCTGGTTTTGAAGCCAGTGTAATTCTTGTCCAGAATGAAGTTGACGACACCCGCCATTGCGTCAGAACCATAAACCGCAGATGCACCGCCGGTTACGACTTCAACGCGCTGTACCAATCCCGTAGGAAAGTTGCTGATATCAACCGCCATACCACGGCTATCGGTACCGCCGCCAAGGGCCGCACCAACGACACGTTTGCCGTCGAGCAGAACCAACGTGCGGTTGTTACCCAGACCGCGCAGATTCAGCAGGTTCGTGCCGGCCGTGCCGTCACTGACGCTGACGTTATTGCGTGCATTCTGAGAACCCTGGAAAACCGGCAATCGCTCGACAGCTTCACCGATTTGTGTCACGGGCATCTTGCCTAGCGCTTCTTCTCCAAGCACGGAGACCGGCGTTGAAGTTTCATAACCGTCACGACGAATCATGGTGCCGGTTACTGTCACTTCCTCGATTCTTTCTTCGGTATCGGACGCGTTCTGCTGCGCTACGGCCGTCCCTGCGGCAAGCAATGCCGTCAGAGTGGCGTAACGCACCACGCTACCGGCCATGGAGACTGTCGATCTCCACGGCACACCCGGTGCGCTCTTGTTGACTATCTTCATTTTCTATCATCCCCCCTATTTGGGCTCTTACGGTGTAAACATTAAAAAAGGTTTTGGCCGGCTGTCGTTAGCGACACGACGTTATAGCCTTTAATGGCAGTCGCAGCAGATAACGGGCCGGAGCAAAATTGTCGTTCCAGACAGCAGCCAAGAACGCACAGACTTCTGAGAGTCTGCGCGTTGCTCACCACGTGGTTGCCGGGAGTTCGACGCGCTAAAGGTCGATTTGAATTAGATTTTCATAATGATCTTTCATTGGCGCGGGCTCAGCTATGCTGTCCCGGGCGCCTACTTACCATTTTTTGCCACTTGATTCCAAGCCTGTGTCTCCTCGCTGGGATGCACTATGTACACCTGAGTGAGGGTCATGTTCACCGACGAGGATATGGCTGTATTGGCCCCCGTCTCCGGATCGGGGTACGCGTCTGCCAATCTTCTCAGCGCACGGTATTCCGAAGGTGACGACAGCTGGCCGTAACTCTGATGATGGGTAGCCCAATTCGTATTCAGCCGGTGAGTAAACTGGGCAACATCAGTGTAGCCCGCCATTTGACCTTGTGCCTCGTTCGCAGTCAACTTAAGCTGAAGCTGAAGATCGCGAATAAGGTGGTAACCGCCGCTGACACCCGGCTGTGACCATGGAATCTTGGCTACTTCAATCGGTTGAGTGGTCAATACGCCGTCGACGATCTTGCCTTTGACCTCATTGATAAAGCTCTGGCCCCAGCGAACATCGACACGTTGCGTGCCCCCGGAGACAAAACCCTGACCTGAAGCGTCGGTGACAAGATCATCTAGGCCGCGATAAGTGGTCACCGTCACGTCGTCGTCATTCTCAAGACTGTCTACGCCAGTCAACTCGATCATCCAGCGGGTGTAACCGTTTCCAGCCATGAAAAAGTTTTCGAAGAACCAAACGGCACCGTCGGTGCGGTAACTCGCGATACAGCCGATGGCCCGATACAACTGGTTGTCGATACCCGCTTCGCCATCCGGGCTCTGAAAATCCTCGGGGCCGACTTTGCCGTCCAGGTTCATACCGTAGGAGATATCCCCCTGAACTTCTTTAAAGGGGAAAGGCTCTGGAGTAGTCGTCGGATGAAACTGACGTCCCTCGCGCATCAGCCGGGTCTCCAGAACCGTGCGCTCTACCTTACTGTCTTCAGGGAACAGTTCGTCGAATTGCTCGCGTGGGCCACCATTGAAGCCGTCCGGGCACTCTGTCTTGCTATCTTCCGTTTCGTAGACAGCCCAGTGCCTTTCGGTCAGTACGTAACCAATTCGACCACCGTCGAGCGGTTCTGCCATAGCAGCGCCACTCAATCCCAACATGGTCAGAAAAATCGCGGAAGAAAGCACTTTGGGTGCGGTTAACGTTGCCCGCTCAGTGGTATCAGCCCGTAAATGTGCCATCAATGTCCCCTCCTGTTTGAATGACTGGTTCACCGTACTCATCGGCGGAACGCAGCACCCTGAAAATCGTCTCGCAAAACAAAGGCTTTGAAGCCGTTTCGTCGGCCAGTGAATTCACCAAAGCCATCACCGCGGGTAACACCTGGCTCAAAGTCACCACGGTAGGTGTAGACCGGCCGGCCACGGTAGGCCCAGACGTGCATTGCGCCTTCTTGCCCTGCGGTGGGGCGATGCCCGGTCATCGGGTCGATAGTCAGAACGGTCCAGAGGGGGCTCGCACTCCTGGCATCTGCCGCGGCTTCGACGTACGGGAACGTTTCCAGGCAAAGCGCCGGATCACCGTTACCGCAGATTGCCAGGCGGTAAGCCTGGGTCGAATCGGGATGATCGCAAGCAAGTTGCGCGTAGGAATCATCACGGCAGTTGTAGAGATAAATCGTCTTGCCATTGGCGTCGGCCAAGACGTGCCCGCCAAAGCCCGCATCCTGAACGGTGAATTCAGCAGGAGGCAGCACGGCCCGTTGCGTGTAAACGTTGTGCCAATTTGGCACATCGCTGCCAGCGAAGCTACGGCTCCGGGTGTCCTTATTATAAGTGTAAAGCGGCTTCCCTCGATAAGCCCACTGGTTGAAGCCGGTGGTTTGCTTAACTACCGTCCATTCCCCCTGATCGACGGCAATCTCGGGTGCCGGCACTGGCGTCCAGTCCATCAAGCATTGCTGATTGCAATTCGACTTGTTGGGTTCATCGCCATCCCAGGTGTATACCGAAAATTCGTCGTCATTCACCAGGAGTCGACCGGTAGTGCTGGAAACTACTTTAAAGCCGGATGGTACGTCGGGTGGCGGGCCTACAGGTTCACGAACCACACCACCATCTCCGCCGGACCTGATTTTCGAGCCACCGAGAACATCGCCACGTTTCTGATCAAGATGCGAGGTATACAATGGGTAGCCATCATAGGCCCACTGACCGGAACCATCGGGTCTCGGTGCCAGCGTCCACTTGCCGACTTCTTCAGCACCTTCTGCCGCCAGCACGGGCGGCCAGGATTCTGCGCAACTCAACCGATTGTCGGCATCCGGCAATAGCAGGCCGGCCGGGTACGGACTCATCAAGCCGGCACTGTGGCGAAGCTTCTCATCCGTGCACGCAGAAGGTCCGTCTTTGCGGTCACCCGTAGAGCCGTTACGCAGCGCTCCCAGCGGCCATTTGTACAGTGTCCGACCGTGTTCATCCGCGTATACCGGGCCATCCAGTGCCGTAATAACCACCTGGAAACCGGGCGGCATTTTCTCTTTGATGTAGCCTTCTTTCTCGGCACCGTCCGCCGCTTGCCAATACATGTAGTCGCTGGGCGTGCCGGTGGCCGCGTTTGCGTCAGACACAGATGACGTGCTCGCAACAAGCAGAGCAACGGCCAGTAAATTAATCACGCGCATAAAAATGACACTCCTCGTACTGCCGGACCAGCCTGCTCAGACTACAATCTCACCAATAACATCAGTGGACTTGTTGCTGAGAGTGCCCCACGAAGGCGTGTCTATACCCAAGAGTCTCAACGCTGTGTAACCCACCTGGCTCACCGAGCCGCCCTTCAAATCAACGTGCAAACCGCTCTTGGCTCTGCCACCTGCGCGGCCTGCCAGGAACACAGCCATGTCATCGATTGCATGGGTTCGTGCATAACCGACGTCCGTCGTACCCAGTATCAGGACGTTATCCAGCAACGTGCCATCACCTTCCTGTACTTTGGTGAACGCCTGGACGAAATCAGCCCATGACTCCATAGCACGACGCGTGAACCAGGACGCATGTGGCTGATAACCAAGTTCACCGTCCACTGGCTCTTCGTGCGTGCAGGTGTGGTGCGGCTTCGGATAGCCGGGCTTGATGATCGAGGAAAATGCCGCCGAATACGTCATGTTGAACACGCGTGTCTGATCGCAAGCAATGGCCATGACCATCAGTTCGGTCATCATTTGATGGCGCAGCTTGACGGCATCCGCTGACTTGTCCATGAGCGGATTAACCGGTGCTTCGTCCGGTGCAACACAGGCTTCAATCGGTTCGGGTTTGGTGAGACGGTGCTCGAACTGCTTCTCTAGCTGGCGCAAGCCAGTAAAGTATTGATCGATACGGGCGCGGTCGGCTGCACCGACTGTCTGCAACATTGAGCGCGATTGCTCCATGACACTCGACAAGATACTGCGGCGAGCAATCACCCGCGGATCGGGCTTAAAGGTAGGCGCATTCGGATCCTGGAAATCCGGCCCGAACAAACGGGTGTAGAACTGCAGCGGCGACCACTCCGGAGAGTTTGGCGTCGTCGCATTCAGGTAACTGTAGGTGTCGCGCGCATCGGCGGTCGCCGTAGCGGTTAACGAATTGAAGCGCGTCGCACTGCCAATCTGTTTGGCGACGGTTACGTCGATGGTCTCAGTCGGGACGCCATCCGCTTCGGGTGCGACACCGGTTCGCGATACTACCCAGCCCGTGTAGTGGTTGCGGTTTGGCGATGAGTCCGGAAACGCGTTGCCGTTCGTAAACATGTTGATGTGATCACGGACAGGTGCCCAGGAAGATATCTCTTCAGGCAAGTCGTAGTTCGCACCAACTTTTTTCGGTACGAAGATATCCGATGTACCGCCAAGACCATAACCCCAGGTTCCGAAGCGGACAGGCATGGGTTTTCCGGAGGCGAGCGCAGTTCCGTTGTCATTCAAGAAGTAATCGAGGAAGGGAAGTGTGACTGTCACCGCCCCACCGCTCATCATACCTTTTAGTACACGACGCCTGTCCCATCTACTCATTCTAACTCTCCTGAAAACTTCGCTTTACTGGACTTGCTTACGCAAACGTCCATACCCACCCCATCTGCCGACGCGCTAGCCATCGGCAAAGTTAAAATCAATCGGTGCTCGCGCTGGCTGTTGTAATGGCACCATCTTCAGCCGGAGCTTCACTGGGGCCCTCTTTGATCCGCGCGAAGGCATCGCTGAGTGCGACCGCCCGCAGCAACTCAGGCAATTTATAGCCCTGCTCTGCAAAACTCTGATCGAAGTAGTCCAGAACCGGGCGAGCATCAATCGCGGGCGGCCCTCCGGTACCGTAGCTATAGACACGTTGCACAAGGCATCGCGGCAGTTCCGGATTGTCACGCAACGCGTAACCCAAGCCGACTGCGCCATCAAAGTCGACGCCGTCCAAACCACCACTTGCGTCGATCGTTGCGCCGTTCTCAGTGAGACGGTAGCCGCCTGCTCCATCGAACTGCTCCAGCGACAGACCAATCGGGTCGGTGATCCTGTGGCAGCCAGCACAAGACGGGGTCTCGAGATGCGCGGCCACACGCTCACGCTGTGTCGGGTAATGCGAATCTGGATTGGCCACTACAGAGAAGTCGATTCCCGGTGGCGGCTCCGGCACTGTCTGACACAAGAACAACTCGCGCAATGCCTGGCCTCGCAGCGTTACTGAACTGCGTCCGGGATGCGCGTGCAATGACAGGAAACTGACTTGCGTGAGCAGACCCGCACGCGGACTGTCTTCCGGGAAAGTGTACGGAGCCCAACCAGGCTGAGCCGGCACCCGGTAAACAATTGCCAGAGCAGGTGACATGAATGTAGAGCGCGTTGTAAACAAGTCGCGATAGTCACCTTTCTTCACAAGCAGGTGATCAGTCACGGTACGCAGCGTTTCTTCCCGCGCGTCCTCGGCCGTAACGCCGGTGAACTGCGGGTAGATGGTGGCATCCTTGGCAAGAGTCTTCACTTCTTCGAACGCGAACATGTCGTCGAAAAAGGCGCGCATACCGTCAACTAGCCGCGGACTTGCCAACATGCGGTCAACGGTGGCCTCAAGACCCTTGTCGGTCATCAGCTCACCACTTTCAGCCGCCGCCAGCAATTTGTCATCCGGGCCGGCGTTCCAGAGGAAAAAGCTCAGCCGTGAAGCCAGCGAATAAGCGTCCAGACGAAGTTTGCCGGGATTCTCAGGATCGGGCTCAGCCGTTTCGACGACAAACAATCCTTCCGGGCTGATCAGCATGCCTTCGAGGGCGATTTCGAGGCCCGCATAAAAGTCTTCCAGCTGCGTAGCCGTGGCGCCTGCTTGCTCTACGTACATTGCGACTTCGTCGTCAGTCAGTTCGCGGCGGAACAACAAACGGCCTGTCTTCGTCAGAAACTGTGTTGCACACGCGTCATCCGGGCCATCCAATAGCTCGGGCTTGCAAGGAATCAGATAATTGCGGTTGGTAGCATCCACCACCTGGCTGGCCACACTGGCAGCAACACCTTGAATTTCCTGCAACTGCGCACTACTGACGCCGGCGATGGCCGCACTGTTCGCAAGCAACCCTTCCAGGCGAGCTACGGGAGAAAATTCCACACTCAGGTCAACGCCAGGTCCAAAAACATAGCCCAGGGAATTGCGGTACTGTTCCGCGGTAACGAGACTGGTAATTGCGTATGTACCCGAACTCTCGGGCTCTGGCGTCGAACAGCCAACAAGTGCGTACAAGGCCAGCAGACCCATAGTGCCGCCGCGAATCGCGTTGACAAAATGTCGCTTGATCCTCGGGGTTGATCGTTCTGTAACCAAACTCATTTTACTGCTTCCCCCCCGGTCACCCGGAATTGCGCTGAACTGGTAATCGGTTTCCCGCGTAATTAATACGCCGCCGATATAGGCGAGCCAGGATTCTTTTCGTGCCACTGCACGAAAACCATTACCGGATAGAATGTGTCACGGTTTTCACCACATTTCAACTATTTACTGTATCACTAATTTGTGGTTGCTGCGGCACCGTCGGTGACGTATCGGAAAGCGCGCATTATGGACTACTCTGAATGTTTTGGCGCGCAATGAGATGCGCGCCAAAACCCTTTTGACAAAGTGTAAACAATGCAAACGGCCTGACAACGGGAAAAGGCGATTGCCCCATCAGGGTATGCCTGTGTTGCCCCGGTTCTTGGCAACGCAGTGCGATGTTGCCGCGCTTGTTTGTGGTTTTTTGCAGCGACCAAACAGAGTGTGTGTACGCGCAGTTCCAGCACCGGTGCACTCAGTCTTCAGTCGGGGCAATTGCGAACGGCTATTGCGAGCGTGAACTTTACGTCGCCATCAACTCTTGCCAGCACCGCAAACCGGACGCGCTACGCGCTCAACGGTCCAGGCCACCGAAGCGTTCGTAGAACTCCGGCATAGGAGGCGGTAGCGGGCTGTCGGCCGTTTCCATCGTCGCGCTCAGGTATTCATCTGCTGCAGCGTGCACTCTTTGGTACAAATCCCGGCAGAGCTGATAGGCCTGCAGGCCATGCCAATGTTTGGGTAGCAATTCAGCCGGCAAAATCGGGTCTCGCAAAAGTAACTTGCGGTACTCCTGAAGCAACAGCGTTCGAATTTGAAATGCTATGCACGGTTCGATCGTGCGTGCTTTACGCACCGCGGCTAATACGGGCAAGAAGCGCTCGGAAAACACCTCGTATCGAGCTTCAATATCGGCGAGATTCCAGCTATCGCGCACAAAATTAATAAGGACGTCGTTGCGTTGCGATTCAGTCGCGCGCGCACGCATGACGACGACTTCATTGGCGACACGGAGCCGCACAAGCATTGTTTCCAGGTCCTCAATATCCGGTGCCGGGCGCGCCATAACATCGACCGATACCGGGCCAAAGCCCAGCCACGACAATTCTTTTCGAACAGCATCACGCTGCTCCGACGGCACGGCTCCGGTCAGCACAAGACACCACTCGCCCGACCAACTCTGCCGGGGTTCACCATAAATCCGTTGCGTGGCCTCGTGAAAGCGCTCTGCACCTTCGTCCGTCAGCTGGTAGTAACTGCGTCGACCGATCTGATCCGCCACCAGCCAGCCGTCCTTCGCGAGTCGGTACATAGACGTCCGCACCAAGCGTTCGCTGATCCCGAAGTCGGCCAGCACCCGAATCAAACTGCCAATCCAGACAGTACCACCGCGCGGCGCTATGGCGTCGCCGTACAATGTGATGATGAGGGAGCCGGCGCGCTGCACCGGGCGAGAACGGAACTCGTCGACGAGAGCACGTGCGGCGGCATTTAGCGACATGGGGACATTCGCAATGACTGCACATGACCGTGTATTTGTGACATTCGAATTCTCCGCACGTATTCCATTTTTGCCCGTTAGGGCCTTGCGATGGCCAGGCCAGAGAGAACTCGTCCGTTCTCCAAGATGGCAACTGGGCCAAGGTAATGAAAGTCTGGATCGGAAGGAAATGCCCTAGGGCGGCTCTACGTGAACCTGCCCCTTGATACCTGCTCCTTAGTCGGAAACCGCGCCGGATAAGGCGTGGGCCCCAAACTGCAGCAGACGTACCACAATCTGGTCTGAAGCTCCCCTAACCTGGTTGTCATGCCACTGGGCAAACTGGCTACAGTGCCCAAGGCTTTTTTCGACGATATTATTATTGCGGAAATATACTAGCATAGCCCTTATTGAACGCGTAATAGCGCTATGCCAGCAGTTACCTGCCCCTGCTAACCGGGGAGCCACGTTACCCAGGCAGCCCCTTCGCATAGTCTGCAACCGGCCATAGCCAAGCGCACTGGCGTAGCCTTGCACCCACCGAACGGTTTTTATCGTGCAGCCGCTTGTGGTACGCGGCCGGAGTCTAGCTCAGCAGACTATCTGCATTCCCACTGACAGCCCCATTTCAGAAATTGCGACGTAGTCGAATCGGAGATTATTGTCCAATCGAAACCACCACCGGGCAACAGCTCACGACTTGTGTCTGCGCTCACCACAGCAGCGTATGCAATCGGCACATTAGTGTGTCCGCGGGCATACTGCAGGCCGCAAGTGACGACAGGACGGACGCGGAACAACAGTGCCGCAAAATTTTATTGCGACATCGGAGGCCATCTGATGTCCGTCGATAGCGACGAATAAAACTGATAGAGTCGCGCTCCGAACTTCACCCGCTTAGCTACAACTCCGACAACAATCAAGGTGTATTTTAATATGCAAGCGAGCAAAAACGTCGATCGAGGAAATTTCTGGCAGGCATTCGGACCGGGAATTTTGTTCGCCGGGGCCGCAATCGGTACCTCACATCTCGTGCAATCAACACGCGCCGGAGCGGTGTTCGGGCTGGGCCTGCTGGGGATCATCATATTCGCGAATTTCATCAAATACCCCGCGTTCCGTTTCGGACCGCAGTACGCGGCCGCCACTGGAAAATCACTGGTCGAAGGCTATTTCCAGATGGGCCGCTGGGTCCTGGTGCTTTACCTGCTTGGTGAAATTGCCGTGATGGCGATCATCATTGCTGCTACCGCAACGGTTACCGCTGCAATCCTGATGGCCAATGTCGGCGTCAGCGCCGACATCCGCTACACGAGTATCGGACTCATAGTCTTTGGCGTTTTCGTCCTCAGTTTCGGTGGCTACAAACTGCTCGATCGACTGACGAAAATCTTCGTTGCCATCCTTACCGTTGCCACAGTCATTGCCGCGATAATTTCTTTACCGAGCGTTGAATGGAAGTTCGGCCAAATTCTGTTTCCCTTGTCGGACCTGCAGACGCTGGGCTTCGTGATTGCCCTGATGGGATTCATGCCATCGGCGCTGGATTTGGCTGTCATGCAATCTCTGTGGTCGGTAGCCAAACAGAAGGCCAGCGGTGTAAGGCCTTCATTGAAGCACGCAATGACCGACTTCAACATCGGCTATTTCGCATCCGCGGTGCTGGCGATCTGCTTTCTCATCATGGGTGCGGGTGTGATGCACTCGACCGGCGAAACTCCGGCGCCCGGTGCGGCCGCATTCGCCGAACAGGTCATTAATCTGTACACAACCAACCTCGGTCGAGGCACTGGCGCAATCGTCGGTATTTCGGCGATGCTCGTAATGTTTACCACGTTGATCGCGGTACTCGACGGTTTCCCACGACTGCTGGCGACGTGTTTGGCGTTGCTGAAACGTGCCCCGGGCGACACGGAACTCAATATTGAGAAATCAACGCTGTTGCGTGGCAGCACACTGTTCCTCGTGATTGCCGCATCGTTGGCCTTGCTGTTCCTGATGAGTTCGTTCCAGACTTTCGTTGATTTCGTCACCATTACGGCGTTTGTGGTTAGCCCGATTACAGCAGTACTCAATCACCTGGCCATGTTCTCACCAAGCGTACCGGCGGAATATCGACCGAACGCATTGCTCCGAAACTGGAGCCTGCTCGGCATCGTCGCTCTTTCCGGACTTGCGCTGATGTTTGTCTACGTGCGTTTCTTCTAAGCCTGCGGGTTGCACAGACTGCATTAAGCCAGCATCGCGCCTGCAAAATGAAAGTCTTCCGGCGGTCAACATTGACCGCCGGAAGACGCTGACGTTTTCGCCCAAGGCCGAATTACTCATACTGCGAATTCGCACCCATCGATTTCAGTTCGACACTCGTTAGTGATCGCCAACTGCTGGAGGCGACCTTCCCTGTAAGATCAGATATAAGTACTCACTCTCCCTTCGGCAGCAAGCAGACCGAACGCAGGAACCAAGTCAAAAACTCGCCAGAGTTGGCGTGCAACCGCACCCCTGACTAATGCCATTGGTACCGCCAAGCTTGCCCGCATGGCGACACGCGGAAATTCATTGACCCGGTTGCCGGAGTAGGCTGTAAGCGGTGCACTGACGAGCGTCGAACAGGCCCGCGAACAGTATCGCGCTGTAAGTTTAGGACCAGAAAGCAATAGTCTACGCGACCCGGCCAGTGCGGCCGGCAGCCCGTACTTTGTCATGCGCTTGCGCCGCCTGTGCACACCAGGTCGCCGCTGAACTACTCCAAATATTGGCAACTTCCGACGGCCTGAAGTATGTTCAACGACACTCAATAGAGTCACCGTCAACACTCAAGGACTCCAGCGTGATCCGCACTGAAACTGACCTGCAGGAATGCCGCAGACTCTGGTCGATATTTTCACCGCAGCAGGATGCGTGGGATGACTGGGACCTGATGTACGCGTTCCACGACCAGGACAAGCATCGTTTGAACTTCCTTGTTCATCAGTCCGACGACGAGACGCCCAACGGATTGATCCCACTCGTTTACGACACCGGCCTGAACCGTTACATGCTGATGGGTGGCAGCTACCCTGATGGCCGGATTCTGTGGCTGAGGTATGAGGATTTTCCAGAGTTCTTCGGGCAGTTCCCTGAACGAACGGTCTTGTTCGACCTCAAGCAAAGCTGGGTCAGCGGACTGTTGCAACTCCACCCGGAGTTCGACTCGTATTTCGCCGAACCCGACCTGCGGTATTACCTCGCGCCGCCTGACTTCGGGTTTGACTTCGACAAACACCTGGACACGTTGCCAGCCGACAAGAAGCCGAAATTTCTTTACGATCTTCGCAACATACGCAAGCGCGAACCAACACTGCAGTGGAGTGAAAAGGACGAAGCGGAACTGTTTATCGACCTGGTAAACCGCAACTTCGGCGCTGAGTCCGATTACGCCAACCCGGAAGACGCTCTTGAAGTTCGCCGGGTGGTGCACGAACTCGAGAGTAGCGGTCGACTCAGGACGATGACCATCGAAATCGATGGTGTCAGGCAAGCCGTTTCGTTGTCTTTGCTGCACAACAACAAGATGGTCGCGCTCTACGCTTCCAGCAACAACGACTACAACAACCTCGGCAAGCTGCTCAACGTCGAAACAATCAATGAAGCCTGCCGACTGCGCGTCGACGAGATCAGTTTTATGGTTGGCATGCAGTGGAAGGCTAACTGGAAGATGACCAGTGAACCTTGCAACACCTTTCGCAAACCGGTAGCCCCATGGTCTGCAGAATAGAAGCCAGTTTGCGTTAGCCATGCAAGGTAATGCCCTGCCAATGCTCTTCGTTTCAAAACAGAACATTCCAGACAGAGAAAGTAGCGATCTAACAGTACTGCAAGTGCCTATTGATTTGCGTACGGGAATTCCGCAGGGATTGCGACAAGTTCGGTAACGGGAAAATCCACATAACTCATAGCGAACATAGCGAGTAACGAATCGTGGCTGTATTAATTGCCGGCGGAGGTATTGCGGGGCTGACCCTGGGCCTCACACTGCATCAGATTGGCGTGCCATTTCGCATTTACGAACGTAGCGCACGTTTGGCACCGCTCGGCGTTGGCATTAATTTGCAGCCTAACGCCGTGCGTGAACTGTACGACCTGGGCTTGAAACCAATGCTTGAGCGCGTCGGTATACGTACTCGCGAATACGGTTTTTTCTCAAAGTCCGGACGCGAAATCTGGGTAGAGCAACGGGGCAAATGGGCCGGTTACCATTGGCCGCAGTACTCCATTCACCGCGGAAAATTGCAGATGGCACTGCTCGATGAGTTGATTGCGAGAGCAGGACCGGAGTGCGTCGTGCCGGGGCACCGGGCAATCGCATTCAGCAACAAGGAGTCTGCAGCGGAACTCACACTCGAATCGGGCGATCGCATCCAAAGCGTGGAAGGCGAGTTGGTCATCGGTGCCGACGGCATCCACTCGGCCATCCGTGCGCAGATGTACCCGGACGAAGGCGAGCCCATCTGGAACGGAGCACTGCTATGGCGCGGCACTACGATAGCCAAGCCGTTTCGCACTGGCGCATCAATGGCACTTGCGGGTCACGACGACCAACGCATAGTGCTGTATCCCATCAGTGCAGCGGATGCAAAAACCGGTCTGGCCACCATCAACTGGATTGCTGAGCTTCGCGTCGACCCGGCCCAGGCATGGCGCAAGGAAGACTGGAATCGCCCGGCCGATCTGGCCGAGTTCCTGCCAGCATTCGAGCATTGGCAGTTCGATTGGCTGGATGTACCCGCACTCATACGCGGCGTGGACAAAGTGTACGAATACCCGATGGTAGACCGCGATCCGGTGGACCGCTGGACCGACGGCCGCGTGACCCTGATGGGCGACGCGGCCCATCCCACCTACCCGGTTGGTTCCAACGGTGCCAGCCAGGCCATTGTTGATGCCCGGGTCATTGGTGCCGAGTTTCTCGCCCACGGAGTTAACGCCGATGCGTTACTCGCTTACGAACAGAGAATCCGGCCGCACACACGAAACGTCATACTGGCCAATCGCGGCAGTGGTCCCGATAGAATCATGCAAATAGTGGAGGATCGCTGTGGTGGTGACTTCGAACATATCGAACAGGTCATTACTAACGAGGAACTGACCGCGCACGCCGCTGCGTACAAATCCATAGCGGGCTTCGCTGTTGACGCGTTGAACGCGAGCCCGCCGACGATCGAAATGAACCAGCTTGAATAGAGCGCCCCTAAGTGGTCGGTATTACGAAAGGGGGGCTGACAATTCGCTCTTCGGGCGCGCTACGCGCGTCCAAACAGGCTACGCCTCATTGTCGAACCGGCGGCCCTGCGGGCCGCATGAGCTTCGAACCTTGTCGATACCGCAAATAAAAAAGGGCCCCCGTTGGGGACCCTTTTGTATTTGGCGCGCCCGGAAGGATTGACGGCGTCGCCTGCGGCGACTTGCCCTGCGGGCGCGCTACGCGCGTCCAAACAGGCTGCGCCTGTTTGTCGAACCGGCGGCCCTTCGGGCCGCATGAGCTTCGAACCTTGTCGATACCGCAAATAAAAAAGGGCCCCCGTTGGGGACCCTTTTGTATTTGGCGCGCCCAGAAGGATTCGAACCTCCGACCGCCTGGTTCGTAGTTAGCCCACTAGCTCGTAAGTAATTGTAAATATTGACAAACCGCAGGGGCGCTCGTTGCATCAAAAGCCCGACTCTGCACAACGATGCAGAACTTAATCACGCAAATCTCCCGCACATTCCTGTCCGTATCCGAATCGATTCATCTTCCGAACAGTACGCGCCGTTGACTCCTGCCTTCGGAGCACGCCAATTCAATTGTCAGTATCTAACTTTATTGAAACTAACTGGTGGAACGTCCATTGCAAATGCAGTATTCATCATAGCCGTGCAGCATTCAGTCACGCAATCCTCACACAGCAAAGTGTTCGTCAACCCCTTGCCCAGTTTTCCGCCGTAACATTCCCCATCTTTGCCGACCCGGCTGAAAATCGGCCGATCAACTCAACATCTTCGAGCAAGCGATCATGCGCATGGACGTGCAATGGCCAGCGGGCGGCGTCTACCGTCCGCGCGACTCATGGGCCAGCCGCTTCAATGTGTTCGCTGACATGGCCCTGAACGCGGTGCCGCCGGCCTACGCTATCGGCCCGTCGAAGTCTAGCTCCTTAAGCGTTTCCTCGCCTAATGCGATTTGCGCTTCTGCTCTGCCCCGCCTCTATCGCGATGAGGGTGGTCATGACTACTTGCTTGCCCGCCTGTGCAAGACTCGTATCGTAAAGAGCTAGATCAACTAGTCTGCTAGCGTTTCCATGAGTGTACTCATTTCAAAATTCAGCAAAAACTCCGAATAGTAGCTATCGAAAATGTCTTTCAGATATTCCGAGAGATCGACATCTTCAAGCGAGTTTGCGTCATCTGTCTTCGGTTTGGTAATCTGGTAGTTCCTATTCTTGCTAATCATGTAAAGGAACAGCGTGTGGAAGTAAACAGCAGATACATAGCGCTTATCGGCCACCATCAATTGCTCTTCAGATCGCAAACTAGATTTGTAAGTTTTTAGGACGCTACTGTCCATGTTCACAAAAATCGCATCGAGTTTGTCGCCTTCAACAAACGGATGCATGACCGTCGAGAAATCCATCTCCACGAAGTCCAAATCGCCCCAACACTTGAACCCTTCTTTGGGCGCTTCAAAAACTTCCTGCAATCTGGGCAGGCCGATATTGTCCTCATCTTTCTCGGGATCAGGGGTCGTCTTCGGTGTCTGTTTCTTGTCGGATATTTGAACAATAAATATCTGGTCCATACCCCCTTCAGGTGACGAAAGGGATGCATTGATCTTTATGGTATCACCGACATTGACCTTTTCTGTCGGATTGATATTGACACGAATTTTCCCTTTGCTTGGGCTGGATATCGAGACATCAATCACCGCTCCAGGCTCTTTCGGGTCGCCGAGTGCCTTACCCCCTTTTGATTCGTTGGTGGTATGCGAGAGTACCGTAATCTTTAGATCGCCAGGCTCCTCCACCCGGTCGAAATATTGATCTTCAACATCGGTGGAAAATGAAAGCGCCTTCTCGCCCCCAAGCGGAATATTGGTTAGCGGAATCTGATCTGCGTCCTTCATTTTGAGATCAACATCGAATACAGACGGAAATCTTTTCGGAATGAACGGAATTTCCTTCTTGGCACTACGCTTTTTCTTGTTTTGCTCCTTCTTCTTGTCCTTCTTCTTGCCCTTGATATCGAGGGTGAACGTGTTGCCGAGCAATCTCATCAGGTCCTTGTTCATCGGAAGGTGATTGCTGAAATCCTTTAGCAAGTCCTCGGCACTATCGGACTGTGTGGTGATCGAGTCCTTCCATTCCTTATAGATTTCCTTGAGACGCCCTTTCGTTAATATGTCTGCCACGAGCTTTCTAAGATACGTCCCCTCCTCCCCGTTCTTAAGGCGGTCGCGGGACCCCATGAAAAGCTCAGTGCGAAAACTACTTTTGAGGTTTGTGCAGTCAACATGAATCAGCAGGTAATCTTTCAGCAGGTTGAATTTGAGAGAACGCGTAATGAACTCCGACGTGTAGCCGCCATGGACTTGCCCGTTCAGGGAAAACATCACGGACATGTTGTTTTTGAAAAATTCTCTGCTTATGGTCCCCTTGGTTTCTTTGGCTGACTTGCCGTCTATACGCGGGTTAAAGACATAGACGGTTACTTTCAGGGACCCGATATCGGCGTCGCTATGTGACTCGGAAAAGAATGTTCTTATGTACTTGCTGCCGTCTTCTTCCAGTCTCCGCTTAAGACCGTACAGATGTCGTTCCAGCGCCCGGTCCTTCGGAAACCGTTCCTTGATGTCTATCGTGTAAACAGGCAAAGCTGGCTCAAACAGAAATTCGTTGATGCTTTGATTGAGGTCGCGTGAGATAACCGATCTCGACCCTGACGGCAGATTGTAGGAATAGAGCTTGATGATCGTTCCGGTCGTAAAGTCACGGTTGTGAAGACCCAGGTCAAGCGAATCGATATCGAAAGCAGGAATCTTGCCGTCGATAAGCAAATACTCGTACCAGGTATTCTTTCTGGTCTTTTCTTCCTCCGCACTCAACGGGTGCTTGCGCATGATCGTAAAGCCGAACTTGCCGCTCTTATCAAATCGTTTGGAGGCGACGAGCTGGTATCTCTTTTTTCCGCAGAATACCACCGCTCCCGCGCCACCCATGTTGTATTTTCCCTGGACGAAACGGATTTCATTCTTGTTGCCGCGCAACAGAGACAGGAATGTGCCGCCAAAGTCATCCGGATGCTGGCCTTCACCATCATCGTAGATGACCAACGAAGTATCGTTTCGCGGACCCCTAGCGAGTATTTGTATCGACTCTGCCTGGATTGCACGTTTGCCCGGCAAATCCCAACTTTGCGAGGTTTTAAAGAAAGCGTGTATCGCTTCACTGACAGACTTTGGTGCCTCGAAGCTTTTGGGATCAATGCCCTCTTCATAGCAACGGCGCATCAGGATTGCGTCAATAGAATTGGTAATTTTCTCGACCAGAGCAGGTACAGGTGAAGCCTGCTGATTTTCAATGACGCCGAAGAAGCTTTCGTTGTCGCCGTAGGGAGTCCACGAAACCTGAGGGGTTTCCGCTATGGTCTGGATGACGCCGTCTAACTCATCCTCTGTATCAGCGTCGTAAAACTGTGAGAACAGTTTTTCCAGATTCATGCGGTCTTCCTACTGTTTGGCCTAGCGGCGATCATTTAAGAGAAAACTTCGTTTCGCGCTTCCCACCGGCATTCTTAAAACGCTCCCGACATGACTTTAATTCCCTGTTGAGGGCCAGGAAAATCTTCTCAGCATCTTCCTGCGTGTAGTCGTAATTGGAACGATTCGACAAGTTCCCTATGAGTTCTATGGCCTTGATCGCGCTATTTACGCGCTTATTGGCCAACCGAACGAATTTCTCTCTGTCTGTTTCTGTCATGGTGGCTTGGTAGAATACAGAAATATCGGTACATGTCCAATATATACAAGCTTATCTACGTAATACGTCGTATTAACGCGAATATTTGGATTACATAACGCCCTGCAGGGGACATATGGAGCATAGCTTGGGGGCTGTCGGATCGCGCCAAGCGACTAAGATGCTGAAAACCGGACGAATCCGGGTGCGCACAGAGGCGCTAGACGAGCTGATCGGGAAGCTCGATCTCGTCGTCGCCGGTTTCCCTGCGATAGCGGTCCAGCAACTTTCCTTCCGAGTATTTTGAGCAATCGAGCATATAGAGAAGAATTTCGCGCAGCGTCACTTTGTGAGAGTTCAGCATTGTTGACGTACTTGTATCCCACATCAAATCGGCAAAAGGCTCCTCATTAAGGTCCCTGGGCAATAGGGCCGCCTGTTTCACGGCTTGAGCGAGTGACATCTTGCTCGTCAGTGTCGCAACGATCCTCGTGAAAATTTCGAGACCAATAGGACGGAACAGTGCATTGCCCCCGTGACTGCCGCGATACTCTCCTACGACTGCCGACGAATCCTCCGCATCGAAGAACTCGTCGAGTTCCTCGAAGTTCCGCCTGAGAGCGGTGAAGTAGCTCTTGGCATACTTGAAATACGCATCGAGTTCTTCATCAGGGGGGCGGACGCGCTGCAGATCCGCCTTCTTCTTCTTGAGATCGAACCTGGAATTGGTAAACAGAATGGTTAAGACATCGTACAGGTTACCGATCGTCGTTAGGCTCGAAGTGTTCTTGACCGGCATATTATTGGAAGCAACGAAAGCGACGCGTGTTCCGGCAAACATATCGGTCTTCTCGATAAGTCGGCGCACACAAATGGCCATGGCGTCATCTTCATCGAGCGCAATGATATCTCCCTTCGAAACCGGACGCGCCGTCTTGTTCAGCGTTGTGAACAACCTTCTCGTACGCTCCAGCCCTTTCGCGGTTTCCTTATGCGCGACGAAAATGACCGAAAGTTCATCATGCGGGTCCTGGTCCAATCCGTCCTTGACAGTTTTCTTGATTCCCGCCAGGCGGTGTTGACCGTCAAGCGCGAAGAGTTTCTCATCGCCGCGAAGCGTGAGGAATCCGACAGAGCCGATCGTATCGTCATCAAGGTCTTTGAGGTCGGGCTTCTTTGCCTTACTTCGGATATCTGACAGGGCATGCCAGTTCGGGTCCCCGCCATAGGTTGCCACGACCAGAGAATTGAAGAAGCGCTCCGGCTGCGTTTTCAGGTATTTTGAAATCTGATCGCTACGTCCGGTCTTGAGTTGCCTCTGGATCATGTCCGAAAGCTGCTTGTTCTGATGAACCTCAGCGGCGTATTGGACCCGATCACTGATTTCCACGATATCCATGAGGCATGAATAGAATACCCAGTCTCCCATGATCCCGCGAAGCGCGGGCAAAGCAATTTGTTCGGTCTTCGCTTTACTCATCTAAATGCCCTTCTCTTTCTTTTCGTGGCGGCATCCAGGTCCCCTTCCGAAAACACCGGTAGCAGCGCAGTATTGAGCTGCTTTTCAAGCATTTGCAGTTCGTCCGAGGATACGTCATCACCAATTGGAGCAAAATAAAATCGCAAGACCTTATGCCAGGTCCCGATCATGCGGGCGATGCGCTCACGTTTGAGAACCTTTTTTGCGTTCAGATAGTCTTTGTAGCGCGCCCTCAGAGGTCGATCGGAATTCCTTCCTGCTATACCAACATACAGAACGCAGCAATTCGGTGGCAGGACGTTGTTCTCATGGCAAATGGCGAACGCATACACGCCTCTTCTGTCATCGGGAACGTTATTGACTTCGGCGCCCCCATAGAGAACTGATTCCCAGTCAAGCTGATCTAGTCCGTACGCATCAGCCATGAGTTTATCCGGCGAAAGCGTGACCTCGACCTTGAATCTGCCAATATCATCATGGGCTTCATTCACAAAATCGACTACGGACTCAAGATCCAATGTGAGCCTCCGTTATTCTCTTTGACCTTCATGCTTCTACCACAAATGGCATGCCTACTTATGGCACGCAAGACAAACCTTCGCTTTGCCATAGAGATCATCAATATCCAGAGGCTCCGCGTCCGGTCTGAGCGGATTGGGAAGAGCCTTTGATTTCATACGCTCCAGGCGATCTGCATGATCCTTCTTGATCTGCTCTACGCGCTCGGGTTTTTCCAGCTCATCGAGAGATTCACCCTGACACCATGTAAAAGGCGAACCGTGGTCGAGTGCGTTCTTCTCGTAAGCTTTGGCCTGCTCAAACGCCTCCGGATGCTGGTCTTTCAATCTCACCCATTCAATCTTTTGCTGGAAAAAACAAAATGTACAGCCGCTTCGTGTCCGCCACGCGTAATATTTCGGTAGGCCAAGCCCTGCCCCGTCAAGAATTTCCAGGACACCGGCTTTATCCACACCGTCTTCCTTGAAGGGAAGCTTCACGATGAGATTATCGTGCTTGGATGTATAGCCCTCGCGGTATTCCTCATCAGATCGGATGGCGACATAGGTGTATACGGTCGTGTCTTCAAGCATCGGTCTGATCCATTGCTCGAACGGACGGAGCTTGAGTTGCCGCGTACACCATCTTGTTTGGGCAGAGGGAAGGAAATCGTTGTACGTCTTCAGCCAGAAGTCGAAGTCGCGATCGGGGTTTAGCCGCCGGATCGGCTGACCGAGAAATCCTTCGAGGCGTCCGAGGTACTCGTAGACTTCCGGGAGTTCCTTGCCCGTATCTGTGAAAAAGTACTCGAGGGTGAGTTCCGGGTGATGCTGACGCATGTAGACCGCGAGCGCCGCACTATCGCGCCCGCCGGAAAGCCCCAATACGTGTTTGACCTGTTCTGTTTTCAAGAAGCGATCTTTCCATTTTGTTTCTTTTGTTTTGGCGATGTCTGCATGAACCGCGCACTAATCTCTGCCAGCGCAGCCAAAATAATGGCCCGCCGCTTGTCGTCCGAATCTTCCAGAGCGGCGGATACGCGCTCGATAAGGTCATTGATGCTCGCCCGGTCCGTATCAGCAACGTCGAATTCTTCAAGATACGGGGTCGGACTGCCATCCATGCCGATGACCACGGCCATGGACTGTCTCTTCTCCGTTCGGCCTTTCACGCGCGCAAACGTCTCGGCACGAACAAATTTCTGAGACAGTTCGGCAATCTCGATAGCCGATTGGTCAAGATCGGGATCAACCCAGTCACGCGGAGGCTTGTTGGCCGCGAGGCTCGCGATACCCTCGAAAGTCTCATCACTTCCGTCAAATTGCGACAACCGGCCTACAAAGGCTTCAAGCCGGAAATCACCTGCGAGCTGGCGTATGTTGTTCGCGCGGCTCCGCAATTCAGAAATGGCGTGAGAAGAATTATTGGGAACCTGCAATTCGGAAAGCATGATCTCACGCAACCGCCGGATCATCGAGGGATAAGCCAGTACCAGCTCTTCCAGCCCTTCCCGTACACTGTCAAGAACATCCTGGAGGTCCTCGCTCAGCGCAGCATCTTCGCCGAGTGTTCCCGGAATATCATCGAACAAAAACTTGTTCGGGTCCTTGGCACGCTTGAACAATTCGCGCACACGCACAGCGTTGGCAGAAAGCTGCATGGTCCGTTTGGTCCAGTTTGGCAACTGATCGTAGATCGCAACAAGACCGCGAGCAACATCAATCGGTTCAAGATGGACGAGCGTGTTTGCGCGGTCTAAATCCCTGACAACCTCCGCCATGCCGGAGAGAAGTGCGCGCGATACCTCGCTCAAATCCATCCAGCGTAACTGGATGGATTCTGCGTCTCTGGCCATATACTCGACATCAAGATCATCGAACCGCGCCCTGAATATACCTTCACGGTAAACAGCAAGCTTCTCGCGTTGTGACAGAACAAACGCAACGGCCAGGATCGGCATGAGACCGTCTTTGACCCCAAACGGCGGCGCCCGCCAGATATCGCAGAGTTCCGCGATCTGAACCGTACGGTTCGCGTTGTCACGGACGTGGTTGAGCGCCACCTCCCAAAGAGGGGCTAGGCAATTCGGGTCGGCCTCGGCATTGGGCGTAAGAAAACTCCACTTGTCAGAACCGGTGTTGGTATACAGCCCGGTTGATTCAAGAATGGATGCAAACAACCCGCCTTCTGCTGGAAACCCGTCAATACCAAGGCGGGCCTCGCCCTCGTTCATGATCATGCGACGCAATAGATTATTCTGGGCGGCTACAGCATTGCTTGACGGCTTCTGCCTGTTGAGCAATTCGTTGTGAAGTCTCGGGCACTTGTCAAACCGGCGATCGGCCAGTTCCGATGCGATGCTGTTCAGATCAGCCTGCCGCATAATCTCCGGCTGGTGGTTTTTCCTGAACCAGAGCGCGTTATCAAACGATTTGTGCAATTCGGTTTCGAGCACGGCTTGAAGCGCCGCAAGGCGCGCCGAAACTTCCCTTCGTGCGACCTTATCCCCTGCAAGCTCGGGATGGTTATTGCTGACGTTATCCAAAGCGAACAACTCACGGGCCAGTGGGATAACAGCCCAGGACTGTTTGGATATGCCGACAACGATGTCCCATTCGTTGCTGTGCCGTGCGGCCTTTCGGCAGTTGTCCTCGGCACGTTTCTCGCTTTCTCCCTCAGTCGGAACAGCAAGAAGAAACTGGCCGATGGCGCTACCTTTCGGCTCGTATTGCGATGCGAACTCGACAATGTCGCATATGGGAACAATATTGACGTCGAACCAGCGCAGTGCGCCCGTTTCGTGATAGTGCCGCTTGGCAAGAACCGGCTGAAGTCCAGCGAGCGATTTGAGATTCTCAAGATCGATCTCGTCGATGTCCTCAAGCGCGGTGCGAACGGCGCGGTCTATATCGAAATCACTTCCCGCAAAAATCGCGTGGGCGTCGAGGAATTTCTTGAAGATCGTAAAGGACCACTTGTCCAACTGGGCGAGCGCGTCTTTCATCTTCTTGGCAGTGACTTTCGGCAAACACGCACGAAGCAATTCCGTGTTAGCGACAAGGCCGGAACGCTCTTTAAACAGATCAATAACGGCGATGGTCTTGAGCAAAGATACGTGCAATGCATCCCCGCCGATAGATTCACAGCGTTCTAAGGCTTCCGCCGCCAAGGCCCAACGATGCCCGTCCGGTGACGCCAGAATTGACGGCTCCAGATTCGCCCGCAAGTAATCCCAAAGCTGATCGGGCGTATACAACTCACCGGCTTGCGCGTGGTTGATGAAATCCTGAAAGCCGTGTGGCTCGGCGGAATTTAAGAATCCGAAAATGCTGCGCTGGTTCTGGCCGAAACGCCGCCGTGAAATCGGACCAAGAAGGCTCGCCACGACAGGATGCAACGGCCAGCAGGATTCGAGCATATCCGCAAGTCGCGCGGCATCAGCACGGTCACGCCGGATAAACTTTGAAATTGTGGCTGCGGTCTTGCCGGGCTTTGCGGGCGCATGATCGCTTTCGATTGCTCTGGAAATCAGATCAATCTGTTCTTCACCAGCCGTATCCACCACGAGATCAATAAACCGGCCTTGAATCTTGGCCCATTCATCGCGCATTTCGTGCGACAGACGATGTGCGTATTCCTCGAATGACTGATGCAGGACACCGACAAAAATAAGACGGCCATTGCTGCGGGACGCGGCTTCGGCAAGTTCCTGCAGAACAAAAATATCCGAGCCGTCTTGCGCTGCGGCTTCGAGGAACTTGCCCATCTCGTCGATGAAGACAATCAGACCGCCATGCGTCTTGGGCTTGGATGCTGCTGCCTCGCTCAGAGCTTTGATCAGATTCGTTTCATTCCAGCCCCCGCGAGGGGTACGCGTAACGATCCCTGCATTCTTGACAGCCTCACCGATAACCTTAACCGGTGCATCGCGCCGACCGACCACGGGAACGACGCGCCATCCCTTCGTGCCTGTCGGTAAGGCATCCCACATCGTTTTGGTGAGCTGCTTGCCAAAAACCTTGGCCGCTTGTTTCTGTAATCCTGCGTTGCCGTTCAACAAGGCGCTCAATGCAACAACAAGACTCGACTTGCCGCTGCCATAAGGCCCGGTCCACGTAAAAGCGCCCTGCCCTGTCTCGGATACGTGTCGGGCAAGCGTCATCATAACTTCTGCGGAGGATTGCGGACAGACAAATCCGTCGAGCGCGTTCGCCTCGCCGAGATCGGCATCGATGCGAATTGAGCGTAGGAAGCGGCGTGCTATCCGCACGCGCTTGTTCAGTCCCATCAGGCAGCCTCCCTTCCTGCGCGTATGCTGTAATCTGTCGGCACATAACCCAATCGGGTGTCTTCATCGAGTTCGATGCTGCGAACAACTTGTTTCAAGCCTGCGGTTTCAGACCACCGCAAAGCGCCGCCTGTTGCATCGTCTAGCCCGGCGAGGCGATCAGCGACATCGTTCTCATCAAAGGCAAAAACGCGTCCCGGACCGCCGGGGGAATAGGCAATTGCTTCAAAGGAAAGCGTTGCCGCGCTTGAATAGCGTGACCAAAAATCCAAGAGCGCATATGTGAATACACCGTCGCCCAAGGTTGATTTCGGGCCGCGCACAAACCGGAACCCGTCTTTCTTACCAATCGCCTTGATCAAGCCTAATTCGGTAAGAGGGGATTCGAGAGCATCGTCATGCCCGACCTTTCCGGTCGGTTGGCGCGCAACATAAGTACGGATGAAACAAGCAACGTCGTTCTTGATCGTGACGTTGGCGACGCGCGGCCACGCGCGGTCTTTGGCGAGCCGCTCAAGCCCTTTGATCAGATTGTCGCGCTCGAACGTAATTGCAGGATAATGACTGAAACACCAGAACCACGTGGTCTTCTCTGGTCGTGCGGCAAGTTGTGAGTGGATCAGCCACAGCGTTGCCGGATGTTCCATATAGGGATCAAGACCGTCAGGGCCGAAAAGCATTTGGCCAAGTTTAGTGGTCTGAACAATGTTAGTGCCCGACCCTTCTTCGATGATTCCTGCTGTCTTGGCCCAATGGCGCATGGAGCGAACCATGTTTTGACCGACACCAAACCGGGCAATGGCGTCTTCGTCCCAACACAGCGATCGGTTGTTTTCTTGGTCTTGCGTCTCGGCCACGCGGTCATAGACCTTCTTCAGCCACCCGTAACGCAGGGGAAAGGTTTCGTGTCCTGAAAATTGAGACTTGTAGTCATCGTGATAGAGCGGTCCGCGTGACATGAGTTCCTCTGGCTACTGGATGTTGCCTCCAGTTCGACTCTATCGTAGGGTACGAATACGGTCAATCGGGAGCTGGAGATTCTCCCCAGTAAAGGCAAGAATCACGCAAAAGCCTTACTGACTCTTGAATACAACACAGGCTATTGTTTTTCAATGACTTTTCCAAAACCCCTCAATTTCGATCATCAGGCAACCACGCCGGTAAACGAGCGGGTTTTGAGCGAAATGCTTCCGTATTTCACGGAGAAAAACGGCAACCCGCATTCCTCAGATCACATTATTGGCTGGCAAAGTTCCGGCGCAGTGGACGATGCTGCACGCAAGATTGCCTTGATGATCGGTGCCGACCAAGACGAGATCGTCTTCACCGCCGGTGCGAGTGAAGCCAACAATCTTGCCCTCCTTGGACTTGCAAAACACGCGGCGCACGGGCCGCGCAACCGCATATTGGTCAGCGCCATAGAGCACAAATGCGTACTTGAAGTCTCAAGAGTGCTGTCAGAGCAATACGGCTACAAGATCGATTACATTCCTGTGGACAACAAGGGCCGTATTCCCGAGGACGCATTCAGCGCCCTACTGGATGAAACCGTGCTAGCAGTGTCTATCATGGCCGTTAACAATGAAATTGGCACGATTCAGGACATAGAAGCCCTTTCGAAAGCGGCTCGACACGCCGGAGCGATTTTCCATTGTGATGCGGCGCAAGCGCCCCTGGCAATGAACATCAGCACCCTCGCCCGCCGCACAGACTTGCTGAGTCTGTCTGCCCATAAGATGTATGGGCCGCAAGG